>NZ_JBEXKX010000019.1:0-165314 GCF_040609695.1 Amycolatopsis sp. NPDC004625
AGTCTGCGGAATTTTCCCGCCCGATCGGGGTAGGGTCGGCAGGTGCACGTGACCGCCGTGACGCCCTTGGCCGCCGACAGCGGACGGACCCGCCGCCGAGGGAGCCGGAAATGCTGACTTTCGTCTTCAAGCGCCTGGCGTCGGGGGTCCTGCTGCTCGTGCTGGTCACGAGCGGGACCTTCTTCCTCGCGCACCTCGCCGTGGGCGACCCGACCGCCGGGTTGCTCGGCAACAGCGCGACCCCCGCCCAGCAGGCGGCGCTGCGCGCCAAGATCGGCTACGACCAGCCGCTGCTGACCCAGTTCTGGACCTGGTTCTCCCACGCCGTCACCGGCGACTTCGGCACGTCGTGGCGCAGTTTCCAGCCGGTCGGCGACCAGATCGCGCTGCGCGTGCCGGTGACGCTGTCGGTGGTCGTGGCCGCCACCGTGCTCGCCGCCGTGGTCGGTGTCGCTGCGGGCGTGGCGTGCGGGCTGCGCCCGGGCGGCCTCGGCGACCGCGTGCTCAAGCTGGCGTCGGTGGTGCTGTTCGCGCTGCCCGGGTTCTGGCTCAGCCTGGTGCTGGTGACCTGGTTCGCGCTGCGGCTCAAGTGGTTCCCGGCGGTCGGGTACGTCTCGCCGGAGGAGTCGGTGGGCGGCTGGCTGCAGTCGATCACGCTGCCCGCGATCGCGCTGGCGCTCGGGGCGATCGTGCTGATCGCCGAGCAGCTGCGCAACAGCTTTCTGCAGGTCGCCGGCCAGGACTTCGTCCGGACCCTGCGGGCGCGCGGCCTGTCGAAGGCCCGGGTGACCGCGCACGTGCTGCGCAACGCCGCCCCGGCCGCGCTGACCGTGCTGGCGTTGCTGTTCGTCGGGCTGCTCGGCGGCGCGATCGTCGTGGAGATCGTGTTCAACCTGCCCGGCATCGGCAGCCTGACGCAGTCGGCGTCCCAGATCGGCGACATCCCGGTGCTGCTCGGCCTGACCGCCGTGACCGTGGTGTTCGTCGTCATCGTCAACTTCCTGCTCGACCTCGTGCTCGGGTGGGTCAACCCGAAGGTGCGCCAGCGATGACCGCCGTTCCGCTCCCCGCCGGCCCGGTCCCCGTCAAGCGGGTGTCGCTGGGCCGGCGCTACCTCCGCCGCCCGCTCGGGGTGGCCGCCCTCGCCGTGTTCGCGATCGTGGTGGCGGTCGCGGTGCTCGCCCCCTGGCTGGCGCCGTTCGACCCCGACCACCTCGACTTCGCGCTGTCCCACGCCACCCCGGGCAACGGGCATCCGCTCGGCGGCGACTCCGCGGGCCGCGACATCCTCAGCCGGCTGCTGTACGGCGCCCGGACCACGCTCTACGGCGCCCTGATCACCTGCCTCACGTGCGTGGTGCTCGGCGTCCCCGCCGGGGTCGCCGCGGGCTACTTCGGCGGGGTGACCGACCGGGTCGCGTCCTGGCTCAGCGACGCGCTGCAGTCGGTGCCGGTGATGATCGTGCTCCTGGTGGTCGCCGCGGGCACCGGCCAGAACTTCGCGGTCCTGATGGTCACCCTGGGCGTGCTGCTCGCCCCCGGCCACTACCGGATCGCGCGGGCGCGAGCGCTGACCGTCGGCCGGGAGCCCTACATCGACGCCGCACGCGTGTCCGGCGTGACGACCGTGCGCATCCTGCGTACGCACATGCTGCGCGCGGTGTACGCCCCGGTCATCGTGCAGACGGCGTTGACCGCCGGGATCGCCATCGGCCTGCAGGCCGGGCTGCAGTTCCTCGGCGTCGGCTCGGCGTCCACGCCCAGCTGGGGCCAGCTGATGAACGACGGCTTCCAGACCATGCTCAGCTACCCGCTGATCCTGCTCTGGCCCTCGATCGCCCTCGGCCTGACGATCGCCGCGCTGGCGTTCATCGGGTCGACCCTCGCCGACCTGGTCAGCGTCCGGGTCGAGCTGCCGACCGCCCGCCGTCGCGCCCGCGTCCGCCGTGAGCTGGCCGCTGCCCCGTCCGCTCTGCCCGAGGCCGTGGCCAGCGGGACGCACGTGCACGAGGTCGCGGACAGCGCTCTGCGCGTCGAAAACCTCCGGGTGGGGTACGCGACCCGGGACGGCGTCGACGAGGTCGTGCGCGGGGTGTCGTTCGACGCGGCCCCCGGCGAGGTGCTGGGCATCGTCGGCGAGTCGGGCTCGGGCAAGACGCAGACCATCTTCTCCGTGCTCGACCTGCTCCCGGCCGGCGGCACCGCGGTCGCCGGCGGCATCTGGGTCGGCGGCGAGGAGGTCGGGCGCCGGTCGCCGAAGGAGCGCGCCGCCCTGCTCGGCCGGGCGATCGGGTACGTGCCGCAGGAGCCGATGACCAACCTCGACCCGTGCTACCCGATCGGCCACCAGCTCGCCGAGCCACTGCGGCGGGTGCACGGGCTGTCGAAGGCGCAGGCCCGGCAGCGGGCCCGGGACGTCCTCGTGCGGGTCGGGATCCAGGACCCCGACCGGGTGCTGAAGGCCTACCCGCACCAGATCTCCGGCGGCATGGCCCAGCGCGTGCTCATCGCCGGGGCGGTCGCCGGACGGCCGTCGCTGCTGGTCGCCGACGAGCCGACGACCGCGCTCGACGTCACGGTCCAGGCGGAGGTCCTCGAGCTGCTGCGCGAGCTGCAGCGCGAGTACGGGATGGCGCTGGTGATCGTGACCCACGACTTCGGGGTGGTGGCCGACATCTGCGACCGCGTCGTCGTCATGAAGGACGGCCGGGTCGTGGAGACCGGCCCGGTCGAGCGGATCTTCCGCCGGCCGGAGAACCCCTACACCGCGGAGCTGATCGGCGCCTCGCTGGACGACGCCCCTTGCCGCGACGAACTCGACGAAGCGTGTTCCCCGGCCGGGGTGCGCGGAGAGGAAGCCGCCCGATGACCGCACTGCTGGAGGTCGACGACCTCGTGGTGGACTACCGGCTGCGCCGCGGGGTCGCCTTCCGCGCACTGGACGGCGTCTCGCTGTCGGCCGGGCCGGGGGAGTGCGTCGGCCTGGTCGGGGAGAGCGGTTCGGGCAAGTCGACGCTCGGGAAGGCCGTGCTCGGCCTCGCCGGGGTCACCGCCGGGCGGATCACGTTCGCCGGCCGGGACATCACGCACCTGCGCGGCGCCGCCCGCCGCCGGCTGGCCGGCGACGTCCAGGTCGTGTTCCAGGACCCGTACGGCTCGCTGGACCCGACGATGACCGTCGGGGAGGTGCTGGCCGAGCCGCTCGTGGTGGCGGGGACCTCCCGCGCCGAGGCGCGCACGGTCGTGGCCGCGATGCTCGACCGCGTGCGGCTGCCGGCCGGCGCGGTGCACCGCTACCCGAGCGAGTTCTCCGGCGGGCAGCGCCAGCGCGTCGCGATCGCGCGGGCCCTGGTGCGCCGGCCCCGCCTGGTCGTCTGCGACGAGCCGGTCAGCGCGCTGGACCTGACCACCCAGGCGGCCATCCTCGACCTGTTCGTCGACCTGCAGCGCGAAACCGGGGTGTCCTACCTGTTCGTCTCGCACGACCTCGGCGTCGTGCGGCGGGTCTGCCACCGGGTGTGCGTGCTTTACCAGGGGAAGATCGTGGAAACGGGGCCGACCCGCGCGGTGACCGAGGTGCCGGAGCACCCGTACACGCAGCGCCTGCGGCTCGCGTCCCCCGTCGCTGACCCGGCTCGCCAGGCCGAACGCCGCGCCACGTGGCTCAGCCTGCGCGAGCCGGCATGACCTAGAGTCGGTAGCCATGCCGAAGGTCATCGACCACGACGAACGACGCCGCGAAATCGTGGCCGTCGCCAAGAAGCTGATCATCGAAGGCGGCTTCGAGGCGGCGACCATGCGCAGCATCGTCACCGCCGCCGGGTTCGCCAACGGCGCGCTCAAGCACTACTTCGCCAGCAAGGACGAAATCATCGCGGCGACGTTCGAGAGCGTGCTGCGGGAAACCGAGGCGCTCCTGGCCGGCCTGGACCCCGGGCTCGGGCCGGTCGAAGCGCTGCGGGGCTTCGTCGAAGGTGCCCTGCCGCTGACCCCGGACCGGATCGCGGCCGGACGCGTGCTGCTGGCGCTGTGGGACCACTCCGTGGCCAACCCCGGTCTCGCGGCGCAGTACCGCGAGCTGCTGACGAGCTGGCGGGCCGAGCTGTGCCGTCGGCTGGCGGCCGCGCGGGGCAAGGGCGAGCGGACGAACGCGCGCGCGGTCGGCGTGCTCGCGGACGAGATCATCTCGGTGACCATCGGGGCCACGGTGTCGAGCCTGATGTACCCGGTGGGCGAGCTGGTGGCCCGGTACCGCGCCTACGTCGACGGGTTGCTGGCGCGGATCACCGAATGAGCCCTTTTCGTCTACGATTGTAGAATGAACGCTCTCCCCGTCACCCGCACCCCGTCGTCCGGCGCGCCCGTCGGCCCACCTGTCGTGCTGCTGCACGGCTTCGCCTCCAGCGGTGCCGCCGACTGGCCGGCGCCGCGGTGGGCCGGTCCGCTCGCCGAAGCCGGCCGCGAAACCTTCGTCGTGCACCTGCCGGGCCACCGGGACGGACCCGCCGTCGCGGCCGTCGAGGACGTCACGACGGGGGTGGTGCTGCGCCGGCTGGCCGCCGCCGTGCCCGCCGGCGAGCTCGACGTCGTCGGCTACTCCCTCGGCGCCCGGCTGGCGTGGAGCCTGGCGGCCGATGAGGTGCTGCCCGTCCGCCGGCTGGTGCTGGGCGGCCTGAGCGGGATGGACCCCTTCGCCGCGCTCGACCCGGCGGCGCTGCGGGCCGCGGTCCGCACGGGGGCGGCAGAGGACCCGCTGACGGCCGGGATCGCGGGGCTGGTCCGGGCCGGGGACGCGGAATCCCTGTTACGGCTCGTGGAAGGTCTGGGCCGGGAGCCGTTCGACCCGGCGGGCGCGGTCCCGAAGGTGCCGACGTTGTTCCTCGCGGGTGCGGCCGACCCCATGGCAGCGGGCGTTGAGAAGATGGCCGGCCGCCTCCCGGACGCCCGGCTGCAGCACGTGCCCGGCGACCACCAGGGCGCCCTGGCGGCCGACGAACTGCGCACGGCCGTGTTCGGCTTCCTCCTGAACTGACCGGGCTGACCGCTGCGCCGAACGGCGGCATAACACCTCGCGACGGCGGAAGTCATGCCCCCGCCGACCGGCCGCGATGCCGTCGAACCGCCGAAAGTCGGTGCCGCACAACAGAAAGCGCGTCCTAGCATCCGGATCCCCGTGGGCGGGCACCCGGCCGCCCCGTGACGAGGGAGACGCGCCGATGCGGAAGCTGCTTGCCGTTCTCTGCTGTGCCTTCGTGACCACGATCGCGGTGGCCGTCCCGGTGTCCGCGGCACCGGGCGGCACCGTGCCCGGCCTCACCGGCGCCGCCGCCCGAGCGGCGGCCGGGCCGATGGCCGACCGGTTCCGCCAGCTGCGCCAGGCGGATTCGCTGGCGCAGCGGCACACGTTCTGGGGCCCGGAACCCCAGCTGTCCTCGGGCGCCGACGGTGTGGTCGTGACCCAGAGCATCACGCCGGGCCTGCGGCTCTCCAACACCGACGACGTCGTCTACGCCCCGACGATGAAGCCCACCGGACACTCGTGCATCGAAGTCGTGACCGCGTACGGGCTCGGCGAAGCCGCGCAGGTCTGGGCCTGGGACTGGTGCCGTTCGGTGTCGCCGGCGAAGGTCGTCCCGATCGACAGCGCCTTCCTGGCCACCTACACGAGCACGGTGGACGGGCACCCGGCCTACACCGTCCAGGAGGTCCGGACCAGCCCGTCGGGCAACAGCTGGACGGCGTCGCTGCGCAACGTGAAGACGGGCGCGTGGGACAAGCTGTTCAGCCAGAGCGGCAGCGACCAGAGTTCGCTGAACGAGGGCTGGGACATCTTCGAGCTCTACGCGACCCGCAATCCCGCCACCGGCAACGCCTACTACTGCTCGGACGCGCGCGGCGCGGTGTTCGAGTCGAGTTCGCTGCAGCTGCGGATCGGCGGGCGCTGGACCGCCGCGTCGCCGTCGAACTCGCCGCTGAGCCCGACGGCGAACCCGCGTCCGTCCGACTACGACTGCTCGACCCTGCGGTTCGACGTGCCGTCGCCGAACAGCACCTGGCGCGTCACGGTCTGAGCTCAGCCGGCCGGCAGGAGCTCGCGGCCGCCCGCGTGCCACCAGGCGTCGAACGCGGCGCTGCAGCCCTGCCGGCCGGCGTAGCTCGCGACGACGGCCGCGTGGATCTCCTCGGCGTGCGCCGCCACCGGCGTGCCCGGGCGGTAGCACAGCCGCAGCTCCTGCCACAGGGGTGCGCCTTCGATGGCCCGCACGGCGATCGTCCCGGGCCGGTCCCGGCGCGTCGCCAGCGCGGGTGCGACGGCCATGCCGGCGCCGACGAGGTCCAGCAGCGTCGCCAGGCACTGCGGCCGGTGCGGCTGGTCGAGGGCCACACCGCGGCTGCGGCACACCCGCTGCAGGTACGCCGACCACCGCGTGGTGCCCGGCGGGTCGTCGGCCCACGGGTGTTCACCGAGGCCGGCGAACGGCACCGCGCGCGTCCCGGCCAGCGGGTGGTCGGGGGAGAGGATGACGAAAACCGGCTCCCGGGGGTGCACCACCAGCGTTTCGACGCCGTCGGGGATCACGGAACCGGGCAGCGGCGGCAGGTAGACCAGTGCGAGGTCCAGCCCGCCGGCGGCGAGCTGGGCGAGCGTGGCGGTCTCGTCCGGGTCCTCGTGCACGCTGACCCCGTGGCTCCACGGCCGGTCCTGCAGCCAATGCGACACGGAGAGGTGCAGGAAACCGCAGTACCCGCCGACGCGCACGGGCCCGGCGGGCGCCCGCCGTTCCCCGATCCGCTCGGTCAGCGCGGACACCCCGGCCAGCACACCCCGCGCATCGGCCACGACGTCGGCACCGAGCCGCGTGGGCACGCACCCGCTGGGCGACCGGACGAACAGAGCCCCACCGACGGTCCGTTCGACCCGGCGCAGCAGCCCCGAGAGGGCGGGCTGCGAGACGTGGAGAAGCCGAGCCGCCCGGCTGAGACTCCGCGCATCGGCGACGGCCACGAGCGCGCGCAGGTGGCGCAGTTCCAGCTCCACAGGCCCAGTTTAGGCGGCTTGATCACCGGGGACATCCGACTCGAGTCGGGCGGTCCTGCTCGGATGCGGGCGGTGCGGTCAGCGACGCACCAGCTCGACGACCGGGATGAGCCGGTCCACGTTGGCCTGGTACTCGCCGAACTGCGGGCGCTGTTCGACGTTCTTCGCGTAGATCTCGTCCCGTTCGGCCCCCGTGATCTCCACGGCGCGCACCGGGAAGGTTTCGTCGCCGAACTCCACGGTGACGTCGGGGTGCGCCATCAAGTTGTGGTACCAGGCGGGGTTCTCCGGCAGGCCCGCCTTGCTCGCGAAGACGAACAGGCGCGGGCCTTCGGCGTAGCAGGCCAGTGGCGAGACGCGTTCGGTGCCCGATCGGGCCCCGAAGTGGTGGACCAGGATCAAGGTCTCGCCGGCGAAGCCACCGCTCAGCTCGCCACCGTTCGCACGGTACTCGTCGATCACCTTGGCGTTGATCTCATCGAAATCGGGCACGGCTTCCCCCTGTCGTCCGGACGTGCGGCCACGATATCCCGTGACCGCATGGTCCGCCTCGACAACGCCGCCCCCCGGCGACTTTCGAGACGGCTCTACTCAGCGCCGCTCCGTCGCGCTCGGTCGGCGTGCCCTCCAAGCTCGCGCCGCGACGAGTCCGGGAAGCGAACCGTGGCGCTTCCGCAGCCGTCCTTACTATGTGGCGGTGCACCGGGGGCAGATGGCGTTGGCCGACATGCTGGCAGGGCTGCGGAGCAGCCGCGGGCTCTCGCAGGAGCAGCTGGCGGAGCTGAGCGGGGTCAGCGTTCGCGCGATCGGGGAGATCGAACGGGGCGCCACCCGGCGTCCGCAGCGTGAAACCCTGCGGGCGCTCATCGGGGCGCTGGGCCTGACGCCGGAGGAGCAGGAGGCGTTTGCCCGCAGCGCCCGGACCGCGCCGCCGCCAGACACTCGGCGTAGGCGGGCCGTCGTGCGGCCCGCCTTGCCCGCGCCGGTCACCTCGATCGTCGGGCGGGCCGGTGACCTTGCCGCGGTGCTGCGGCTGGTTCAGGATCCCGCGGTGCGGCTGGTCACGATCACCGGGACCGGTGGGGTCGGCAAGACCCGCCTTGCGCTCGAGGTCGGCTGGCGGGCGGCGAGCCGGTTCGAATCCGTGCACGGCCTCGACCTCAGCGCCCTTCGGGACGCCGATGACGTGCCGCAGGCGCTGGCCGAGTCGCTGGGGACGCCCGATCCGGCCGCGCTCATCGGCGACGGGCAGTGGTTGCTCGTGCTCGACAGCTTCGAGCACGTGGCCGCGGCGGCCACCACCGTCGCGACGCTGCTGGCCGGGTGCCCCGGGCTGACCGTCCTGGTGACCAGCCGGTCGCCGGTGCGGTTGCGGGGGGAACACCTCTGGCCGCTGGCTCCACTGTCCACTCCGGACAGTGACGATCCGGCCGGCCTGGCCGGCAACGCGGCCGTCCGGCTGCTGGTCGAACGCACCGCCGCGGTCCGGCCCGGGTTCGCGCTCACCGCGGAGAACGCCGTCGCGGTCGCGGCGCTGTGCCGCCGTCTCGACGGCCTGCCGCTCGCACTGGAGCTGGCCGCCGCGCGGCTGCGGACCCAGGGGCCGGCCCAGGTGCTCGCGCAGGTTCGCGACCTGCACGGCGACGCGGTGGACCTGGCCGACCGGCACGTGAGCCTGCGCCGCACGGTCGAATGGAGCACGCGCGGGCTCACCGACCCCGACCGGCGGCTGTTCGGCCTGCTGGGCGCGTTCTCCGGCGGCGCCGACCCGGCCGACGTCGAGGCCGTGCTGGGCGCACCGCCGCATTCGCTGGCGACGCTGGCCGCGCACAGCCTGGTCACCGTCACCGAACGCGCCGGCAACCCGCGGATCGGCATGCTGGACACCATCCGCGAGGTCGTCGAGGACCAGCTCACCGGAGCGGCCGATCGCGACGCGCACGCCGGGCACTTCCTGCGCCTGGTCCGCGACGGCGATCCCCGGCTGGGCGGTGAGCAGGACAACGTGCGGGCCGCGATCCAGCAGGCCGTCGACGCCGCGCCGGCCCTGCTGTGCGGGGAAACCGTGCGCGCGCTGACCAAGCACTACGTTGCCCGGGGCCGGTTCGCCGAGGGACGGCGGATGCTCACCGGAGCCGCCGGTGCCGCGCGCACCGAGCAGGCCCGGGCGTGGGCGTGGCACGGCGCCGCGGTCACCGCCAACGAGAGCGGCGACCCGGAGGCGGCGCTGGCGCTGGCCGCGTCCGCCGCCGAGGCGTTCGGCGCCGACCCGGACGGCCGGGCCGCGACGCTGACCCTGATCGGCAACGCCCACAAGTTCGCCGGCCGGTACGACGACGCCGCGGCCGCGTACACCGGCGTGCTGGACCAGGCCAGGACCATGG
This sequence comes from Amycolatopsis sp. NPDC004625, assembly GCF_040609695.1. NCBI lineage: Bacteria > Bacillati > Actinomycetota > Actinomycetes > Pseudonocardiales > Pseudonocardiaceae > Amycolatopsis > Amycolatopsis sp. NPDC004625. The sequence continues at coordinate 9,424 of NZ_JBEXKX010000019.1, forward strand.
GCGACGCGCGCCGCGAGACGATCGCGCTGAACAACCTGGGCGCGCTGGCGCACGACCGCGGCGCGTTCGCCGAAGCGATCGAGTACCACGCCGCCGCGCTGCGCCGCAAGCGCGAGCTGGGCGACCGGCGCGGCATCGCGGTGGCTCAGCTCAACCTCGGCGCCGTGCGCAACGACACCGGCGACCACGCCGGCGCGGCCGCCCTGCTGGCCGAGGCCGCCGCCACGTTCGCCGCTCTCGGCGAACCGGGCTCGGAGGCGTTCGCGCTGGCCCTGCTGGCCCAGTCGCAGGCCGGCCAGGCCCGCTGGGACGACGCCACCACCACCGGCAAGCGCGCGCTGGAGCTGGCCCGGCGGGCCGAACACGCCCAGGCGACCGGGCTCGCGCTGCTCGCCCTCGGCGAGACGGCTGCCGCCGACGGCGATCACGCCGGCGCCGCCCGGCTGTTCCGCGAGGCGCTGACGTTCCCCCTCGGCCTGCCGGACCAGGCCCGCGTCCGCGCACACCCGGCGATGGCCGCGGACCGCTGATCGGGAAACCGCCCGGTTCTGCCGCCTTTTCCGCCGGTTCCGCCTGGAGCCGGACGGCTGGTGATCCCTAGGGTTCGCGCATGCCTCAGCTCCCTCGCGTGCTCCGCACCGCCGCGCTGGTCCCGCTCGCGACCGCCGCGCTCGTGCTCACCAGTGCCGCGCCCGCCCACGCCGACCGGACCATCTACCCGCCGGTGAGCGGCGACGTGGTGGCCTGGCAGACCAACGAAGGCAGCTGGACCGGCGGCGGCCCCAAATGCGTGCAGGTCGACAAGGGACGGCTCGACGACTTCGCCCCGGTCGACCAGCTTTCCTGCGCGTACGGCAACAACCAGCGGTGGCGGCTGGGGCAGGCGACGGACGACCCGGACGTGTTCTGGGTGCAGAACGTGCGCACCGGCAAGTGCCTGGACGACTACGCCTACGGGACGAACCAGGGGAACCCGATCATCCAGTACACCTGCCTCGTCGGCACGAACCAGCAGTGGCGGATGCGCTGGGACTACTACAACGGCGTCGCGGAGTTCCAGAACGTGAACAGCGGCCTGTGCCTTTCGGTGGACGGCATCACCACCGACAACTACCGCCGGTTGGTGCAGAACCCCTGCTACAGCTTCGTCAACGAGCGGTTCCAGCCGGTCTGGTGAACCACGGTTTCCTTCACAACAAGGAAAGGCAAGGCGGGCACCGGAGCCAGCGGGGAGCCGTCGGTGTCCGCCGACGGCCGGTACGTGGCTTTCCGGTCCGCGGCCCGCAATCTCGTCGGCGGCGACACCAACGGCGTCGACGACGTGTTCGTGCGGGACCGGGTGGCCGGGGTGACCACCCGCGTCAGCGTCGACCGCAACGGAGCCGAGGGCAACAGCGCCAGCTGGGCACCGTCCATTTCGGCCGACGGCCGGTACGTCGCGTTCGTTTCGGACGCGACGAACCTGGTTCCGGGCGACACCAACACGGTCCGGGACGTGTTCGTCCACGACCGGCTGATCGGGTGGACGAGCCGGGTCAGCGGCGGGCTGCTGGGCGCCCCGGGCAACGACGACAGCCTCCACCCGGCGATCTCGGCCGACGGGCGGTTCATCGCCTACGACTCCTTCGCCGGCAATCTCGTCGCCGGCGACACGAACCGCGTCCAGGACGTCTTCGAGTACGACCAGCAGACCGACCGCACCGTCCGCGTCAGCGTCGATCCGGGCGGCGCGGAGGTCCGGGGCGCGAGCCGGTTGCCGTCGATCTCGGCCGACGGCCGCTACGTCACGTTCGAATCCGACGCCGCGACCCTGACGAGCTCCGACACGAACCAGGCCACCGACGTGTTCGTGCACGACAAGCTGACCGGGCTGACCGATCGGGTGAGCGTCAACGCCCACGGTGACCAGGGACAGGGCGCCAGCACCTTCGCCACGATGTCGGCCGACGGGCGGTACGTCGCCTACCAGTCGGCCGCGTGGAACCTGCTGCCGAATCCGGGGGACACCAACGGCAGGATCGACGACTTCCTCGTCGACCGGCAGACGTCGGCGGTCACCCGGCTGAACGTCCTTTATCCGGGCGGCCAGGACGGCGACGGCACCACGCCCGGCGTCCGGCCGTCGATCTCGGCCGACGGCCGGTACACGGCGTTCGGCTCCTTCGCGTGGCGGCTCGTGCCGTTCGACCGCAACAGCGCCGGCGACGTGTTCGTCCGTGACCGCGACACCGCGACCACGACCCGGGCCAGCGTCGCCGGGAACGGCGTGGAGGGCAACGGAGACTCGGCGATGCCGTCGATCTCGGCCGACGGCAAGCACGTCGCGTTCCAGTCCGTCGCCACCAACTTCGCCACCGGCACCGACATGTGGACGCCCAACGTGTACCTGCGCGACCTCGGGTGATCGTCGGCAAGGGGTGCGGAACTCTCCGGCGCGAGCCGCTAGAGTCCGGGGTGCAGCTGGTTCGGTCTCCGCGCGCAGGTGGCGGTGACCGAGGCAAGAGGGAACCCGGTGGGAATCCGGGACTGCCCCGCAGCGGTGAGTGGGAACGACCGCCGTCAGTCCTTCGAGGGACGAGCACTGAGCCACCCGGCTCGGGAAGCGACGGCCAGTAGGAACCCGGCGCACGCGCCGGAACGCCCACGAGTCCGAAGACCTGCCGGCTGCGCACCCCGCGACCGTGGGGTGCTGGCTGCGACCTCGCGGGCAGGTCACGCCGGATCACGACCCGTCACGGGTCGCGGTTTGCCGTGCGCTCCCTCGGGGTCCACGCGGACTCGCGAAGGAGAGCCCCCGTGACTTCGAAATCCCCGACCGGCCGCGCCACCGTGTACGGCTACCCCCGCCAGGGCGCCGACCGGGAACTCAAGAAGGCCGTCGAGGCCTGCTGGAAGGGCCGGATCGACGCCGGCGCGCTGCTCGGCACGGCCCGTGAGCTGCGGCTGCGGAACCTGGCGGAGCTGCGTGACGCCGGCGTCGACGACGACCCGAGCAACTACTTCTCGTGCTACGACCACGTTTTGGACACCTGTGTGCTGCTGGGCGCGATCCCCGAGCGGCACCGCGGGGAAACGAACGAGCTGGACCGCTACTTCGCCATGGCCCGCGGCACCGCGGACGCGCCGCCGCTGGAGATGACGAAGTGGTTCGACACGAACTACCACTACCTGGTGCCCGAACTCGGCCCGGACACCCGCTTCACCCTGGACCCGGGCAAGCCGCTGGAGGAGTTCGCCGAGGCGCTCGAGCAGGGCGTGACGACCCGGCCGGTGCTCGTCGGCCCGGTCACGTTCCTGCTGCTGGCCAAGGACCCGACCGGCACCCCCGGCTTCCGGCCGCTGGACCTGCTCGACCAGGTCGTCCCGTGCTACGTCGACCTGCTGCGGCAGCTGCACGAGGCCGGCGCCGAATGGGTCCAGCTCGACGAGCCCGCACTGGTCACCGACCAGCCGGCCGACGTCCTGGCCGTGGTCACCGAAACCTACGCGACCCTGGCGGCGGCGACCGCGCGGCCGAAGATCCTGGTCGCGTCCTACTTCGACCGGCTCGGCGACGCCTTGCCCGTGCTGGCGAAGTCCCCGGTCGAGGGACTGGCGATCGACTTCACCGGCCACGCCGCCGCCAATCTCGACGGCCTCGCGCGCGCCGGCGGGATCCCGGACAAGCGCCTGGTCGCGGGTGTCGTCGACGGCCGCAACATCTGGGCCGCCGACCTGACCGCCGCGCTTTCGACGCTGGGTACCTTGCTCGGCCTGGCCGGTTCGGTGGACGTCGCCGCGTCCTGTTCGCTGCTGCACGTGCCCTACGACGTCACCCTGGAATCCGGCCTCGACCCGGAGATCGCCGGCTGGCTGTCGTTCGCCCGGCAGAAGCTCGCCGAGATCGTCACGCTGCGCCGCGGCCTGACCGAGGACCGCTCCGCCGTCGAAGACGCGTTGCGGGTCAACGCCGAGCGGCTGGCGTCACGGGCGGCGTCGCCGATCGTGAAGGTGCCTGCGGTGCGGGAGCGGGTTGCCGCGGTCACCGACGCCGACCTGCGCCGCGTCAGCCCGTACGGCAGGCGGCGTCCGGCGCAGCAGGAGCGGCTGCACCTGCCGGAGCTGCCGACCACGACGATCGGGTCGTTCCCGCAGACCGCCGAGCTGCGGAAAGCGCGTGCGGCGCTGCGGGCGGGCAAGCTCGACGAAACCGCCTACCGCGAGGCGATGCGGGCCGAAGTCCGCGCGGTCATCGCCGAGCAGGAGCGGCTAGGGCTGGACGTCCTCGTGCACGGCGAGCCCGAGCGCAACGACATGGTCCAGTACTTCGGCGAGCAGCTGACCGGGTTCCTGGCCACCGAGCACGGCTGGGTCCAGTCCTACGGCACCCGGTACGTGCGGCCGCCGCTGATCGTCGGGGACGTCGCACGGCCCGAGCCGATGACCGTCGAGTGGGCCACCTACGCGCAGAGCCTGACCGGAAAGCCGGTCAAGGGCATGCTGACCGGGCCGGTCACGATGCTCGCGTGGTCGTTCGTGCGCGACGACCAGCCCGAGGGCGACACCGCCCGCCAGGTCGCGCTCGCGTTGCGCGACGAAGTCGTGGACCTGGAGGCGGCGGGGATCGCGGTGATCCAGGTGGACGAGCCCGCGCTGCGGGAGACGCTGCCGCTGCGCACCGCCGACCGGGCGGCGTACCTGGACCGGGCCGTGGCGTCGTTCCGGCTGTCGACGGCGGGGGTGCGCGACGACACCCAGGTCCACACGCACATGTGCTACGCCGAATTCGGGGACGTCCTGCAGGCGATCGTCGACATGGACGCCGACGTGATCAGCCTGGAGGCGGCCCGGTCGACCATGGTGATCGTCGCCGACCTGGCGCGGGCCGGGTACCCGAACGAGGTCGGGCCGGGTGTCTGGGACATCCACTCGCCGCGCGTGCCGCCGGTCGAGGAGATCGCCGCGCACCTGCGCACCGCCGTCGAGGCGTTCCCGGCGGATCGGCTGTGGGTCAACCCGGACTGCGGCCTGAAGACCCGCGGCTACCCGGAGGTCCGGGCGACGCTGGCCAACCTGGTCGAGGCCGCGGTGCGGGCGCGCGCCTGACGAGCGTTTCGCCGCGGCGGGCTTTTCGCCCGCCGCGGTCGACCGCTCGGTGCGGGAACTGCGGACTAGGAGTTGAAGCACTGGTTGCCGGAACTCACCCAGCGGTGGGACCGGACGATGTACTGGGGGCCGGGCACGTACGACTGGCCCTGCGGTACGTAGTACAGCCAGTGCGTGTAGTTCGCGTTGGCGTACAGGCAGACGCCGCTGAAGCTCGAGCTGGTGCCCCGGTTGTTGATGGCTTTCACCGTCTGGCTGGACGACCAGCTGCACACGACCGGCGAGTTCCACCAGTCGTTGTCGCTGTTCACCCAGCTGCAGCGGTTGCGGCTGCCGTCGGTGACCGGCCAGACGCAGAGGTCGCCCGACGGGCAGTCCAGCGCCAGCAGCGCGAAGCCGCGGCCGGGCGTCTGCGCCGAGCTCGTCGCGGCGGGCCGGGCCGCGGCCGTGTCGACGGCGGCGGTGCCCGCGGTGGCGGTGGTGACCAGGCCGATCAGGGCTCCGAAAACCACCACCAGCGTGGCGATCGTCCGTTGTGCGTTTCTCATCTTTCCCCCTTTGGGGTCGACGTGTGGGACGTGGAGTATGCCGAGGCCACCACCCGCCGGAAGGGTCTTTCGAACCTGGTCGAAGCGCTTGTTGCCAGCCCGGCCGAGACCGAGGCATTCCTCGGCCGGCCGGGTGATCACGCCCGGTGGGGTTGTTCGAGGAGGGCCTTGAGGGCGGCGAGGTCCTTGGTGTTGGCCCGCCGCATCGCCCTGGCGATCAGCGGCGCGCTGATCGCGGAAAAGCCCTTCGGCTCGCCGCGGTTGCGCAACGTCACGCGGGTGGCGGCGGTCCCGTGGTCGGCGAAGGTGTAGGTCGTCTCCATCGGAAACGGGCCTTGGGCGGTGCGCATGGTCAGGCGTTCGCCGGGGACGAGGGCGACGATCTCGTAGGTGTAGGCGAGCCGGCGCCCCAGGAACCGCGCGACGAACGCCAGCCGGGAGCCCACGCTCAGCGGCGCGGGAGTCTCCCACTCCACCGACTCGATGTTGGCGTACCACTCGGGCGCGTGGGAGGGATCGATCGTGTACCCGGCCACCAGGTCGCGGGGAAGGCCGATCACCGTTTCGGTCTGCACGTCGACAACCATGCCCGCCTCCGGCCGGGGGAATGCCCGGCACGCTACCGGCCGCGGGAGCCCGGCGCGAACGCAAGCCTGCGCGCCGGTTCGGCGGCCCCGGACCGCCGGGCAGCCGGTAAGAGATCGGTAACCGGCGGCGGGGGCTCGACTGGGTGGTTTGTCCGGTTGACTACGGCGACGGTGGACGACGAAGGAGAACGACATGAACCGCGCGCGACGTCTGCGCACCCGGCCCTGGTTCGCCGGCGTGCTGGTGGCGAGCCTGACCGCGGTCGCCGCGGGCCTGTACTGGTTCCAGCCGTGGCAGCTGTGGGTGGACGAGACGGTGAACGAAAGCCTCCCGGCTGCTGCTGCCCCGGCGGCTTCGACCGCGCAGCCGGTGTCGGCGGCTCCGGTTCCGACGCCGACGCCGACGCCGACGCTGCCCGCCGAGGTGGCGACCGGCACCCTGATCAGCCACGAGCACCGCACCACCGGCACGGTCCGGGTCCTGCGCGGCCCCGGCGGATCGCTGGTGCTGCGCCTGGAGAACCTGGCCACCAGCAGCGGCCCCGACGTGCACGTCTGGCTCACCGACGCGCCGGTGAAACCGGGCAAGGACGGCTGGGGCGTCTTCGACGACGGCAAGCACCTCGACGCGGGCAAGCTCAAGGGCAACCGGGGCAACCAGAACTACGAGCTCCCCGCGGGCACCGACCTGGCCGGCTACCCGAGCGTGAGCCTGTGGTGCGACCGCTTCGACGTGTCGTTCGGCGCGGCGGAACTGACCCGCCCGGCCGCGTGACCGCCGAGGACGGCCCGGTCGTCACTCCGCCATTCCGGTGATCGCTCACAGACCCACAGAAACCAACAGATCATCCGTTTGACTATGCGAAAGACTGTTGACTTCGGGTGGTGGGTAGGTAACGTTCTGCGCGTCGAAGAACGGGGTGGTTCACGATGCCGCAGCAACCGTCCGAGCACCGTCGCGCGCTCAGCCGTCGCACCTTCTTGGGCGGCGGCGCCGCCTTGCTCAGCACACTGGCCTTGCCGGCGACACTCTCATCGCTGGCCTGCCCGGCGGCGGCCGCCACGCGGGACCGGTCCGCGCCGCCCAACGGGCTTCCCGAGTGGAACGGCAACATCGGGATCTTCGACGTCGGCAGCGAACCGCCGCACGCCACCCTCATGCCCTACGCCGACCTGGGGCAGGCGCTCGCCGGTGACCGCACCCGCTCGCCGTTCCGGCAGAGCCTCGACGGCGACTGGAAGTTCCGCCACGCCGACCGGCCCGACGCGCGGGATCCCGATTTCCACCGCGAAGACGTCGACGACAGCTCCTGGGCCACCATCCCGGTCCCGTCGAACTGGCAGCTGCACGGCTACGACTTCCCGATCTACGTCAACATCACCTACCCCTGGTGGGGCGCGAACGGGCAGAACGAGAACGCGCAGCCGCCGTTCGCGCCGACGAAGTTCAACCCCGTCGGCCAGTACCGCCGGACCTTCCAGGTGCCGGCCGCGTGGTCCGGCCGGCGGACGTTCCTGCACTTCGCCGGCGTCAAGTCGGCGTTCTACGTGTGGGTCAACGGCACCCTGCTGGGCTACCGCGAGGACTCGCGCACGCCCGCGGAGTTCGACGTCACCGACCACCTCCGGCCGGGAACCAACCAGGTCGCCGTCGAGGTCCACCGCTTCCCGGACGGCGACTGGCTGGAAGACCAGGACATGATCCGGCTGGCCGGCATCTTCCGGTCCGTCCACCTGTTCTCCACCCCGGTCGTGCACCTGCGCGACTTCCGGCTCGACCCGAAACTGCGCGACGGCTACGCGAACGCCGACCTCGCCGTCACCGCGAGCGTCCGCAACTACGGCGTCGCGGACAACCGCACCTACACCGTCGAAACCCAGCTGTACGACGCCGACCGGCGGCCCGTGTGGCCGCAACCGCTGCGGCAGCAGGCCGGTCTCGGCTCGGCACCGGCCGGGCAGGACGTCACCGTCCACGGGGCCCAGGGTGTTCGCGCGCCGAAGCTCTGGTCGGCGGAACAGCCGAACCTCTACACCGCGGTGCTCGTGCTGCGCGATCCCGCCGGGAACCCCCTCGAGACGCTGTCCGCGCGCGTCGGGTTCCGGGAGTTCGCGCTCACCGGCGGGCTGATGCGGATCAACGGGCAGCCGGTCAGCCTGCGCGGCACCAACCGGCACGAAGAGCACCCGGTCCGCGGCGGCGCGCTCACCCGCGCCGACCTCGTCGAGGACATCCGGCTGATCAAGCGGCTCAACATCAACGCCGTCCGCACGTCCCACTACCCCAACGATCCCGCCTGGTACGAGCTGGCCGACGAGTACGGGCTCTACCTCGTCGACGAGGCGAACCTGGAGACGCACGGCGTCCGGGACCGCTTCCCGGGCTCGAATCCGGAGTGGACGGACGCGGTGCTCGCCCGCGCGAAGGCGATGGTGCACCGCGACAAGAACCACCCGAGCGTCGTGATCTGGTCGCTCGGCAACGAAGCGGGCTCGGGCAGCAACTTTTCGGCGATGTACGACTGGATCCGGTCGTACGACACGACCCGCGTGATCCAGTACGAGGGCGACGACCGGCCGGGGGTCAGCGACATCCGGTCGCAGATGTACCCGACCCCGGCCGCGCTCGAGAAGCGGGCTCTCGACACCGCGGACACCCGGCCCTACGTGATGATCGAGTACGCGCACTCGATGGGGAACTCCACCGGGAACTTCAAGGAGTTCTGGGACGTCATCCGCGCGCACCCGGTGCTGCAGGGCGGGTTCGTCTGGGACTTCGTCGACCAGGGCCTGTACTGGCCGACGCCGGAGCGCAAGCTGCTCACCGAGACCGGCCCCGCCGCCCTCACCGCGGAACTGGCGCCGGGCGCGACCTTCACCGCCGGGCAGGGGCTGGCCGGCGCCGCGGTCTTCGCGCCCGCGCGCAGCCTCGACCTGACCGGGTCGTTGACGCTCGAAGCCCGGATCACCGCCGGGTCCGTCGGCGGCCACCAGCCGATCATCGCCAAGGGCGACCACCAGTACTCGCTCAAGCAGAGCGAGAACAACCTCGAATTCTTCGTGTACGCCGGTTCCTGGATTTCGGCCACCGCACCGCTGCCGGCGGACTGGGTGGGGCGCGAGCACCACGTCGCCGGCGTTCTCGACCACGACGCGAAGACGGTGACGCTGTACATCGACGGAAATGCCGTGGCCCGCACGGACACCGACCGCGTCCCGGACAGCACCGCCGCCCGGCTCGCGCTCGGCACCGACCACGAGCACCCCGAACGGGTCTTCAGCGGCCGGATCCGGGTCGCCCGCGGCTACGCGCGGGCCCTCACCGCGGCCGAACTCGCCGCCGACCGGACCCCGCAGGACCCGGCCGTCCGGTTCTGGTTCGACGCCGCCACGGCCGGCTACGCCGAAGAGCAGCCGGCCGAGCGGACGTACCTGTCCTACGGCGGTGACTGGGGCGACAACCCCAACGACGGCAACTTCTGCGCCAACGGCATCGTCACCGCCGACCGCCGGATCAGCGGGAAGGCCATCGAGGTCAAGCACGTCTACCAGGCGATCACCGTCTCCGCCGGCGCCGGTCCGGCCGCCGGGCAGGTCACGATCACCAACGAAAACCTGTTCACCAACGTCGATGCCCACGACGGTGCCTGGGAGCTGGTGAACGACGGCAAGGTCGTGCAGCGCGGCCGGCTCACCCCCGCCCAGCTCGACGTCCCGCCGCGATCGAGCCGGACGATCACGGTGCCGGTGCGCCGGCCCCCTCGCCCGGCGGGGGAGTACTTCCTCCGGTTCTCCTTCACCACCAGGACACCCACGATCTGGGCCGAACGCGGGTTCGAGGTGGCCAAGCAGCAGCTGCCGGTGGACTTCGGCAGCCCCGCCGTCGTGCCGGTGCCGCTCGCCCGGGTACCGGCGGCCACCGCGCACGACACCGGCCGGAGCGTCGAGATCGCGGGCGCGGGGTTCACGGTGTCGATCGCCAAGGACACCGGGCTGATCACGTCCTACGAAGCCGGCGGCGTCCGGCTCGTCACCTCCGGGCCGGTGCCGAACTTCTGGCGCGCGCCCACCGACAACGACATCGGCAACGGCCAGCCGGGCCGCAACGCCACCTGGCGGTACGCGGGCGCCGACCGGCACGTCACGGACGTCACGGTGACGGCCGGCCGGGCGGTGGTCGTCACGGTCCGCGGAACCCTGCCGACGGCGGTCACCTCCACCTACACCACGACGTACACGGTGTTCGGCAACGGCGAGCTCGAAGTGGACCAGACGGTGCACCCCGGCGCACCCGATCTGCCGTACCTGCCCGAAGTCGGGACCATCCTCTTCCTGCCCGGCGAACTCGACACGCTGGACTACTACGGCCGCGGGCCCGAGGAAAACCACTGGGACCGCAACACCGGCTCGGACGTGGGCGTGTACACCTCGACCGTGGCCCGGCAGTGGACCGGCTACATCCGGCCCCAGGAGAACGGCAACAAGACGGACGTGCGCTGGGTCGCGCTGACGAACCGGCGGGGTGCCGGTCTCCTCGCCAGCGGGGCACCGTTGCTGGAGTTCAACGCGTCGCACTTCACGCCGGAGGACCTGTCGAGCGGAGCACGCCACGACTACCAGCTCACGCCACGCCGCGAAGTCGTGCTCCGGCTGAACCACCGCCAGATGGGGGTGGGCGGCGACGACAGCTGGGGCGCGCAGACGCACGACGAGTACAAGCTGTTCGCCGACCGGGACCACCGCTGCACCTACCGGCTGCGCCCGCTCCCGCGCCGGGACCAGGCCATGGAGTTGTCCCGGAGGCCGACGGCTCCGTCGTAGCCCGGTCGCGCCGGCCCGCCGGTGATCATGCGCTGTGCCAGTCGCGGAAGGCGTCGAGGACGGCGGTGCGGGTTTCGGCGGAGAGCGTTTCCGGGGGGAGGCGGCCGAGCTGGTCGATGGTGGTGCGGAACTGGTCGAGGTAGCGTTCGCAGCCTTCGCAGAGCGCGAGGTGCTCGACGAAACGTGCTTCGGTCCGGGGATCGAGGGCGTCGTCGAGGAACGCGGTGACGAGCTCGACGAATTCGTCGCAGTTCACGTCTTCGCCCCCGTCCCGAGGTACTCGGCCAGCCGTTCCCGCACGGCCGCGCGAGCCCGGTGCAGCAGCACGCGTTGGTTGGCCGCGGAGATCCGCAGCAGGGCACACACCTCTTCGGCGGTGTGGTCGCCGACGTCGCGCAGGCTCAGCACCGCGCGCTGGCGCGCCGGGAGTTCGTCGAGGACGGTGGTGATCACCCGGCGGATCTCGAGGTTCAGCGCGGTGTCCTCGGGGGACGTCCAGGGGGCCGGGGCCGCCCGCCAATGGCCGGGGTAGGCGCCTTCGGCACCCTGGAAACGCGCGGGGTCGACGGTGGGGCCGTGGTCCTCGTCCGGCGGCAGGAGGCTGGCCCAGGGCACGCTCCGGCGTTCGGCCAGGCCGCGTTTCTTGGCGGTGTTGACGAGGATCCGGTAGACCCACGTCTTGAACGCCGACCGGCCCTCGAAGGCGCGGAGGCCGTTGAGCACGGCGAGCCACGTCTCCTGGACGACCTCCTCGGCGGAGGCGTGGGTGGACACGAAGGAGCGGGCCAGCCGGAGCATCGACGCCGACCACGCGTCGAGGACCGCCGCGAACGCCGCGTCGTCGCCGCGGCCGAGCGCGGCGACCAGCTCGTCGTCCGGCGGCAGCTTCGTCACCAGGCGAATATAACCGCGGCAGGCGGGCGGAAGGATGACCGTCATCTTACGGCCGCCTCCTCCCGGCTCCGCAGCAATGCCAGCGCGCCCGCCGGGAAAACCAGCACCGACAACAGGCCGGCGCACACGAGCGCGGCGGCGGTCACGGGCGACATCGCCCCGGTCAGCACGCCGATCTGGGAAGCGGTGACCAGGAACGGCAACGACGTCGCCTGCAGCAACGCCGCCGCCAGCGCCGGGCGCCGGCCGAACTCCCGCGCGTACAGCAGCGCCGGGATCCCGCGGACGGCCAGCAAGGCGGCCAGGAAAAGAGGAACTCGCGCCAGCGCCGCGGGGTTGGCCACCAACCCACCGAGGTCCAGCCGCAGGCCGCTGGTGACGAAGAAGACCGGGATGAGGAAGCCGTAGCCGATGGCGTCGAGCTTGACCCGGAACCTCGGGTGGGCCGCGGTGTCCCGGTCGAGCAGCCCCACCACCGCGCCCGCGAGGAACGCGCCGAGGATGCTCTCCAGCCCGAACGCCTCCGCGAGCGCGACGAACGCGACCAGGAGCACCACCGCCGCCCGGACCCGGATCTCGGCCGTGGTGTCCTGCAGCCGGGTCAGCGTCTCGCCCAGCCGCCGCGACTTCCCGGCCAGGGAAACCACGACCGCCGTCACCGCGACCAGCAGCGCGAACGCCACCAGCAGCACCGCCCGCCCGCCGGTGCTGCCTCCGGAGGCCGAGAACAGCAGCGAAAGCAGCACCACGGCGGCGAAGTCGGCGACCGAGCAGGCGGCGATCACCGCCTGCCCGAGCGTGCTCCCGGCCTGTCCGGCGTCCTTGAGCACCGGCACGACGAGGCCGAGCGACGTCGCCGACAACGCCACCGCGATCAGCAGCGGGCTCAGCACCCAGCCCGCGGCGCCGAACCCGGCCCCGGTGGCCAGGCCGAGAGCCAGCGTGACGGCGTAGCCGAGCACGGCCTGCCGCAGCGCCCGCCCGCGCAGCCGGTGCACGTCGACCTCCAGCCCGGCCAGGAACAGCAGGAACGCCAGGCCGAGCAGCGCGGCGATCTGCACCGGCACGTCGGCGTCGACCCAGCCCAGCACGGACGGCCCGGCGACGATCCCGAGCCCGATCTCCAGGATGACCGCCGGCACGCGCAGTTTCGGGACCAGAGCCGGCAGCAGTGGTGCGGCGAGGGCGATCGCGGCCACGGCGAAGAGGTTGACGAACTCGACGGCGGGCACGGCTCAGCGGTATTCGGGGTTGGTGAAGTCGAACCGGCAGCCGGCGTCCCATTCGCTGCGCTGGTTGCCGTGCGCGGGGATGCCGCCGGCGTCCTTGAGCAGGCGCGCGAGGTGCAGCAGGTTCCACGTCATGAACGTGGTGTTGCGGTTGGTGAAGTCGTTCTCCGGGCCGCCGGAGCCGGGGTCCAGGTAGGACGGTCCGGGTCCGGCCTCGCCGATCCAGCCCGCGTCCGCCTGGGGCGGGATGGTGTAGCCGAGGTGCTGGAGGCTGTAGAGGACGTTCATCGCGCAGTGCTTGACGCCGTCTTCGTTGCCGGTGATCAGGCAGCCGCCGACGCGGCCGTAGTAGGCGTACTGGCCGGCGTCGTTGAGCAGGTGCGAGCAGGCGTAGAGCCGTTCGACGACCTGTTTCGTGACGGAACTGTTGTCGCCCAGCCAGATCGGCCCGGCGAGCACGAGGATGTCGGCCGCCATCACCTTTTCGTAGATGCCCGGCCAGGCGTCGGTGGCCCAGCCGTGCTCGGTCATGTCCGGCCAGACACCGGTGGCGATGTCGTGGTCGATGGCCCGCAGCACCTCGACGCGGACGCCGTTCTTCTCCATGATCCCGCGGCTGACGTCGATCAGGCCGTCGGTGTTGCTGGGCTCGGGCGAGCGCTTGAGGGTGCCGTTGATGAACAGGGCACGCAGGTCGTCGTAGCTCGGCATCGGTTGCCTTTCAGAGGAGTTCCGCGTCCTGTTCGACGCAGAGGAGGGTGGGACCTTCGGCGGCGAAGAGGGCCGCCATGGCTTCGTCCAGCTGGTCGCGCGCGGTGACGCTGATGCCCTTCGCGCCGCACAGCTCGGCGTAGGCCGCCCAGCCGGGGTTGACCAGGGACGTCTGCCAGACCGGGTAGTCGCCGGCCAGCTGTTCCTTGCTGATCTTCCCGAGCGCGTTGTTGTTCAGCAGCACGTGCTTGACCGGGATGCCGTACTTGACGGCGGTGGTCAGCTCGGCCGCGTACTGGCCGAAACCGCCGTCACCGGTGACGGCGACGATCGGGCGGTCCGGCGCGGCCGCCCACGCGCCGAGCGCGGCCGGGTAGCCGAACCCGATCGAGCCGAGGTAGCCCGACATCAGCACCGGCTGGCCCTGCGACTCCAGGTAGCGGCCGAGCGAGTAGGCGTGGTTGCCGACGTCGACGGTGACCACGGCGTCGGCGGGCAGGTGACGCGAGAGGGCGTCGAACACCGCCGCCGCGGCCACCCCGCGGCCGCGGTCGTCCCGCGCCCGGCGGGCCTTCTCCGCGCGCCAGATCGCCCAGCGGGCGGCGACGTCGGGTCGCTGGTCCTCGGCCTTCGGCTCGCCGAGCGCGCCCGTGAGGGCGGTGAGGGTGAGCCCGGCGTCGCCCAGCAGCGACGTCGTCACCGCGGCGAACCGGCCGATCGCGCCCGGGTCATCGTCGATCTGGAGGATCGGCTTGTACGCCGCGATCCCGGTGTGGTTCGAGAACGACGCCCCGACGACGACCAGCAGGTCGGCCTCGTTCATCAGCCAGCTCGCCACCGGGGTGCCGCTGCGGCCGAGGACACCCGCGCCGAGCGGGTGCGTGTCGGGGACCAGGCCTTTCGCCTTGAACGTGGTGAGCACCGGGGCGTCGAGCGTCTCGGCCAGACGCCGGACCTCCGCTTCGGCGCCGCGGGCGCCGTGCCCGGCGATCAGCACCGGCCGCCGGGCGTCGCGGACCAGCGCCGCGGCGGCTTCGACGGCGCTCTGCCCGGGCAGCGTCCGGCGATCGGCGGCCCGGCCGTCCGGGGTGGCCGCGGGCGCGTCGCTCGGCTGGACCTGGACCTCGTCCGGCAGCACGAGGTGCGCGACGCCGCGGCGGTCGGTCGCGTGCTTGACCGCCAGCGCGGCCAGTTCCGCGTGGTCGCTGCCGCTGTGGACGGTCGTGGTGGAGACGGCGACGTCGCGGAACACGGCGGACAGATCCACGTCCTGGAACGCGCCCCGGCCCAGCACCTTCGACGGGACCTGCCCGGAGATCGCGAGCACCGGGGCACCGTCCAGCTTCGCGTCGTAGAGCCCGGTGAGCAGGTTCGTCGAGCCGGGGCCCGCGATCGCGAAACAGGCTGCCGGGCGGCCGGTGAGCTTGCCGTAGGCGCTTGCGGCGAACGCCGCGGCGCCTTCGTGCCGGATCCCGATGTAGGTCAGGTCGCCGCGGTCCTCGGCCCGGCGCAAGGCCTCGGCGAACCCGAGGTTGGAGTGCCCGACCATGCCGAACACGTGCCGGACGCCCCACGCGACGAGCGTCTCGACCAGGACGTCGGCCACCGTCCGCGCGGGCGGCGCGGGCGCCGGAACCCGCACGTACACACCGTCGTCGCGCTGTTCGACCGGGTAGGTCGCGACCCCGTCGGAAAAGCCTTCCGGCGGCCGCCCGGAGAGGGGGTCGTAGTCGTAACCGTGCCACGGGCAGCGCAGCAGCCCCTTCTCGATCGAGCCCTCGCCGAGCGGCCCGCCCTGGTGCGGACAGCGGTTCTCCAGCGCGCCGAGCCGGGCGCCGCACCGCGAGAGCGCGACGGTGTGCCCGCCGACGGTGACGCTGCGGACCCGGCCGTCGTCGGGCACGTCCGCCGGATCGATGCGGTGCCAGCCGTTCTCGGCCATGTAACGCCTCCTGGTTTCGCGGACACTGCGGTGACGGCAGACTCAGTGCCTCGGAAGGGGCCCGGCGTTACACGAGGAGCGGAAGATGACCGGAACCGAGCCGGCGACCACCCGGCGATCCCTGCACGGCGTGGCCGAGCTGCTGCTCGCCGGGCCGCAGCACCGCGCCACCGGCCGGATCGACCTGCGCGTCGTGGACGGCGGATTCGCCACGGCCGCGGGACCGGACCTGCGCGTCGGAGGTGACGGACTCCTCACGGCGGCCGGCCGCTTCGCGCTGAACGGCCGGTCCTACGACGAGGTGGCCAGGTCCGCCGGTCTCGAGGCGGGGGAGCCGGCCGGGGTCTACGGGGGCGGCCCGGGCGTGCGCACCGACGAGGTGATCGCCCTCGACGCCGGTGCGGTCGAGACGGTGCTGACCGCGTTCGCCGACGGGGACCGCGCCCTGCGTGAATTCGCGCCCGGAACCGAGCCGATCCTGTGGCCGGAACACTTCGACGTCGCGATTTCGCTCGATGAGGTGAACTACGGCGTCTCGCCGGGCGATGGGTTCCAGGCCGGTCCGTACGCCTACGTCGGCCCGTTCGAACGCCGCGAGGGCGAGTTCTGGAACGCCCCGTTCGGCGCGGCCCGGACGCTGGCCGAACTCGGGAGCGTGGCCGCGGTGGTCCGGTTCTTCCGCACCGGGCGTGAACGGGCTTCGGTGCCGTAAGCGATTGTTAAGCACCGGCCCGGCCGGAGCGTCGCTACGCTCGGCCGGTGCCGGGTTCACGAGGGTTTCGCGCCGCGCTGTTCGCGGTGCCAGGGCTGCTGCTGGCCGGGTTCGGGGCCGCTCACCCGGGCGTGCTGGACGCGGCCACGGCGCAGCGGTGGGCCGTGCTGCACATCGTTCTGCTGCCGGTGTTCCCGTTGCCGGCCGTGGCGCAGTGGCTGCTGCTGGCACCGGCCTCGCCGTGGCTGCGGTGGCCGGGCCGGGTGGCGGCCTTCGGTTTCGCGGCGTTCTACGGCGGGCTCGACGCGGTCGCCGGGATCGCCGCCGGCACCGTGACCGACGTCCAGCACGGCGTCACCCCGGTCGTCGGCTCCCTCTTCGAGGTCGGCGACCTGCTCGGCCACATCGGCGCCGGGTGCTTCCTCGCCGCCTCCGCGCTGATCGTGCTCGCGGCCATCGCGCGAGCGGGCTGGCGCGCGCTGCCCGGCGCGGTGTGCCTCCTGGTCGCGAGCGTGTCCTTTCTGGACAGTCACATCTTCTGGCCGCGCGGGGTGCTGACCATGGTCGCTGTCGCCGTCGGGATGTCGCTGCTGGACTACGCCGGCTCGGCGGCGACCGCCCGGGCGAGCGGGCCGGCGGTCAGACGTCGCGGCGGCGCACGCACCAGGCTGCCGCGGTCGTCGTGACGGCGAGGTAGGTCAGGCAGACCAGCGCCGCGAACCCGGCCGACGGCCATTCGGGATCGTGGAACGTGGTCCACGTGAGACCTTCCGCCGCGACGCCGGGTGCCCAGCGGATGAGGGCGGCGGAATCGGAGATGCCCTTGAGGACCATGACGGTGAGGAACAGCAGCCCGGCGGTGAGCGCGGTCGCGCCGGCCGTGTGGCGGACGATCAGGCCGATCGCGGCCCCGAGCAGGGCGACGACACCGACGTAGAACCCTTGGCCCAGCACCGCGCGCAGGACGTTCGGGTCGCCGAGGCCGACGTCGAGGTGCTTGCCGGCGAGGGCCGCCTGGCCGGTGAAGAAGGTGAGGAACGCGAGCAGTTCACCGGCGGCGAGGGCGATCCCGCCGACGACGAGCAGCTTGGCCGCGACGACCCGGCCGCGCCGGGGAGTGGCGGCGAAGGTGGCGCGGATCGTGCCCGTGCCGTACTCGGTGGTGACGGCGAGGACACCGAGCAGCCCGAAGGCGAACTGGGCCAGCTGGAACCCGGTGAAGGTGCCGAACACCGGATCGAACTCCGCGCGCGCCCGGGGCCCCCAGCTGTCCCAGCCGCGAACGGCGGAGCGTGCCTGGAACACGGCGAGGGAGAGCGTGGCGACGGCCGCGACGGCCAGGATCAGCGGCGTCGAACGCAGCGAGCGGAGTTTCGTCCACTCGGCGGCCAGGAGGCCACGGCCGGGCAGGATCGAGCTCATCGGGCGTCCTCTCGGTGGGGCAGGGTGCGGTACTGCCGTTCGGGGTCGGTGATCTTCCGGAAGACGTCCTCGAGCGAGGGCGCCCGCGGGGTCAGTTCGAGGAGCGGGATGCCGTGTGCGGCGGCGATCGCGGCGATGTCGCCCGGGGCGAGCCCGGTGACGGCGAGGCCGTGGCCCGGTTCGGCGGTGACGGTGGCACCGCGCGCGGTGAGCAACGACGGGAGCGGCGTGGCGTCGGCCGTGCGGACCAGGACGTCGCCGCCGTCGAAGCGGGTCAGGTCGGCCATGGACGAGTCCGCCAGCAGCCGTCCGCGGCCGAGGATCAGGACGTGGTCGGCGGTCAGCTGCAGTTCGCTGATCAGGTGGCTGGAGATCAGGACGGTGCGGCCTTCGCCGGCCATCGACCGGAGCAGGTCGCGGATCCAGCGCACGCCGTCGGGATCGAGCCCGTTGACGGGTTCGTCGAAGACCAGGATCCCGGGGTCGCCGAGCAGCGCCGCGGCGATGCCGAGCCGCTGCTTCATGCCGAGGGAGAAACCGCCGACGCGGTGGTGGGCGACGTCGGCGAGGCCGGTGGCCGCCAGGACCTCGGTGACCCGGCCGTCCGGGATGCCGTTGGTCCGGGCCAGCCACCGGAGGTGGTCGCGGGCGCGGCGGCCACCGTGCACGGCGGTCGCGTCGAGCAGGGCACCGACCTGCCGCAGTGGCCGCTCGAGCGCCCGGTACGGCCGGCCGCCGACCAGGACGCGGCCGCCGGTGGGGCGGTCCAGGCCGAGGACCAGCCGGATGGTGGTCGACTTGCCGGCGCCGTTGGGGCCGAGGAATCCGGTCACCCGGCCGGGGTGGACGCGGAAGGTCAGGTCGTCCACGGCCGTGCGCCTGCCGTAGGTCTTGGTCAGCCGGTCGGCTTCGATCATCGGGTCCTCCTGGGTCGCGCTGCCGGTTCACCGTGCCCGGCGGGGGGCGGTGCGGTCATCGCCGCCGGGGCGTGGGCGGCGCGGGGTATGCCTGGCGGCATAGGCCGGTTGACCGATGTGCGGGACCCGCGGCCTGGCTACGGTCGGGCGATGACCACCGAGGTGCGCGCGCCGCTGTTCGCGCGGTGGCGGCCGGGGCACTGGATCGCCCTTGACTGCGCCGCCGCGTTCGTCGTCGCGGCCGTGTGGGCTGCCCCGTTGCTGACCGGCCACGGGGACGGCCCACCGGAGGTGCGGTGGCGTGCCATGGCGGGGTTGCTCGGCGCGGCGGTCCTGGCCGTGCCGCTCGCGCTGCGCCGCCGGTGGCCGCGGTCGGCGTTCGCGGTGGCGGTGCCGGCGTTCGGGCTGTCCCTGGCGACCTCGGTCGTGCCGGTGGTCCCGCTGGCGTCCGTGCCGATGGCCGCGGTCGCGTATTCCTTGGTGGTGCAGGCATCCCGGCGCGCCGCCGGTGCCGGGCTCGGCGCTGTCGCGGTCCTGGTCGCCGCGGCCACGAGTGTCCGGAGTGGACAGTGGGCCTGGCCGGCGGTGACGGTGCTGCTGCCCGGCGCGGTGGTGGTCCTGGGTGCGACGATCGGGATCCTGGTCGCGCAGCGCCGCGCGTATGCCGAAGCGCTGCGCGTGCAGCGCGTCCGCGACCTCGACAGCCGGGTGCGCCTCGCCGTGACCGACGAACGGCTGCAGATCGCGCGGGAGCTGCACGATGTCGTGGCGCACAGCATGAGCGTGATCACGATCCAGGCGGACATGGGCCGCCTCGTGCTGGACCAAAAGCCCGCGGTGGCCGGCGCCGCGCTCGGCGTGATCGAGACGACCGGCCGGGCGGCCCTGACCGAGCTGCGCCGGATGCTGGGTGTCCTCCGCGAAGACGACGGCGCCCTCGCCCCGGTGCCCGGGCTGGCGGGGCTGGCCGGCCTCGTCACCCGCACCGCGGCGGCCGGGGTCGAGGTGGACGTCGTGGTGCGCGGCACGCCACGGGCGCTGCCGGCGGGGGTCGACCTGTCCGCTTACCGGATCGTGCAGGAGGCGCTGACCAACGTCGTCAAGCACGCCGGTACCGCCGGCTGCCGGCTGGCGGTCGCGTACGAGGAGGACGCGGTGGTCCTGGTGATCACCGACCACGGCCGCGGCGGCTCGCCCCGGTCCGGCGGCCACGGGCTGGTCGGCATGCGGGAGCGGGTCCTGCTGTGCGGCGGCGAGTTCGCGGCGGGGCCGGCGCCGGGCGGCGGGTTCGAAGTCACCGCGCGCCTGCCGGACCGGGACGGCCGATGACCCGGGTGCTCATCGCCGACGACCAGGTGCTCGTGCGCGCCGGATTCCGCGAGATCGTGAGCTCGGCCGGGGACCTCGACGTGGTCGGTGAGGCGGCCACCGGCGCCGAGGCGGTTTTGCTGGCGTCGAGGTCACGGCCGGACGTCGTCGTGATGGACGTCCGCATGCCGGTCATGGACGGCATCGAGGCGACCCGGCGGATCACCGCCACGATGCCGGACAGCCGGGTCCTGGTGCTCACGACGTTCGACCTCGACGAGTACGTGTTCGCGGCGTTGCGCGCCGGCGCGGCGGGGTTCCTGCTCAAGGACACCCCGTCGGCGGACCTGCTGACCGCGATCCGCACGGTCGCGGCCGGCGACGCGTTGCTCGCGCCGGGGGTGACGCGCCGCCTGATCGCCGAGTTCGTCACCCGCTCCGCGGCACCGCAGCCCCCGGCCGGGGTGCTGCCGGCCGCGATCACCGCCCGCGAACGCGAGGTGCTCGTGCTGGTCGCCGAAGGGCTGACGAACGCGGAGATCGGGCAGCGCCTGCACATCACGGCCGGGACCGCGAAGACCCACGTCGGCCACCTGCTGCTCAAGCTGGCCGCGCGGGACCGGGTGCAGCTGGTGATCGTCGCCTGCCAAGCCGGTCTGGCCCCCTGGGGCCGGACGAGCCCGGCTCCGTAGACCGGCGGCGCTCAGGTCGAGCGGATACGCCGGCCGATCCCGGCGGGCGTCGGCCCCCGCGATGTCGGTGCGGCCGGCCTTTCAAAGCGCCGGATCCGGCGGGCGTAGGAACACCGGCGCGGCAAGGAGACACAGCCCGAAGCAGGCCGTCGCCGGGGCCGGGCCCGTTGCGGCGGCGGCCAGCTGTGCCGCGCCGATGGTGGCGGCCGACGCGGCGAGCAGCCGGATGCCGAGGCGGAACGCGCGCGGGTTCGGTGTCACGCGGAGTTCGGCCACCGTCCGGCCCGCCTGGATCACCGCCAGGGCCCACGATCCCCACCAGCTCCAGAGCAGGGCGAGCCGGAGCGGTGGGGCGAAGGAGCCGTCCGTGCCGTGGACCACGGCGACGACTGCGATACACACCGCGGCCGGTGCCACGAGGCGGAGCGCGAGCCGCCGGCCCGCGGCCAGAGCCGGTCGGGGGGCGACGAGCAGCAGGCCGGCCACCACCGCGACCGCGCAGCCGTCGAGCACGCCGGGCAGGGTGTCTTCGACGGCCAGGTGCGCCACGAACCAGCCGATGCCCGTCACCATGACGGCCATCGCGGCGACCCGGGCTCGGCGCTGGGCCGCGGAGCGTGCCGGCCACGCGGCCGGGTGCAGCCACATGCCCACCGCGTTCACGAGCACGTTCGGCCACGACCGAGGCTGCGCCCGGATCTCCTCGGCGAGGTCGGCGCCCCAGCGCTCCCGGAAGGCACGGGGGTAGAGGCGGACCAGCCAGGTCATGCCGGCCGGACGCCGAGGCGGCGCAGGCCCGCGTCGGCCACCCGGGCCATGGCGCGGAGCTCGCGTTCCAGGACGGCGCGGCCCTGCTCGGTGATCCGCACCGGACGCTGACGGCCTTCGCCGTCGAGGGCCTCGACCAGGCCTTTCGCCTCCAGGCGGGCGAGCGCGCCGTAGAGGCTGCCGGGGCCGAGGCGTTCGCCGGTGAGCTCGTCGATCGCGGTGTTGATGGCGTAGCCGTGCCGAGGCCCGTCGGTGAGGGCGTAGAGCACCAGGATCTGGGCGTCGTTCGGCATGGGTGACTCCTCCGCGGTAGTACGTTCAGCGTACTACGTGCGGCGTACCACCAGGCCGACGTCGTAGGCCAGGACCACGGCCTGGACCCGGTCGCGCAGCTCGAGCTTGTTGAGGATGCGCCCGACGTGGGTCTTCACGGTCGCCTCCGAGAGCACCAGCTCGTCGGCGATCTCCGCGTTGGACAGGCCGCGGGCGACCTTGCGGAGGACTTCGAGCTCGCGCTCGGTCAGCCGGTCGAGGCCGCCTTCGGTGAGCGGGGCCCCGTCGGCCGCCGCCGGGTCGGGGAGGCGGTCGGCCATGGCGTCCAGCAGCCGGCGGGTGACGCTCGGCGCCACGACCGCGTCACCGCTCGCCACGGCGCGGATCGCGGAGATCAGGTCCTCGGGCGGGACGTTCTTCAGCAGGAACCCGCTCGCGCCCACCTTGAGCCCGGGGAAGGCGTACTCGTCGACGTCGAAAGTGGTCAGGATCAGCACCCGGGAGCGGGCGTGCGAGCGGACGATCTCACGGGTGGCCTCGATCCCGTCCATCCCGGGCATGCGGACGTCCATCACGACGACGTCGGGGTCGAGTTCGGCGGTCCGGCTGACCGCGGCCGCGCCGTCGGCGGCCTCCCCGACGACGGTGAAGTCCGGCTGGGACTCCAGGACGAGCCGGAAACCCAGGCGCAGCAACGGTTCGTCGTCGACGAGCAGGATGCTGATCACGTCGCGGCCGCCGATCCGGCGTCACCGGGGACGCGCCCCGGTTCGAGCCGGGCGGTCACCCGCCAGCCGCCACCCGGGCGCGGTCCGGCGGTGACTTCGCCGCCGAAGACGCCGACGCGTTCGCGCATGCCGCTCAGGCCGTGCCCGTGCGGTGTGCCGGTGGGGGTGCCGGACCCGGCGCCGTTGTCGTCGACCTCCAGGGTGACGACCGGCTCGGCGTAGGTCAGGCGGATGTGCGCGGCCGCGGGCCGGACGGCGTGTTTGAGCACGTTGGTGAGCGCCTCCTGCGCGATGCGGTAGAGCGTCAGCCCGGCGGTGGGGGAGAAGGGGAACCGTTCGCCGCGGATCGTCCACGACGTCGGCAGGCCGGTCGTGCGGACCTGGGTGACGAGGTCGTCGATCTGGGCGACGCCGGGTTGCGGCGTGCGCGGGCTGTCGCCACCGGTGCCGCGCAGCACGCCGAGCAGCCGGTGCATTTCGTCGAGTGCCTGGCGCCCGGTCGCCGACACGTGGAGGGACGCCGTTTCGGCCGCGGCGGCGTCGCTGCGCGCGGCGTAGGCGGCGCCGTCGGCGAGCGCGATCATCACCGAGAGGTTGTGCGCGACGATGTCGTGCATCTCCCGGGCGATGATCGCGCGTTCGCGGGCGGCGGCGATCTGCGACTGCTGGTCGCGTTCGCGTTCGGCCCGCAGCGCCCGATCGCGCAGCGACGCCAGGTACACCCGGCGCATCCGCACGTTCACCCCGAGCACGAACGCGGCGACGACCACGGCGGCGGCGAACACGAACCGGGCGGCGGACTCGGCGACCTCGTCGTTGCGGAAGACCACGACCGCGATCACCACGCCGAGTGCCGCCAACGCGATGAGCGCCCGCCGGCGCCCGGCGTGCCCGCCGACCGTGTAGACGGCGACGAGCACCGCGATCACGGTCGGCGGGAACGCCGGGCCGAGAAAACCCTGGACCAGGGCGAACCCGGCGGACGCGGCGAGGGTCGTCAGGGGGAGACGGCGGCGGAACGCGAGCGTCGAGACCAGCAGGACGCCGAGGACGAACAAGACCGGCCGGGTGCCCGGTGTGACCCCGCGGTGCTCGACGGCCAGGGCGAGCGGCAGCAACGCGCAGGCCAGCAGCACGTCGGTGGCCAGGGGGTGGCGCC
The DNA here is from genome assembly GCF_040609695.1 of Amycolatopsis sp. NPDC004625. Taxonomy (NCBI): domain Bacteria; kingdom Bacillati; phylum Actinomycetota; class Actinomycetes; order Pseudonocardiales; family Pseudonocardiaceae; genus Amycolatopsis; species Amycolatopsis sp. NPDC004625. Next base: position 33,220 of record NZ_JBEXKX010000019.1, read on the forward strand.
GGGCCCAGCTCCGGAGTCCGTCCGCTCCGGGCCACCCGGTGACCAGGCCGTGCTCGGAGACCGGCCACACCGCACCCGCGTCGCTCACCCCGCCATCATCCTCCACCGGCTCAGGCGTCGCGGCGATCGAGCAGGACGACCGCGGCGACGAGCGCGACCGCGACGTAGGCGCAGAAGACCGCGAAGCCGGTCCACGGCGCGAGCATCGCCGAGTCCGGGCGCACCGTGATCAGCGCCTGCCCGGCGTTGCTCGGCAGGTACGGCACGATGTGCGGCGCCCAGCTGTCCGGCAGCGCCTCGGCGATCCCCGGCAGCACCAGCAGCAGGCCGAACAGGGTGGCGATGGCGCCGGCGGTGTGCCGGATCAGCCAGCCGAGCGCGACCCCGAGCATGCCCACCACCGTCAGGTAGAGGCCGACGCCGGACACCGCCCGGAACACCCCGGGTGCCGACAGCGTCGTCTCGATGTGCTGGGAGCTGAGGAAGAACTGCCCGCCGAGGAACGCGGCGAACGAGCTGACCGTGCCCACCACGAACGAAACGACCGCGAAGATGACGAGCTTCGCCCACAGCACCGGCGTCCGCGTCGGGACGGCGGAGAAGGTCGCGCGGATCATCCCCGTCCCGTACTCGCCGGACACGACCAGCACGCCCAGGACGCCGAGCACCAGCTGCGCGAGGACGTAGCCGCGGATACTGACGTCGGTCGGGTCGAAATGCGCCTTGGCCTGCGGACGCATGACCGGCCACCGGCTCGCGTCGGCGGCGGAGAAGATCCAGCCGAGGGCGATCATCCCGACCACGGTCACCGCGACCGCCAGCGGTGAGGAGCGGACGGTGCGGAACTTCAGCCATTCCGAGCGCAGCACCCGGGCGGGCGTCACCTTGAGGTCGTCCGGCAGGGATGCCCGCGCACCGCCGCTGGGGGCCGGGGCGATGGTGGTCGTCATGACGCGGGCCTTTCCTGGGTGGGGTGGACGCGGTATTCGAGGGCGTCGTCGGTGAGCTCCATGAACGCCTCTTCCAGGGACGCCTGGACGGGCGTGAGCTCTTCGAGCGGGATGGCTTCGCGGCAGGCGATCCGGCCGACCTCGGCGCCGTCGAGCCCGCTGACCTCCAGCAGGGCCGGTGCCAGGCTGGTGACGCTGACCCCCGGCCCGGCGACCAGGTCACGCAGCCGCTCCGCCTCCGGGGTGCGCACCCGCACGACCCGGCTCGACGCGCGCTGGATGAAGTCCTCGACCGAGGTGTCGGCGATGAGCCGGCCCTTGCCGATCACGATCAGGTGTTCGGCGGTCAGGGCCATCTCGCTCATCAGGTGCGAGGAGACGAAGACGGTCCGGCCCTCCGCGGCCAGGCCGCGCAGCAGGTTCCGGATCCAGAGGATGCCCTGCGGGTCGAGGCCGTTGACCGGCTCGTCGAGCACCAGCGTCGAGGGGTCGCCGAGCAGCGCGGCGGCGACGCCGAGGCGCTGGCCCATGCCGAGGGAGAACCCGCCGACGCGCTTGCGGGCCACGCCTTCGAGGCCGACCAGGTCGATGACCTCGTCGACCCGACGGCGGGGGATCCCGGTGCTCAGCGCGAGGGCGAGCAGGTGGTTGTAGGCGGACCGTCCGGTGTGGACGGCTTTGGCCTCGAGCAGGGCCCCGACCTCGTGCAGCGGGGCAGAGTGCTTGCGGTAGGCCTTGCCGTTGACGGTGACCGTGCCGGACGTCGGGGCGTCCAGGCCCATGATCATCCGGATGGTCGTGGACTTGCCGGCCCCGTTGGGACCGAGGAACCCGGTCACCACACCGGGTTTCACCGTGAACGTGAGGTCGTCGACGGCGGTCTTCTCGCCGTAGCGTTTCGACACGGCCCGTGCTTCGATCATGAGTGTTTCGTCCTTCCGGTGGTGCGTGGCCGAACCCTAGGACCGCGGTGGCCGCGGGATCGACGGTCTGACGGGCGATCTGTGCGACACGGGAGTGCGACTTGCGGCGTAGCTCGTACGCCGCAGGTCGCATCTTCGGCCGGGACGCCGCTGTCCCGTGCGAGAGTGGGTTCGTGAAACCGGGAACTCGGGTGCTGAAGGGCGCGCTGGTGGGCGCGCTCGCCGTCTGGGCGAGCAGCTGGCGGATCATGTACCTCGAAGTGCACCGGTGGCACCACCTGGACGCGCGGCTGCGCTTCGCCCCACCGCCCACGCCGCCGGGGTTTCCGCCGGCGCGCGCCGGGGTGCCGGTGCGGGCGGCACGGGCCGCGGCCGTGCTCGCGCCGCCGGTTTCCGTGGCGCTGGCGTGCTCGTGCCTGCGGGCCGCCCGGCTCACGGGGCCGGCGGCTGGCCCTCCACCTCGGGGAACGGCGACGGGCCGGTGAGCAACGGCTCGGGTTTGCCGCGGGTCACGTGGTCGGCGAACGCGCCGAGGTAGGCGTTGACAAGGGTTTCGGCGCCGGTGATGTCGCCGAGGGGGAGCACCGACCGGATCGGTGTGGCGAGGTAGTAGGCGTTGTAGTCGCTGAAATCGAAGTGCTCGGCGCCGCGGACGCGGAAGCGCCAGGCCGGGCCGCGGCTCGCGGCCAGCATGGTCCGGGCGGTCGTTTGGTCCGCTTGGTCGGCGGGCGTCGCCGGACGGCACACCCCGGTGATGCAGGAGTTCTCGCTGCCGATGAGCAGCGCCGGCCTGGTCAGTCCGGTGTGGACGACCGTGCCGTACTGGGTCCCGTCGAGGTCGGCCGCCCCCGCGCAGTGCGGGTCGGTCCGGCACGCCTCCAGCGCGGCCGCTCCGCCGAAGGAGTGACCGATGTAGACGGTCGAAGCCGGGTCGGCGAACGGCTTCGCCGCCGCCTGTGCCGCGGCGAAGCGGGCGTCCGCCGCCCAGACGTCGACCAGCCGGTCGCCCGCGGTCTGCGCCGCACCCTGGTGCAGGTCCGCGGCCTCGAACGCCGGCGGGTTGCCCGCTTCGGTCGCCGCCACCGCGGCCCCGTCGAGCACGCTCAGGTTGGCGCTGTAGGTGGGTGTGACGCCCAGGACGAGATATCCCCGGCCGGCCAGGGATTCCGCGAACGCGGTGTACTGCGGCGCCGAGAAGCCGAGGCCGGGTTCCAGGACGAGCACGGGGAACCGGCCCGCCGCCACCGGTGCGTCGGCGGTCGAATGAGTGCGGACGTCGGCGAGGCTCGTTTCGCCCCAGCCCAGCGGGGCGCCCAGCTGGAGCCCGGCCCAGAGCCCGGGGGCGTACGGGGCCGGGTTCGCGTCCGCGGAAACCGTCGTGGGGTACCACATCCACACGGACAGGCGCCGGGGCGTGCCGGGGTGGGGTGCCAGGGGATCGGCGCGGGTGCGGTCGGTCCACTCGGTGATCGTGCGGCCGACCGCGTACGGCCCGGCCGGGGCGGGCAGGGTGACCGGCCGGGACGCACGGATGGCGGCGTAGCCGAGGTAACCGCCGCTCAGCACGACCACGGCGACGACCAGCACGAGGAGTACCCGGAGCACGCGAGCCATGCCGCGATAGTACACGGCGCGTAGTACGCGACGCGTAGTAGGCGGTCACGCCGGTGGTCCGAAGGTGAGGCCGCGGCCGCGGCAGTCGGCGATGATCGCGGGAAGCGCACCGAGGGTGGCGCGCCACGCGCCGTTGCCGGTGGTCACGTCGCTGTCGTGCAGGAGGATCGTGCCGCCGCGGCCGAGCCGGGCGCAGACCCGGCGGTGGATCGACTCCGGCGTGCAGCCCTCGGTCCAGTCGAAGCCCCAGGTGCTCCAGAGCAGGGGGACGAGTCCGAGACGTCGCGCGGAGACCAGGGACGCGGTGCTGAAGACGCCGTACGGCGGCCGGAACCAGCGTGGCGGCGTGCCGGTGAGGCGGTGGAGCAGATCGCGGGTGGCGCGCAGGTCGCGATGGGTGGCGCGAGGGGTTCGGCGCAGCAGGCAGCGGTGGTCCCAGCCGTGGACGCCCAGGTCGTGGCCGCCGTCGACGATCCGGCGGACGACGTCCGGCGATTTCCGGGCCTCGGCGCCGAGCAGGAAGAAGGTGGCGCGCACGTCGTGCTCGGCCAGGACACGCAGGAACTGCGGGGTCGAGGCGGGGTCCGGGCCGTCGTCGAAGGTCAGGGCGACCCGGCCGGGCTCGGTGACGCCCGCCAGGCGGGGCAGCAGGGCGCGGCGCGGGCCCGGCAGGAACGCGGCCGCGGGCGCGGCGTGGGCGGCGAGCGCGAAGGCGGAGGCCGCGACGACGGCTTTCATGCGGCCTCCAGGAGCTTTTCGAGCAGCGGGACCACGTCGGTCGCCGGCCGGGGGTGGTGGTCCGGGCGGGCCGAGCGGAGGGCGGCGGTGAGGGCGTTCCCGGAGTGCAGCCACGGAACCAGGCCGAGCCGGTCGAGGGTGGCGGCGTTGGCTCGCCCGTGGCCGGGCAGGCACCGGTAGGTCACCACCGGCAGCCCGCTGGCCAGCGCTTCGGACGTGGTCAGCCCGCCGGCGTTCTGCACCACCACGTCGACGGCGTGCAGCAGCCGGGGCATGTCCTCGACCCACCCGAAAGCGTGCCGGTGGCCCGTCACGGCGAGCTGCTCGCGCAGCGCGGTGTTGCGGCCGCAGGCGACGACCGGGATCGCGGCGCCGGACGCGGCGACGTCGGCGGCCGTCTCGCGGACGTCGCCCACGCCCCACGATCCGGCGACGACCAGGGCCAGGCGACCTCGCTCGGGCAGCCCGAAAGCTCGGCGCGCTTCGCCGCGTTCGGCGGCCGTCGGCGGCCGGAACCGCCGGCCGACCAAGGGGGCGGCCACGGCCACGTCCGGGGCGCCGAACGCCCGGGCCTCGCTCGCCGCGTGGTGGTTCTGGGCCAGGTGCAGGTCGGCCGCGGTGTGCACGCACAGCCGGTGCACGGCGGGATCGGTGAGGTACACCGCGAGCGGAACCGTCCGGTCGCGGCCGCCGCGCAGGGCCCCGAGGGCCTGGGTGGCGAGCGGGTAGGTCGACACGGCGAGGCCGGCGCCGTCGAGGGCCGCGGTCGTCCGGGTGCGGGCGAGCGTGGCGGCCCGGCGGGCCAGGCCGGCGCCCCAGGTCGTGCCGAGCGCGGCCAGGGTCCAGTCCCAGCTGCGCGGCACCACCTCCAGCTGCCGGTGGTAGAAGCCGCAGAGGCGGCGGCCGAACGAGCCGGGTAGGAGGTCCAGGAAGTCGATCACCTCGACGTCGTGGCCGGTCAGCCGGTCCGCCAGGGCGTGGGCCGCTCCGTCGTGCCCGGCGCCCACGCGCGCCGAGACGATCACGATGCGCGTCATGATCCTCCTTCTACGACTAGCCAGTAGAAGTTCTACACGTCGGTAGATTAAAGTGGGGTTTACGGCCGGCCGGCGTCGCAGGTGGCACGAACGGCAGGCGGTGCTTTGCCGTGCCTTGAACAATCCATTGTGGACAGTTGGGATCCGGTTGTTCACCCGCTGTTCGTGCGGTGCTCCTCCGGTGGCCGGGTCGGGGGCGTGGGATGCCGGGGAGGCCCTGCCTGGGCCCGCACGAGGAGGAACCCTTGACCCGGAACCGGATTCGCGCCGCGGCCGCGCTCGCCGCCCTGGCGCTGCTCCCCATCACGGCGCCCGCCGCCACGGCCGCCGACGCACGCCACGTCCTGCTGATTTCCGTCGACGGCATGCACGAGGCCGATCTCGTCGCGTACGCGGCCGGGCACCCGGACTCGGCGATGGCCGGTCTGCTGGCGCGCGGCACGGCTTACCGCAGCGCGAGCACGCCGGTGCCGTCGGACTCGTTCCCGGGCCTCGTCGGCCAGCTGACCGGCGGCGATCCCGGCGTCACCGGCATCTACTACGACGCCACCTACAACCACGGCCTGCTGCCCGCGGGCACCACCGACTGCGCCGGCGTCCGCCCCGGCGCGCCGGTCGACCTCACCGAGGACCTCGACCGCGACCAGACCAGGCTCGACGCCGGTCAGGGCCTGGCCGGGCTGCCGGACTCGGTGCTGGGCATGACCGGCACCCCGCAGACCCTGCTGAACCCGGCCGGTCTCCCGGTCGACCCGCGCACCTGCCGCCCGGTCCAGCCGCACGAGTACCTCAAGGTCAACACCGTCTTCGAGGTCGCCCGCCGCGCGGGCCTGCGGACGGCGTGGTCGGACAAGCACCCGGCCTACGAGATCCTCGACGGGCCTTCGGGCACCGGGGTCCAGGACCTGTTCACCCCGGAAATCAACAGCACGCTCCCGGCGGGCACCGGCGACTGGACCACCGACAACGCCGCCACCCGGCAGTACGACGCCTACAAGGCGCAGGCCGTGCTCAACGAGATCGACGGCTACGACCACTCCGGCACCCACCGCGCCGGCACGCCGGCAATCTTCGGGCTCAACTTCCAGTCCGTGTCCACGGCGCAGAAACTGCCCCTCTCGGGCGGGCAGCGCGGTGGATACCTGCCCGGCGGCACGGTGCCCGGACCGGTCCTGACGTCGGCACTGGACTTCGTCGACGCGAAGCTCGGCGCGTTCGTCACCGAGTTGCGCCGCCGGCACCTCGACCGCACGACGACGATCATCCTGTCGGCCAAGCACGGCCAGTCGCCGACCGACCCGGGCGCGCTGACCCGCGTCGACGACGGCAAGCTGCTCGACGGCCTGAACGCCGCCTGGACGGCCGCCCACCCCGGGGCCGGTGCGCTCGTCGTCCAGGCGACCGACGACGACGCGATGCTGCTCTGGCTCGCCGACCGCTCGCCGGCCGCGACGGAATTCGCGAAACGCTACCTGCTGGCCCAGAACGGCACCGGCACGGACCGCGACGGCGCGCCCAAGGCGTTCGTCGATTCAGGGCTGCGGCAGGTGTACGCGGGCGCGGACGCCGCTCGCCACTTCGGCGTCCGGCCGGGCGACGACCGGGTGCCCGACCTGTTCGGTGTCGTGCAGTACGGCGTCGTCTACACCGGTGGCAAGAAGAAGATCGCCGAACACGGCGGGGCCGCCCCGGACGACCGGGCGGTGCCGCTCGTGGTGAGCGGGCCCGGCGTCGGGCGGCGGACGATCTCCGCCCCGGTGGCGACGACCCAGATCGCGCCCACGATCCTCCGGCAGCTCGGCCTGGAGCCGCGCTCGCTGCAGGCCGTCCGCGCCGAAGGCACGCGGGTGCTGCCGGGCCTCGGCTGAGGCGGGTCAGCGGCCGATCTGCGCGATCTCGATCCCGTCGTGCAGGTCGGCCGCGCTGTCGAGGGCGGTCTCGGCGGACAGGCCCGCCAGCCCGACGACCAGCGCGCTCAGCAGCGCCACCGGGACCCGGCCGCGGACCCGCGGCTGGGGCGTCAACAGGGCCGAGACCCGGCGGGGGACCGGGCCGCCGGTCGCGGCGAGCGCGAACCCGTGGTGTGGCCGGCCGGCGAGGGCGGCCTTGGCCACCGCGTGCGCGACCACCGTGCGGTCGCCGACCCGCCGGGCCGCGGTTTCGTCGGCCCAGCGTTCGAGGGCGAACCGGGCCGACGAGCTCAGCGGCCGCAGCAGCGGGTTCAGCGTGACCGACAGCGTCAGGGCGATCAGGAACAGGTGGTGCCGGAAGGTGAGGTGGGCCCGTTCGTGGGCCAGCAGCGCGGCGCGTTCCCGCGGGTCGAGCGCGGCGAGCATGCCGGACGAGACCGCGACGCGCCCGCCTCGCCCCGGCACGGCGAAGGCCACCGGATCGGCACCGGGCAGCAGCACGAGCTCGCCGCCGCCGTGCGCGTCCAGCTCGCGCGAGAGACGCCGAGCCCACCGCGCGTACCGGAACACGGCCCGCGTCAGCAGGACCAGGAGCACGCCGAGGACCGCACCCGCGGCGATCGACGTGGGGACGTCGACGCCGTTCTCGGTCCGCAGGGTCTGCGGTGACCAGTGGCCGAGGTCGGCGACCACCGGCAGCAGGGACAGGCCGGAGAACGCCAGCAGCGCCAGCACCGCGGTGCTGCCGGCCGCCAGGACCAGGCAGGCGCCGGTGAGCAGCCAGCTCGCCGTCCGCGGCGGCAGGTGGGGTTCGACCAGCCGGGCCGCGGGCCACGCCAGGAGCGGCAGCAGCAGCGGGATCAGCAGGTCGACGGTCATTTCTTGCCGCGCAGGAGGGCTCTCAGCAGGGCCTCGTCGGAGTCCGACAGCTGGGTGACGAACCGGGCCAGGACGCTGTCGCGGTCGGGCTCGGCGTCGAGGACCTTGGTCATCTTCCGGGCCGCGAGGCCGGCTTCGTCGTCGACGGCGTGGTAGCGGTAGGAGCGCCCGTGCTTCTCCCGGGTCGCGGCGCCCTTGTCGTGCAGCCGGGTCAGGATCGTCACGACGGTGGTGTAGGCGAGGTCGCCGGCCAGCCGGGCCTGGACGTCGGCGGGGGTGAGGGGCCCGGCCGCGCTGCCCAGCACGCCCAGCACCTCGGCCTCCAGCGTTCCGGGTGCGCGCCGCGCCGGTTCCTTCCGCATACGCCCGAATCTACACCGCTGTCGTATCAGCGAAGGGTGAGCACGGCCAGGGCGCCGGCGCCGGCCAACACGCAGTACAGCGCGAACCGGCTCAGCGTCCGGGTGTGGAAGTAGCGGGTGAGGAACCGGACCGCGAGGTAGGCGCTGACGAACGACGCCACGCTCCCGGCGAGCACCTGCCCGTGGATGCCGGCGCCGAGCGGGCCGAACAGGTCGGGGATCTTCAGCACCCCGGCGGCCAGGATCACCGGCGTCGCCAGCAGGAACGAGAACCGGGCGGTGTCCTCGTGCGACAGCCCGCGCAGCAGGCCGGCCGCCATGGTGACGCCCGAGCGGCTGATCCCGGGCAGCAGGGCGAGCACCTGCGCCGTGCCGATCAGGGTGCCGCGGCCGAAGGACATCCGGGACAGCCGGTCGTCGGCCAGGGCGTCCGCGTCCGCCGCGGCACCGGGGGAGTCGGCGACCGCGGGTTCGGTCGTGGCGGCCCGCCGGCGCAGGCGCTCGGCCAGGTACAGCAGCACGCCGTTGGCGATCAGGAACGCCGCCGCCGGGACGGGCTTGCCGAGGGTGGTGCGGAACAGGTGTTCCAGCAGCAGGCCGCTGACGCCGACCGGGATGGTCGCGAGGATGATCAGCCAGGCGAGCCGTTCCGCGGAGGTGCGGACCCGGCGGTGCCGGATCGAGCTGGCAAACCCGCCGATGATCCGCACCCAGTCCCGCCAGAAGAACAGCAGCAGCGCGGCCGCGGTCGCGACGTGCAGGCCGACGATGAACGCCAGGTAGGGCGACTCGGGCGCGGACACGTCGAGGTCCCGCGCCCACTGCCCGCCCACCACGGCGGGGATCAGCACGGAGTGCCCGAGGCTGGAGACCGGGAACAGCTCGGTCACGCCCTGGAAGGCGCCGACGACGATCGCTTCGAAGTAGTCCAGCACGGTGCCTTCCGGGGGTGAGCGCGACTCGGTCAGCCAAATACTACACGGTCGTAGAAGTTGCCTCGGCCGTGGCCTGACCGGTTCTCGCCGGAACGGGGGTTTCGGGTCGTCGGTGCCGGGCGATCGGCCCGGGGCGACCCGCTGGTTGATCGAGTAGCCCGCCCACCGCTCGCGCGGCGCGTTCGGGGAGAATCGGCCGTCCGCCACCGAGGGGGTTCGTCATGCGCCTGCTGCCTGGCCCCGGGCCCGCTGCCCGGGGCATGGTCCCCGACGCCGACCTGACGGCCGATCCCGGCTACGCCGACTCCGGGCTGGCCGCCGCCTGCGCTGCTGCCCTGGCCGGCGACTGGCGGCCGGCCGCCGAGCTGGTCGCAGCCCGGCACGGCGACTGGGACCGGCGTACGGCCGCCGTCGACGCCCTTGCCACCGTTGCCACCACCGAACGTCAGTGGCTGCGCGACTGGCTCGCCGAGCGGGACGGGGATCCCGACGCCACCGTAGTGCAGGCGCAGACCTTCGTCGCCCTGGCCTGGCAGCGGCGGGGCGCCGCGCCCGCCCGGTACACCAGCCGCCAGCAGGCCGGGCCCTTCCTGCAGTTGCTGGAGTACGCCCGGGACACCGCCTGGAAAGCCGCCGAGCTCGCCGAGGCGGACCCGACGCCGTGGGCGACGCTGGTCACCGTCTCGATGGGGCTGGGGGTGCGCTACCAGCCGTTCGACGGGATCTGGTCCGGGCTCATCGTCCGCGCGCCCACCCATCGGCCCGGGCACGACCGCGCCCTGCGCTACTGGTGCCCGAAGTGGCACGGCACCGAAGAACGCCTGCTCGACTTCGCGGCCGGGGGCGCGGCTCTCGCACCGTCGTTGACGCCGCTGCCCTTGCGGGCGGCGTTCGAAATGGCGATGGAGGGCAACCCGATCTGGCGGAGCCGCTACGTCCAGGAGGCCCTCGACGCGGCACTGCCCTGGCTGGACGGCGAAGGTGCCCAGCACCCGGCGACCAGGGAAGACCGCGCCTACGCCCTCTATGCGTTGCACCACAACGGCCGCCACGACGAGGCGCTCGCCCAGTTCCGGAAGCTCGGCGGTCACGCCGACGGGTACGTCTGGAACTTCAGCGCCGACGTCCGGCGCGCCACGGACCCGGTGAAGCAGTTCGCGGACCTGCGCGCGCTGACTTGCCGGAAAGCGAACCGCGACGCGTGAAGTAACCGGGCGCGGCCGTCAAACATCACTTTCGGCTGATTCTTCACCGGAGTCGAATTGCCGGCCGGCTCGATGGTGCCGAGACTCGGGGAATGGAGAAGACCGTTTCCGAACCCGAGACGCTGCTCGAACCCGACGTCCGGTTCCCGATCGTCCTGCGCGGCTACGATCGCCGGCAGGTGGACGAGTACGTGCGGGTTGCCGAGAAGCGCGCGGACCGGCAGGAGAAAGCGCGGCGGGTCGCGGAGCGCCGGCTGGCCAAAGCCCAGGTTCCCGCACCCCGGGCCGCGGAACCGGACGATGCCGCCGGGCTGGGGCAGCGGATCGACAAGATCCTCCAGGTCGCGCGGGCCGAGGCCGCGGCGATCAAGGACCAGGCCCGCCAGGAAAGCGCGGAACTGCGGGCGGCCGCGGAGCAGGCGGTCGCCGAGGCGGAGGCCGCCGGGGCGGAGACCGAGCGCGCCGCCCGGCGGGAGGCGCAGACGATCCTCGCCCGCGCCGAAGAGGAAGCCACGACCATCCGGGCGACCAACCAGGCCGTGCTGGACCAGCTGAGCCTCATCGCCGGCGTGGTCGAAGAGGTGCGCGACCGGTTCGGCACCGAGCCCGGGGCGGAGAGCCCGGCCGGCCACGGCGCCGATGACGTCAGCGAAAGCCGAGGCGCCGGGACGACCTGATCCGGCGACCGCCACCCGGTCACAACCCGGCTGCAACCGGGACGCGGTACCCATGGCGGACGGCACGCTCCTCGCGGGCCCGGACGCAAGGGGGACTTCGATGAGAACAGCGGTGCTCGCGCTGGTCGTGCTCCTGCTCGGCCTGGGGACGGCGGCCCCCGCGGGCGCGGTGGCCGCCGGCTGCGGGCCCGCCTCCGTGGCCGTCGCCGATCGGACCCTCTACGAAGGCACCCCGGGGCTCGGGGAGCCCAATCCGGCCTACACCACCTTCGCCTTCACCGTGTCCGTCACGGCCGCTGCGGGGTGTACGCCGACCGGGTCGGTCTCCTACAAGACCGAGGACGCCACGCCCGGCGCCACCAGCCCGGCCGACTACGTGCCCGTCGCGGGCCAGCTGAGCTGGGCCGGCGACGCCGGCTCGCGGACCGTCGCCGTCCAGGTCGTCAAGGACGCCGCCGGGGAGCCGAACGAGCCGTTCCTGCTGCACCTGGTCAACCCGGTCGGGCTGGTCCTCGCCGACGACCTGGCCGCGGGCGGGATCCTCGACGACGACGGCCTCGGCGGGCCGCCGGTCGTGGTGTCCACCGACGGCGGCAAGATCTGCTGGCGGGTCTGCACCGTCGGGGTGGGGCTCGGCGGCCCGGCCGGGGCACCGGTCACCGTGCACTACCGGACCCTGCCGCTCGGCACCGGCGAACCTGCTTACGTGCCGGTCAAGGACGCGACGGTGACGATCCCGCCCGGCGCGTCCGGTGGTGGCGCCGTGGTCGAGCTGCTGGACGGCAAGCAGGGCGAGTCCCGGTTCGTGCTGGAGCTGTTCAGCACCTCGGCCGGCAAGCTGGGGAACGCGCGGACGGAGGTGACGATCAAGCCCGGCGGTTAGTCACCTCGCGGGCCTCGGCCGTCGCGTTGGCCTGGGTGTACAACGCGGCGGCCGTGGCCCACTGCCGGGCCGCGTCGGCGGCCCGGCCGAGCCGTGCATCGAGGTCGCCGAGGTCGCGGTGCAGGTGCGCCTGCTCGTAGCCGTCGGGGACGGTGGCCCGCACGGCCAGCGCCCGTTCCAGGTGCTCGCGCGCCGCGGCCAGGTCGCCCGCCCCGAGCCGGGCGCGGCCGAGGTGCTCCAGCGCGGCCGCCTCGCCGTGCCGGTCGCCGACGTCGCGGCTGAGGTCGAGGGCCTGCCCGAAGTGGCCCGACGCGGTGGCGAAGTCGCTCCGGTCCAGGTGGACCCGGCCGGTGTCGAGCAGCGACTCCCACTCCAGCCAGCGGTCGCCGAGCACGCGGCTGACCGCGAGCGCCGCGCGAAGGTGTGCCAGCGCCGCCCCGTGGTCCCCGCGCTGCAGGTGCGCTTCGCCGAGCGTGTCGAGCGTCGCCGCCTCCAGCCGGGCGTTGCCGAGGGAGCGGAACGTCGTCAGCGCCGCCGTCAGCGGTTCCAGGCTTTCCGAAGCGCGGCCCATCCGGACGTAGGTGTGGCCGAGGTTGCGCTGGGACAGCGCGTGCCCGAGGTCGTTGCCGGCCGCGGCGTTGCGGGCCACCGCGAGCCGGTGCGCGGCGATGGCTTCGTCGAAGCGGCGCAGTTCGGCGTAGGCGTTGGCGGTGTTGTTGTGGATGTGCCCCTCGCCTTGGACGTCCCCGGCGGCCCGCGCCGTCCGCAACGCCGCCGCGTTGGTCTCCAGGGCCTCCGGCAGCCGCCGGGTCATGAAGTAGGCGACGCCCAGCGCCCGCAGCATCTCCGCCTCGGCCAGCGGGTCGCCGAGCCCGGTCGCGGCGGCGGCGCCCTCGCGGCACAGCTCGACGCGGGTGTGCCAGTGCCCGGCCGTGTCGTAGAAGCTGGTCAGCAGGTACGTCAGCTGCCACGCGGCCTCGGCGCGGCCGTGCTCGCGGGCGAACCGCACGACGGGCAGCAGGTTGTCGCGCTCGGCGGTGAGGAAGGTCAGGGCGGCGTGCCGGCCGTCGCCGACCGGCGCCTCGGGCGCGGCGAACCGCGGGGCCGGCGTGACGAGGTCGCGGTCCGGGTCGATGGCCCGGTTCGCCGCCGCCGCGGCGACCAGGTACCAGTCGACGAGCCGGTCGGCGATCTCCGCGCGGGCGGCCGGGGGCTCCTCGGCCCGTGCGCACTGCCGGGCGAACTCGCGGATCAGGTCGTGGAACCGGAACCGGCCCGCGCCGGCGGCCGTGACGAGGTGCGCGGCGGCGAGCCCGGCCGCGGCGCGCTCGCCGTCGGCGCCCGGCACCTCGCAGAGCGCGGCCCCGAGGGCGGCGCTGAACGTGGCCCCCGGGCCGAGGGCGGCCCGGCGGAAGAACCGGGCCTGCGCGGCGCCCAGCGGGCGGTAGGCGGTGGCGAGCACCGTCCGGACCGTGCGGGAATCCCCTTCCACCGCAAGGGTTTCCAGCCGTCCCGCGCCGGCCAGCTCGGCGGCGAGCTCGGCGATCGGCCGCTTCGGCGCGCCCACCAGCCGGGCGGCCGCGATGCGCAGCGCCAGCGGCATCCCGCCGCACAGCCGCGCCACCCGCGCGGCCGGGCCCCGCTCGCGCCGCACCCGCTCGGCGCCGAGCACCCGGTCCAGCAGCGCGACGGACTCGGCGTGCCCGAAGGCGTCCAGGGCGATCGGGCGCACGGCGTGGCGGGTGCCGAGCGCGGCGAGGTGTTGCCGGCTGGTGACGACCAGCAGGGCCGGGCCGGTGCCCGGGATCAGCGGCAGGACGTCGTCGAGCCCGGCGGCGTTGTCCACCACGACCAGGCACCGGCGCCCGTGCAGCAGCGACCGGTACAGCGCGGCGCGCCCGGCCTGGTCGGCCGGGATGTTCTCGTCGGGCACGTCGAGGCTGCGCAGCAGGTGCGTCAGCGCCCGGGCGCCCGGCAGCGGCTCGGCCGGGTCCTCGCCGCGCAGGTCGAGGAACAGCCGGCCGTCGGGGAAGCGGGCGGCGACGCGGTGCGCCCAGTGCAGCGCCAGCGCGGTCTTGCCCATGCCCGCCGCGCCCGAGACCACCACCACCGGCCGTTCGGGCTCGTCGAGCACGGCGTCGAGCGCCGCGAGCTCGGCTTCGCGGCCGGTGAAGTGCCCGACGCCCGCGGGCAGCTGCGAAGGCCCGGTCGCGGCCGGGCGGAGGTCCAGGGCGGGGTCCCGCCGCAGGATCGCGGTGTGCCGGGCCAGCAGTTCGGGGCCGGGGTCGACGCCGAGCTCGTCGGCGAGCCGCCGCCGCAGCCGCTGGAAGACGTCGAGCGCGTCGGTGTGCCGCCCGCAGCGGTAGAGGGCGAGCATGTGCAGCCCGGTCAGCCGTTCCCGGGCGGGGGCGTCGGCGAGCAGCCGGGGCAGCTCGTGGACGGCCTGTTCGTGGTGGCCCAGCCGCAGTTCGGCGTCCCAGAGGTCTTCCAGCGCGCCCAGCCGCAGTTCGTGCAGCCGGTCGACCTCGCGCCGGCCCCAGCCCGCCGGTTCCGCGTCGGCGAAGGCGTCCCCGCGCCAGAGCGTGACCGCCGCGCGCAGGGTGGTGGCCGCCCGCTCGACGGCGCCGGCCGCGAGGTCGGCCGCCCCCGCGCGGACCTGCTGTTCGAAGCGGTGCGCGTCGACCGCCACCGGCGGGACGGTCAGCAGGTAGCCCGGCTCGCGGGTGACCAGGACGCCCGGGAACCCGCAGCCTTCCAGGGCCTGGCGCAGCCGGGCGACGTGGCTGTGCAGCGTCTTGACCGCGGTGCGCGGCGGGTCTTCGCCCCACAGGACGTCGACCAGCCGCGGGATCGGCAGCACGGTGCCCGCGTGCAGGGCCAGCACGCCGAGCACGACCCGTTGCCGCGTCCCGTGCAGGGTCGCGGGTCCGGCCGGGCCGACCGCTTCGACCGGCCCCAGCACGCGCAGCTCCCCGGGTTGGGACACCCCCGCTCCTTCCCGCGCGGCACCACCGCTCAGCGAGCGTAACCAGCGCGAGAAGGGGCGAAAACAGCCAACCAGCTGATCCGCGGGGTCAACGACAACCGGTTCACAACCGGGCGCGGTGACGCTCGGTTCCCGTCCCTGTTCCGACTCTGTGAGGGAAGACCGGATGAGCACCAGATCGCGGCCCCGGCGCCGCAGACCGTTCACCGCCGCGCTCGCGTTCGCCGCCGCGGCCGCGTTCCTGCCCGTGGTCCCCGCGGCGGCGGCCCCGGCCGCCGCCCCGCCGCCCACGTCGCCGTGCGGGCCGCTCGACGTCGCGTTCGTCATCGACGACACCGGCAGCATGGGCCCGGCCCTGACCAACATCAAGAACGAGCTGGGCAACATCGCCGCGGCGGTGCAGGCCAACTCCGGCAACGACTACCAGCTCGGCCTCGTCACCTTCAAGGACGACGTGACGGTCCGGACCGACCTCGCGCCGCTCAACCTCGGCGCGGTCACCCCGCAGATCAACGCGCTGACCGCGACCGGCGGCGCTGGTGAGCCCGAAGCGTCCGACGAGGCGGTCAACACCGCCGTCAACGACCTGCCCGCCACCGGGCGCCCGCAGACCGGCAACTTCTCCGGCACCTGGCGCAGCAACGCCACGAAGATGGTCATCCTGGTGACCGACGCCCACCCGGGTGGCTTCGACGACACCTTCACCGCGGCCGACCAGGCCAACGCCCACCTGCGGGCGGTGCAGGCGGCGAACAAGGGCATCAAGGTCTCGGCGGTGTACGTCCAGACGAACACGCTGCCCGGCATCGCGCCGATCATGCAGGACTACGCCACCACCACCGGCGGCACGTACGCGGCGACGCCGGCCAACGGCACGGGGGCCGGCGCGGCGATCCTCGACGCGCTCAAGAACTGCCGCAAGACCGACGTCTTCATCAAGGACGCGCCGGCCGACACCGGCGTCGCGCCGCACGGCCTGAACCCGATCTGGACGAGCCCGGACATCAAGGTGTGCACGTCGCCGCCGCCGTGCGCGGGCACCAACCCGGTCGTCGGCGCGACGAACTACGTCGTCGTGACGCTGAACAACCCGGGCCCGGGCGGGTCCGGCGCGTCGACCGGCCACGTCGAGGTGTCCTACACCGCCCAGGGCGGGGCGGCGCTGTGGCCGATGGACTGGACCCCGATCGGCTCGTCGGCGACGGTGACCGTGCCGGCGGGCACCACCCAGGTGACGATCCCGTGGACGGCGGTGCCCGGACCGGGCCACTTCTGCCTGCTCGCCCGGTGGATCTCGGCGACCGACCCGATGACCTACCCCGAGGTGACCGGCTCCAACACGCTGGTCAACACGCGGAACAACAACAACATCGCGTGGCGCAACGTGGACACGGTCAAGCTCAAGCCCGGCACGCCGGTGACGCACCCGTTCACCCTCGGCAACCCGGTCCTCGAGCGGGCCACGACGACCGACCTGGTCTTCACCCAGCCCGGCAAGCCGTTCGCGGGCGGCGCCGGCAAGGTGGTCGTCGACCTCGGCAAGGTGCTGGCCGAGCGCTGGCGCCAGAGCGGGCAAAAGGGGGTCGGCGTGCGTCCGGTGGGGGAGACGCAGGTCGAGATCACCGGTGGGCAGCAGGCGGTCCTGCAGGGGCTGGTGATCCAGCCGAAAGAGCGCTGGGAAACGGCGGTGACGTTCACGGCGACGGACGCGGCGGTGGGCACGGACTTCGTCGTCCGCGTCTCCCAGTCCAGCGGTGACGAGGACCTCGGCGGCGTCGAGTTCCAGCTGTCGACCGAATAGTGACCCGAGCCGGGCGGCCCCCTCGATCCGTCGAGGGGGCCGCCCGCGCCTGTCAACGGCCGAGGAACCCTTCCAGGATTTCGGTGAACCGGGCCGGCTGCTCTTCGGCGACGTAGTGGCCGCAATCGTCGACGATCGCCTCGGTGACGTCGTCGGCGGCCAGGCGCATGGTTTCGGCGACCTGCGGGCCGCAGTACCGCGCGCCGCCGATGGCGAGCACCGGCAGCGTCAGCCGGGTCTCCCGGCGCTTTTCGTTCTGCGCGATCGTTTCGTCCAACGCCCGGTAGTACGCGAAGCTCGCCCGCAGCCCGCGGGGGTGGGCGACGATCGCGTCGACGTAGACGTCGACGGCGTGGGCGGGGATCGCGTCCGGGGTGGCGGCCTTGGTGGCGAACTGGGTGCCGAAGTAGAGCCGTTCCCGCCCCCGGACCAGCTCTTCGTTGAGGCCGTCGAGCCGGTTGAAGCCGAAGTGCCACAGCCGCTGGTTGACCGCGGCGGAGCCGAAGACCGACGGGGTCGGCGTGAGGCCGGGGATGATGGCGTCGACGACGGTGAGCCGGCCGACCCGCTCGGGGTGGTCGGCGGCGAGGGCGTATCCGGTCCACATGCCGACGTCGTGGCCGACCACGTCGAACCGGTCGTGCCCGAGCGCGGCCATCAGCGCGACCAGGTCGGCGGCCAGCGTGCCGGCGTCGTAACCGTCGTCGGGCCGGTCGGAGAGCCCGGCCCCGCGCGGGTCGACGGCGACGACGGTGTGCCGGCGGGCGAGCGCGGGCATCACCTCCCGCCAGGCGTACCAGGTCTGCGGCCACCCGCCGACCAGCAGCAGCGGCGGGCCGTCCCCGCCGGTGACCGCGTGCAGCCGCAGCCCGTCCAGCTCCACGAGCCGGCTCGTGAAGACGTCGGTGAACCCGGCGGGCAGCGGCATCTTGGAACGTTCAGTCCAACTTGTCATGGGGCGACCATAGCCATGTTGGAACGATCGGTGCAAGATGTGTAGGGTGAGGAACCATGGCGGGTCGCAAGCAGTTCGACGTGGACGAGGCGTTGCGCGGCGCGATGCACGTCTTCTGGCGCTGGGGCTATTCGGAGGCCTCGATCGACCGGCTCGTCGAGGGCACGGGCCTGGGCCGCAGCTCGCTCTACGGCACCTTCGGCGACAAGAGCGCCCTGTTCCGGCAAAGCCTGCAGCGGTACGCGCAGACCTACCACCCGCAGTACGACCGGGCCCTGGCCGGCCCGCACGCGAGCCCGGGGGCCGTGATGGCGGCCTACCTGCAGGTCACGCTGAACCGCATCGCGGACCCGGCGGTCCCGGACGGCTGCCTGATCACGGTGTCGGCCACCCAGTTCCCGGCCCTCGACGTGGAGAGCCAGTCGATGGTCCGCGGCCTGATCGACGCCTTGCGGGCGATGCTGGAGGCGGCGTTGCGGGCGGCGGGGGCGGGCGAGCGGGAGGCGGCCGAGCTGGCGTTGTGCACGCTGGCCACGAACAAGTCCCTGGCGGTGCTGAGCCGCGCCGGGTTCTCGGGCGAGGACCTGGCGACGGTGGCCGCGGTCGCCGCCCGGATTCCCGAGCGGCGGCCTTAGGTGCCGGTTTCCCCGGTCACCGATCAGGAATCCGGCGTCAGGTCGTCAGTTCCGGTAGCCCTCGTACCGCCGAAAGGATCGATGACCATGACCGACGCCAGACCGCCGGGTGCCGACGAGGCCGCGTTCCTCGCGGCGGTCCGCTCGGACGACCCGGCGCGCTTCGCCGGCGTCACGGAGCGCCACCGGCGTGACCTGCAGCTGCACTGCTACCGGATGCTAGCGAACTACGAGGACGCCCAGGACCTGACGCAGGAGACGTTCCTGCGCGCGTGGCACAAGCGGGCGTCGTTCCGGGGGCACGCCGCGCTGCGGACCTGGCTGTACCGGATCGCGACGAACGCCTGCCTCGACTTCCTGGCCAGGCACACCGACCGCACCCTCCGGCCGGCCGAGCTGCCGGGCGCGGCCGCGGACGTGCTGCACCTGCAGCCCTACCCCGATCGGATGCTGCCCGAGGACCCGCAGGAATCGGTGGTGGCGCGGGAGACGGTCGAGCTGGCGTTCATCGTCGCCGTGCAGCACCTGCCGCCGCGGCAGCGGGCGGTGTTCATCCTGCGTGACGTTCTCGGCTGGCCGGCGTCGAAGGCCGCCGGCTCCCTCGAGCTGACCGTCGCGTCGGTGACCAGCGCCCTGCAGCGGGCGCGCGTGACGGTGCGCGGGCAGCTGCCCGGCCGCCGCCTCGACTGGCGCAGCCCCGCCCCCCACGAGCTGTCGGACGACGAGCGCGGCGCGGTGAAGTCCTACATCGCCGCCCACGAGCGCAACGACCTCGACGCGCTGATCGCCCTGCTGCGCGACGACCTGCGGTTCGCGATGCTGCCCGAGGCGGGCACCGGCACCACGACGGCCCGGGACGCGGTCGACGGCTGGGTCTCCGGTGGGCTCTTCCGGCCCGGCCACGACGACTGGCGCGGGATCGCCACGACGGTCAACCGCATGCCGGCCGCCGCGCTGTACCTGCGCACCCCCGGCGACCCGGAGCACCGGCTGTTCGCCGTGGCGGTCCTGGACGTCGTCGACGGGAAGATCGCCGAGCTGACCGGATTCGCCGCCGGCGGCAAACCCTGGCTGGGCCTGCCGCCGGTGTGGTGACTCAGCGTCTCGTCTCGTACCGGGTCAGCACCACGCCGCCGGGAAACGTCCGCGTCTCCACGAGGTTCAGGTTCACCCACCCGTCCAGCGCCGTGAAGAACGGCGTGCCGCCGCCCACCAGGACCGGGTGGGTGACGATCGCGTATTCGTCGATCAGCCCGGCCCGCATGGCCGCCGCGGCGAGGGTGGCACCGCCGATGCTCATCGGGCCGCCGTCCCCGGCCTTGAGGCGGGTGATCTCGGCGACGGCGTCCCCGGTGACCAGGCGGGTGTTCCAGCCGACCTGGTCGACCGTCGAGGAGAACACCACCTTCGGCGTGTCCCGCCAGTTCCGCGCGAACGCGACCTCCGCCGGGGTCGCGCCGGGCCGCTGGTCGCCGGTCGGCCAGTGGGAGCTCATCGCCTCCCACAGTTTGCGCCCGTAGAGCGTCAGCGCGTAGGCCAGCTCCTGGTCGAGCCACCACTGGAACAGCTCGTCGCTCGGCGCGCCGCTCCAGCCGATGTCGTCGCCGATCGCGGCGGTGTAGCCGTCCAGCGTCAGGTTCATGCCGAAGATCAGTTTCCGCATCGTGTCCGCCTCCTGTGAGTCGATCTCACCACCTACAGACGGCCGCGGCGCGGAAACCTGATCGGTCTTCGGCTCGGGGCGGCGTGCGGCGGCCCTGAGCCGTCGAATCAGTCGAACCGGCTTCCCGTTGCTTCCGCGGTCTTGACGGCGGTGTTCTGACTGCGTAGACATGTCAGCGCAGTCACACGGCTCACCAGGCACGATGTCCGGTGAGCGAGGACCGGGAGAAGCAATGACGCGATCGGGCCGGAGCGGGAGTTCGCCCGCACCCAGCAGCAAGGACGTGGCTCTGGCCGCCGGCGTCTCGCAGAAGACCGTCTCCCGCGTCTTCAACAACGAGCAGTACGTGTCCGCCGACGTGCGCCGCCGCGTGCTGGCCGCGGCGGAGGAGATCGGCTACCGGCCCAACAACGCCGCCCGGGCGCTGGCCTCCGGCCGCACCCGGTCGATCGGGGTCGTCACGCTGGGAACCGGGCTTTACGGGCCCGCGTCCCTGCTGGTGGGCATCGAACGCGCGGTGCAGAACGCCGGCTACGCGCTGCGCGTGGTCAGCACCCTCGAAGGGGACCCGGCCGGCGTCGCCGGCGCCGTCGAATCGCTGCTCGAGCAGGGCGTCGACGGGATCGTCATCTCCGAGCCGATCGACGAGGGCCCGCTGGCCCTGCAGGTCGACGTGCCGGTGCTGGTGTTCGGTGCGCCGCCGTCGTTCACCGCGCCCCGGCTGATCACCGCGGGGGTGGTCTCCGAAGAACTCGCCCGGCTCGCCACGAACCACCTGCTCGACCTCGGGCACGAGACCGTCCACCACATCGCGGGCCCGCGGCGGTGGTACGCGGCCCGGGACCGGACCGAGGGCTGGCGCCAGGCACTGCGGGCGCGCGGTGCCGTGGTGCCCCCGGTCGTCGACGGCGACTGGTCGGCCCGGTCCGGCCACGCCGCCGGCCGGGTGCTGGCCGCCGACGACGTCACCGCGGTGTTCGCGGCCAACGACGACATGGCCATCGGGCTGATCCGGGCGCTGCTCGAAGCGGGCAAACGGGTCCCCGAGGACGTCAGCGTCGTCGGTTTCGACGACACGCCCATCTCCGCGTACGTCACCCCGCCCCTGACCACCGTGCGGCAGCCGTTCGACGCGATGGCGGCCGCGGGCCTGCGCCTGCTCGTCCACGCCGTCGAACAGCCGCAGGCGGACGACCTCGAGCCGGAAGACCCGCCGCTCGACCTCGTCGTCCGCGCCTCGACCGCCCGAAACCCGGGCTGAGCGCAAAAACCTTTTCGCACCACCACTTTCCGGTGTGCCCCGGCACGCCGCCGTCCGCCGTCTGGAGTTCCGTCATGCCCGAACTCGTTCCCCAGCACGCTCTCAGCCGCCGGTCCTTCCTCGCCGCGGCCGGCGCGGTCTCGCTCGGCGCCGCGCTGGCCGCCTGCACCGGCAGCGGGGGCAGCGCCGCGCCCGCCGCCGAGCGGGTGAGCCAGGCCGACATCGACAAAGCGATGGCGACCCCCACCGAGCTGGTCTTCTGGAGCTGGGCCCCGGAGATCGAGCAGGAGGTCGCCCTGTTCACCGCGAAGTACCCGGCGATCAAGGTGAAGGTGCAGAACGCGGGCCAGGGCACGCCGCAGTACACGAAACTGCGGACCGCGCTGCAGGCGGGCACCGGCGCCCCCGACCTGGCCCAGGTCGAATTCCAGTACCTCC
This sequence comes from Amycolatopsis sp. NPDC004625, assembly GCF_040609695.1. Taxonomy (NCBI): domain Bacteria; kingdom Bacillati; phylum Actinomycetota; class Actinomycetes; order Pseudonocardiales; family Pseudonocardiaceae; genus Amycolatopsis; species Amycolatopsis sp. NPDC004625. The sequence goes on from NZ_JBEXKX010000019.1 coordinate 55,072, forward strand.
CGACCTTCACGGTCCTGGACAGCCTGCTCGACCTGCGGCCCTACGGGGCCGACGCGCTGAAGAGCAAGTTCGTCGACTGGACGTGGGGACAGGTCAGCGGCGCGGGCGGGGAGATCTTCGCGATCCCGCAGGACACCGGTCCGATGGGCCTGCTGTACCGGCAGGACATCTTCGACGCCCACGGCATCACCGTGCCGAAGACGTGGGACGAGTTCGCGGCCGCGGCGCGGAAGCTGCACGCCGCCGCGCCGGACGTCTACCTGACCAACCTCGCCGCGAACCAGGCCGCGGCCTGGCACGGCCTGCTCTGGCAGGCCGGCGAGAAGCCGTACACGCTGTCCGGCAAGAGCGACATCACGGTCGCCGTCGACAGCCCGGGCGCCCGGAAGCTCGCCGGCTACTGGGGCGGGCTGGCCAAGGAAGGCGTCATCGGGACCGAGACGGACTTCACCGACTCCTGGTACGCCTCGCTGAACAACGGCAAGTACGCCACCTGGATCACCGCGGCGTGGGGGCCGGCCTTCCTGTCCGGCTCGGCCAAGGCCACCGCGGGCAAGTGGCGGGCCGCGCCGCTGCCGCAGTGGGACCCGGCCAAGCCGAGCTCCGGCAACTGGGGCGGCTCGACCACGGCGGTGCTGAAGAGCACCAAGAACCCGATCGCGGCGGCGTTGTTCGCGCAGTTCCTCAACACCGACCCCGCCACCACGAAGATGTTCACCACCAAGCAGTTCTTCTTCCCGGCGACCAAGGCCCTGCTGGCCGACCCGTCGTTCACCGGTGACGCGCCCGCCTTCTACGGCGGCCAGAAGGTCAACGAGGTGTTCAGCGCGGTCAGCGACACGGTTTCGCCGTCCTTCCAGTGGCCGCCGTTCCTGGACCAGGCGGTGACCGACTGGACCGAGACCGTCGGCAAGTCACTGGCCGACAAGACCGACACGGCCGCCGCGCTCGGCCAGTGGCAGACGCGGATCACGACGTTCGCCAAGAACCAGGGCTTCACGGTGCAGGGCGGATGAGCACGGTGAAGCACCGCTCCGCCGGGCCGTGGTTCGTGGCCCCGTTCCTCATCCTGTTCGCGCTGCTCTTCGTCACCCCGCTGGGCTACGCCGCCTACCTGAGCTTCTTCCAACACAAGCTGATCGGCGGCACGGTCTTCGTCGGGCTGGACAACTACGCCAAGGCCGTCACCGACCCGCAGTTCCTCCGCGGGGTGCTGCGGGTGGCCACGTTCTTCGTCGTCCAGGTGCCGGTGATGCTGCTGCTGGCGCTGCTGTTCGCGCTCGCGCTGGACAGCGGCCTGATGTGGCTCGCGAAGGTGGTCCGGCTGGGTGTCTTCGTCCCGTACGCGGTGCCCAGCGTGGTCGCGACGCTGATGTGGGGCTACCTCTACGGCCAGGACTACGGGCCGTTCGCCCAGCTGAGCCGGTTCCTCGGGCTGCCGGTGCCGAAGTTCCTCACCGACAGCTGGATGCTCGGCAGCCTCGCGAACGTCGTCACGTGGGAGTTCGTCGGCTACAACATGATCATCCTCTACGCCGCCCTGCGGACCATCCCGGGCGAGCTGTACGAAGCGGCCGAAGTGGACGGTGCCGGCGCGTGGCGCACGGCGTGGTCGATCAAGCTCCCCGCCCTGCGCCCGGCGCTGCTGCTGACCCTGCTGTTCTCGGTGATCGGCAGCTTCCAGCTGTTCAACGAACCGAAGCTGCTGCAGACGATCGCGCCGAACGTCATCGACAGCTCCTACACCGCGAACCTGTACGCGTATTCGCTGGCCTTCACCGGCCAGCAGGTCAACTACGCGGCGACGGTGTCGTTCCTCCTGGGAGCGGTGATCGTCGTCGTCTCCTACACCATCCTGATCACCGCCAACCGCCGGAGGCAGCCGTGACGCGCCGCCGCAGCGTGCCGCTGACCATCGCGATGCTGGCCGCGCTCGCGTACTTCCTGCTCCCGCTGTTCTGGCTGGCGATCGCCTCGACCAAGAGCACGCAGGACCTGTTCACCTCCTTCGGGCTGTGGTTCTCCAAAGCACCGCAGCTGTTCGCGAACATCGCGGACACGCTGACGCACGGCGACGGGATCTTCGGCCACTGGCTGCTGAACACGGTGCTCTACGCGGTGGTCAGCGCGCTCGGCGCGGCGCTGCTGGCGGCCACCGCGGGCTACGGCTTCGCGAAGTTCCGCTTCCGCGGCCACGGCGCCGGGTTCAACCTGGTGCTCGGCGCGGTCATGGTGCCCGCGACGGCGCTGGCCATCCCGACGTACCTGCTGTTCTCGCAGGTGGGCCTGGTCAACACGCCGTGGGCGGTCATCCTGCCGTCGCTGGTGAACCCGTTCGGGCTCTACCTGATGCGCATCTACGCCGAGGACGCCGTCCCGGACAGTGTCATTGAAGCGGCCCGCATCGACGGCGCGGGGGAGGCCGGGATCTTCTTCCGGATCGCCCTGCGGATGCTGGCACCGGGGCTGGTCACCGTCGTGCTGTTCACCCTGGTGGCCACCTGGAACAACTACTTCCTGCCGCTGATCATGCTCAACGACCAGAGCCTGTACCCGGTCACGGTCGGGCTCGCCTCCTGGGCCGCCCAGGCCCAGAACGGCGGGGCGGGGTCCAGCGGCGAGATGCTGCCGCTGGTCCTGACCGGTTCCCTGCTCTCGATCATCCCGCTCGTCGTGGCGTTCCTGGTCCTGCAGCGGTACTGGCAGAGCGGGCTCGCGACCGGTGCCGTCAAGCAGTGACAACGATCCATTGTGGAGGTTTCCCCATGGCGGTCCTGCCCGCCCGCGTCCTGTTCGGTGCCGCGTACTACCACGAGTACCAGCCCCACGAGCGGCTCAAGACCGACCTCGACCTGATGGCCGAGGCGAAGTTCACCGTCATCCGCGTCGGCGAGTCGGTCTGGTCCACCTGGGAACCCGAAAACGGCCGCTTCGACCTCGACTGGCTGCAGCCGGTCCTCGACGGGGCCCACGAACGCGGGATCTCCGTGATCCTCGGGACGCCGACGTACGCGGTGCCGCCGTGGCTGGCCCGGCAGTACCCGGAGATCACCGGCGAACGCGCCACCGGCCGGCGCATCGGCTGGGGCGCCCGCCAGGAGGTCGACTTCACGCACCCGGCGTTCCGGTTCCACGCCGAGCGGGTGATCCACGAGATCCTCGCCCGCCACGCCGGCCACCCGGCCGTGATCGGGTTCCAGGTGGACAACGAGCCGGGCCTGGAGCTGTTCCACAATCACGGTGTCTTCCAGCGGTTCGTCGACCACCTGCGGGCGAAGTACGGCGACGTCGAGACGCTCAACCGCGAGTGGGGCCTGGTCTACTGGTCGCACCGGCTCTCGACGTGGGCCGACCTGTGGACCCCGGACGGCAACGTCCAGCCGCAGTACGACGTCGCCTGGCGGGCGTTCCAGGCGCGCCAGACCACCGAGTTCATCGCCTGGCAGGCCGACCTCGTCCGCCGGTACGCCCGTCCCGGGCAGTTCGTCACCACGTGCATCTCCTACACGCGCCCGGCGGTCGAGGACGACGAGCTCACCGACCGCCTCGACATCGCCTCGGGCAACCCCTACTACGTCATGCAGGACGGGCTCGCGCTGCCGGACCCCACCCCGGCCGGCCACGAGCAGAAGTGGAAGACCACCGGTGTCTGGGCGCTGTACCAGACCGCGGACTGGATGTTCTCCTCGCGGCAGGCGCCGTTCCTGGTCACCGAAACCAACGCCATGCACATCGGCCAGACCTGGGACAACCGGCCCGCCTTCGACGGCCAGTGGCGCCAGGCCGCCTGGGCGCTGGTCGCGCGCGGGGCGCGGATGATCGAGTACTGGCACTGGCACACGCTGCACTTCGGCGCCGAGACCTACTGGGGCGGGATCCTGCCGCACAGCGGCCGGCCGGGCCGCACCTACGCCGAACTGGCCCGCCTCGGCGAGGAGTTCGAGCTCGCCGGAGCCACGGTCGCCGGGCTCGAGCCGGACGCGGACCTCACGATGGTGTACTCGACGCCGAGCAAGTGGCTCATGCAGAAGTACCCCGCACTGTCCACACCGGACGGCGAGCCGGACGCGGCGTCCTACCACCGGTTCTTCGATCCGTTCTACCGGGGCGCGTTCGACGCGGGGCGTCAGGTCCGGATCGTCCACATCAGGCAACTGCACGATCCCCACGGGGAACGGGAAGGCGTGGCGCCGGAAGAAGCCGCACGACGTCACCCCGTGCTGGTCGTCCCGGCGCTGTACCTCGCCGGGGACAGCACCCTGGACTGGCTCGCCGAGTACGCCCGGGCGGGCGGCCACCTCGTCCTCGGCCCCCGCACCGGCTACGCCGACCACGAGGGGCGGGCGCGGCCCGAACCGGCACCCGGCCGGCTCACCGACATCGCCGGCGTCCAGTACGACGAGTTCAGCAACCTCACCGCGGACATCCCGCTCGAGCCGGTCCCGGACAGCCCCCTGGAGCTGCCCCCGGACGCGGCGGCGACGCGCTGGGTCGACGGCCTCACCGTGCTCGACGCGAAGGTGCTCGCCGGGTACGACCACCCGCACTTCGGCCGCTGGCCCGCGGTGACCACGCGGACCGAAGGGGACGGCCGCGTCACCTGCGTCGGCACGGTCCCGGACGCCGCGTTCGGCCGGGCGCTGGCCCGCTGGCTGGTGCCGCTGCCCGCGCACGCGTGGCCGAACCTGCCGGAGTCCGTCACCGCGACCACCGGGACCGCACCCGACGGCCGCCGGGTGCACGTGATCCACAACTGGAGCTGGACGCCCGCGACCGCGACCGCGCCCGCGCCCCTGTCCGACCTGCTAGACGGCACGAGTGTGCCGACGGGGATGGCCCTGAGCCTCGGCCCGTGGGACGTCCGCGTGTTCGTGGAACGACCCCCGGTGAGGAAGTAGCGATGGTCTCCCGATCTTTCAAGGTGCTGCTGGTCTTCGCGGTCGTGGCGCTGCTGGGGCTGAGCCCGGCGGCGACCGCGCAGACCAGCGGCCCGACGACGATCTTCAAGCCGACGGCGGCCGCGGGGTACGTCGACCCCGGCGTGATGTACGCGCGGTCGATCACCCTGCACCACAACGGCGAAGCCAACGGGACCGTGGTTTCGACGTTCGAGGTCTACCGGAACGCCGGTGCCCCGGTGTTCCCGGTGTACCGCAGCGGCGACGCCGGGAAGAGCTGGACGTACGTCTCCCAGGTCACCGACACGGTCAACGGCTACGGCCTGCGCTGGAACCCGGAGATCTACGAGCTGCCGGCCCCGCTCGGCACGCTCCCGGCCGGGACCCTGCTCGTCTCGGGCCTGTCGGTGCCCGCGGACCTGAGCTCCACGGAAATCCTGCTCTACGCCAGCACCGACATCGGGAAGACGTGGAAGCTGCTGAGCTCGGTCGCGAAGGGCGGCGCGGCTTCCGTGGCCGATCCGAACACGCCGATCTGGGAACCCGTCCTGCTCATGCACGACGGCAAGCTGATCGTGTACTACTCGGACCAGCGCGACAACGCGAAGCACTCCCAGAAGCTCGTTCACCAGGTCACCACGAACGGCCGGACATGGGGGCCGGTGACCGACGACGTCGCCTACCCCGCGCAGCGGGCCCGGCCCGGCATGGCCACCGTCGCGCAGCTGCCGGGTGGCCGGTGGATCATGACCTACGAGTACTGCGGCGCGCCGCAGGGCAGCTGCCCGGTGTACTACAAGATCGCCACGGACCCGGAGAAGTTCCTGCAGGCCGAGGACCAGCAGATCATCCTCGACGACGGCACCAAGCCGTGCTGCCAGCCGTTCGTCGTCTGGACGCCGGCGGGCGGGCCGCAGGGCACGATCGTGGTCAGCGACGGCGGTCAGACGGCGCTCGCCGTCAACACCGCGGGCGGTGACCCGGCCCAGTGGCGCTCGCAGGCGTCCAACGCGCCCGGCGGGTACAGCCGCGGCCTGATGGTGCTGCCGGACGGCGTCACGGTCATGTCCGTGACCGGCGGCTACCACGACAGCACCTACCTCAACACGGTCGAGTTCGCGCTCGACCACGTCGCGCCGGGTCTCTCGAACGGGGCGACGTACACGCTGACGAACGAGCAGTCCGGGCTGAACCTCGGGGTGACCGGGACGTCGGTGGTCCAGCAGAGCACGGGTGCGCCCTGGGTGCTCACCCGGCAGCCGAGCGGGTACTTCACCGTAGCCGACGCCGGCCGCGTCCTGTCGGTCGTCGGAGCGTCCACTCTGGACGGTGCCTGGCTGGAGCTGCGCACGCCGGCGCCGGGGTCGGCGACCCAGGAATGGGCCGTCGCGCAGCAGCCGGACGGGACGTTCGAGCTGGTGAACCGCAAGAGTGGCAAGCTGCTCACCGCGTGGTCCACGGCGCCGGTGACGCAGGGGCCGGACACCGGCGGCCGCCACCAGCGGTGGACCCTGCACCAAACGGCCCGGCCCGACCTCACGACCGGCGACTTCACGATCCGGAACGCACTGGGCAGGTACCTGGAGATCCCGGGCGGCTCCACGGCACCCGGAACCCAGGCCGACCAGTGGTGGTACGCCAACCAGCCCTGGCACCTGTGGCACTTCGCGGCGGCGGACGGCGGTTACCGGATCCTGAACGCGAAATCGGGCCTGGCGCTGACGGACACCCACCCGGCGATCACCCAGGCGGCCGTCGACACGGGCAACGCGCAGCAGGTGTGGACGGTGGCGTCGGGCGGGGACCGGACGGTGATCAGGAACGTCGGCAGCGGACGGGTGGTCACGATCGCGAACGGATCGCCGTCGGATCTGGCGAAGGCGGTTTCCTGGGCGGAGCTGGGGACGCCGGACCAGGCGTGGACCGTGCGGCGGATCAACTGACGCCCGCCGGCTTCGCGGTGAAGGACCGGCGCCTCAGCGGAACCCGTGGCCCGCGCCCGAGCGCATCGGCGCCGGGCGGGGCCGCTGCGGGAGCGGCAACGAGCCCTGGTTCGGCGGCCACAGCGTCGTCTCCGGCACCTCCCGCAGCTGGGCGCGCAGCTTCGGCAGCGGCAACGGGCGCCGGCGGGTCAGCAGCGTCGTCGTGCGGGGGTGGAGGTCCACGAACGGGTAGGTCGTGTGCAGCGCCGCCAGCCGGTGCTCGAGGCGGCGGCTGCGCTCGGTCAGGTCGGCCGGCGACACCACGGGCTGGACCACGAGGAATTCGCCGGGCCCGAGCCGCACCGCGCGGTCGAGGGGACGCAGGCCCTCGCGGAGCAGGTCGGCGATGTTCTGCTCGGTGTGCATCCGGACGCGGGCGCCGTGCCGGCGTTCGACCGCGGCGGGGTCGTCGACCCCGATCAGCACCAGCCCCAGCGGCACGGTGTCGGTCGCGTCGCCGAGCCAGGCGGCTATCCCGGCGAGGGTGGCGAGCCCGGTGTCCGGGTCGACGGCGGGGCCGGTGACCGGCGGCGGGGTGGCGCGGTCGCGGGCTTCGTCCAGCCGGGCCGCCACGTGCCGCAACGCCGCTTCCGCCCGGCTTTCGACGTCGATGGCGGCCGGCGTGCCGACCGAGGCCAGCACCTCGTCGACCTTCCGCCGCACCGCCGGGGGCAGCCGGTCGCCCATCGCGTCGCGGAGCCGGACCACCTCGGCGTACGCCTCGTCACGACGCAGGCCCCAGCGGCCGCTGAACAACCGGGCGCGTTCGACGGTGGCCGCCTGCGGGTCGACCTCGTCGAGGTCCTGCGCGACGACGGACGCGCCGAACGTCGGCGACAGCACGGCGACCGACCACTCCCGCGCCATCGGTTCGTCGGGCCGCAGCAGCACCGGCGTGACGCCGTGCGGCAGGTCGGGGCGCCCGGAGTCGACCATGCCGACGACCGTGACGGCGGCCCGGCGCGCGATCTGCGCGTACACCTTGCGTTCTCGTTCGAAGTAGGGCAACCGCTGGAACAGGGCGAACACGACCGTGTCGTCGCCGACGCCTTCGGCGAGGGCGGCGCGCTCGACCGCGTGGGACGCCGTCACCAGGGCGCGCTTGGAGAGCACGCCGGCGCGCGCATCTGCCTGGGGCATCGTGATCGCCTTCGCGCGGGGGAGGGGGAGATACCGACCGTACTGACGAGCGCCGCTCACGGATAGTCACCCGATGGCGTTAACTTGGGTACTCACCGCGAGCGGCGCCCGGCGCGTCCGGTTACTTGCGGACCATCGGGTTGCCGTAGCCGATGACCAGCCCCGCGGTGAACGCGGTGACGCCGAACGTCTTGTTCAGCAGCGCCGCCGCCGGGGCGGTGAGGGCCAGCGTGACCCCGGCCGGGGTCGCCGCGCCGAGGGTGAACAGGTCGGCGCGGGCGCCGAAGTCGATCTTCCCGCTCAGCACGCCGCGGTTGAGGTCGATGGTGTAACCGGTCAGGTAAAGGCATTTCCCGCCGGCGCGCAGCAGCAGGCCGCCGACGTGCTCGATCGTCCCGTCCTTGGGGTTGCCGACGATCGTGAAGCCGAACACGGTCTTGCCGCCGGTGTGCCGCACCGTGGCCAGCACCGGGGACACCTTCACGCCCAGCGACGTCAGCGCGCTCGCCGCGGCCGCGTCGAGCGTCAGGTCGGTGCGGCCCTTGCCGAAGTGGTACCCGTGGTGGTGGTGCGAGACGGCGTGGGACGGTGCGTGGGCCGGCTGGGCCGCTTGGGCGGGGGCCGCGGCGACGCCGGCCAGGGCCGCGGCGGCGGCGAGGGACAGCCCGAGCATGCGAAGGCGCATGATCACTCCGTTTCCGTTGCTTCCTGGACACGAGGGGATACGCCGGGAAGCGGCCGGCCGGATGCAGCCGGGACCGGGGAACTTCGGCGGCCGGGCGGTCAGCCGCGGAACGTGCCCTGCAGCATGCTGACGCCGTGCTCCTGCTGGCCGAGGTGCTGAGCGGAGACGTCGACGACCGGGAACCGGCTCCAGGTGAGGGTGGCGGGCACGGCGACGTCGGCTTCGCTGCCCGCGGTGACGCCGAGCGGGATCATGGTCGTGCTGCCGTCGTAGAGCCAGATCTCGTACAGCCCGGCCGGCGCGGGCATGCCGGTCAGCTCGACCTTCAGCCGCAACGACCCGGAGCCCGCGTCGACGATCCGCACCCGGCCACCGGCACCGGCGGGCGCGGCGGCCTGGCGGGTCAGCTGCGCCTCGGCGACGACCCGCTCGCCGCCACCGGCGTCGACCGCGAGCACGGTGCCGGCCACACCGATCGCGGCCGCGGCCGCCGCGACGGCCGCGTAGCGAGCGCCGCGGGGCAGCCGCCGCCGGGCCGGTCGCCGCTCGTCCGGGGCGGGGTGGTCGGCGGCGCGCGGCTGGCCGGTTTCGGCGGCGATGCGGTCCCAGACGGCTTCGGACACCGGCGGCAGGGCGGTTTCGGTGCGGCTTTCGCGGCCCAGGGCCGCGACCGCGCGCAGGGACTCGACCTCGTCGCGGCAGTCGGCGCAGTCGTCGAGGTGGGCGGCGTCCGCCGGGCCGGGCGGCTGGTCGTCAAGGGCGAGCAGCACGAGCCGATCGGGGTCCGGGTGCGTCATCGGTCACCTCCTCCGGGGCGCGGTCGAGCTGGGAGCGCAGGTGCTGCATGCCGCGGCGGAGGTGGCTCTTGACCGTGCCCAGCGGCAGGCCGGTGCGCTCGGCGATCTGGGTGTGGGTGAGATCAGCGTAGAAGGCCAGGTGCAGGACTTCCCGTTGCGGGTCCGGCAGCCTGATCAGCTCGTCGGCGATGACCAGCCGGTCCAGCACGCGTTCCGGGGATTCGGCCACCCCCTCGGCCACGGGGGCGACGGCGGCGGCCGCGGCGGAATCGCGGTGCTGGCGGCCGCGGGCGCGCAGGAGGTCGACGATGCGGCGCCGGGTGATGCCCAGCAGCCAGGACAGCAGGCCCGCCTTCTCGGGGTCGTAGGTGTGCCGGCCGCTCCAGGCGGAGACGAAGGTCGCCTGCACGACGTCGTCGACGTCCGCGCCATCGCTCAAGCTGGCGCGAGCCAGCCGCTGCACGGCCGGGCCGTGGCGGTCGAACACCGCGCGCAACGCCTCCGGCTCGCCGGCGGCGAAGCGCCACGCGAGGTCGTCGTCGGACACAGCCGCCACCCTAGCCTGCGCGGACCGCCGCACGGCGTTCGCGCAGGCTGCGGGGTGGGTGGTGGCGGTGCGGTTCACCAGCGCGGGCCGTCGCGCCGGCCCGATCGCCGGCCTCAGGCCGTGGTCCGGGCCGCCGGTTCGCCGGCCGGGACCACGTGGCGGCGCCGGGTGGGGGCCGCCGACGTCGGGTGGCGGACGCTCCAAGCGGCGCTGCGGCAGATGAACTCCTTGAGCCGGGCGGCCGTCCGGCCGGTGAGTGCGGACGGTTTCGGCCGGTCGTCCGGGGTCACCCACTGCACGATGGCGTCGTGCCGGCCGAGGCTGATGCACTGGGCGGTGTAACCGATCTTGTTCGGCGGCAGCGGGCGCCCGGTCAGGCGGGCGGCGATCGCGTCGGCCGCGTGGTGGGCCGAAGGCACCCCCGACGCGCAGGACATCCGCAGCGGCGTGCCGTGCGCGCCCGGGGCGTACGCCGCGTCGCCGACGGCGTAGACGTCGGCGTGCGAGACCGACCGCATCGTGTCGTCGACGACGATCCGCCCCGTCGGCGACACCTCGAGCGCGGTGGCCGCGGCGATGGGGTGGACGGCGAAGCCGGCCGTCCAGACGGTCACGTCGGCCGGGATCGCGCGGCCGTCGGTCGTGACGACGCGGTCCGGTTCGACCGCCGCGACGGCGGTGCCCTCGTGCACGGTGACGCCGAGCCGGGTGAGCGTCCGCCGGAGGTGGCTGCGGGCCTTGTCGCTCAGCCAGTCGCCGAGGCCGTCGCGGGCGGCGAGGGAAACCGCGAGGTCCGGGCGGGCTTCGGCGATTTCGGTGACGGCTTCGATGCCGGTGAGCCCGCCCCCGGCGACGAGCACGGTGCCGCCCGCGGCGAGGCCGGCGAGCCGCTCGCGCAGCCGCAGCGCGGCCGTCCGGCCGGCGAGGTGGTGGGCGTGCTCGGCGACGCCGGGGACCCCGTCGAGGGCGGCGGTGCTGCCGAGGGCGTAGACGAGCGTGTCGTAGGCGAGCTCGCCGCCGCCGTCGAGGGCGACGGTCCGGCGTTCGACGTCGACGGCGGTGACCCGCGCCGTCCGCAGCTGCACGCCCGTGCCGGCGAAGACCTCGGCCAGCGGGCGCGGTTCGAGGTCCTGGCCGGTCGCGAGCTGGTGCATGCGGACCCGTTCGACGAACCCGGCTTCGGCGTTGACGAGGGTGATTTCGGTGTCGGCGGCGTGCAGCCGCCGCGCCAGGCGGCCGGCGGCGTTGGCTCCGGCGTACCCGGCCCCGAGGACGACGATGCGGTGCTTCATGGTGGTGCTCCTGTCCGGTCGGTTGTGCTCCCTGAACCGGGCAGGGGCGCGGAACCTGACAGCAGCGCGGTGTGATTCAGGTCACCAGTTGCCGGAGAGGGGTTCGCCGGGGCCGGACGCGGCCCACTGCCGCGTCGCGCGTTCGAGCTTGGCGGGGTTGGCCTGGGCGTGGACGGCCGCGACGCCCTCGGCGGTCACCTCCAGCGTGAAGACGGCGGCGACCCGGTCGCCGACCACCATGACCAGCGCGGGCCCGCCGTTGGCGACCGCGGCGAACAGCTCGGGCCGGCCGCCGATCATTTCCCACTTGGCGTCGGTGGGCCGGAACAGCGTGCGCAGGAACCTCGCCACCCGCAGGGCGCCGGTGACCGGGCGCGGCACCGAGAAGACCACGCCACCGCCGTCGCCGGCGCTGACCACGTCCTCGGTCAGCAGCTTCACGAGCGAGTCGGTCCGTCCGCTGAGGGCGGCGGCGAGGAACTCCTGGACGATCCGGCGAGCGGCGGCCGCGTCGACCTCCGCCCGGCGCCGATCGGTGGCCAGGTGCTGCTTGGCCCGCCGGTGGATCTGCTGGCAGTTGACCTCGGTGAGGTCGAGCAGCTCGGCGATCTCGCCGTGCGCGTAGCCGAACGCCTCGCGCAGCACGTAGACGGCGCGTTCCCGGGGCGAAAGCCGTTCCATCAGCGTGAGCACGGCGATCGACACCGACTCCCGCTGCTCGACGGTGTCGGACGGCCCGAGCATGCGGTCGCCGGCGAAGACCGGTTCGGGAAGCCATTGGCCCACATAGGTTTCCCGCCGCGCCCGCGCGGAGGTGAGCCGGGTGAGGCAGAGGTTGGTGAGCACCTTCGTCAGCCACGCCTCGGGCGTCGCGATGAGCGCGTGGTCGGCCGACTGCCAGCGCAGGTAGGTGTCCTGCACGGCGTCCTCGGCGTCGGCCGCCGACCCGAGCAGCCGGTAGGCGATGGCCTCCAGCCGCGGCCGGGCCCCCTCGAACGTCTCGACCTCGCGCGCGCCCACCAGCATGGGCCCAAGCTACAACAGGCCGGCCGGGCGGACGAGGATCTCGTTGACGTCCACTGTGGCCGGTTGGCCGACCGCGTACAGCACCGCGCGCGCGATGTCGGCGGGGTCGAGCTTGGGGTCCCCGGCCCGCTCGGCGGGGATGCCGCCGGTGTCCACCAGGCCCGGCTGGACCAGGGTGACCCGGACGCCGGTGCCGGCGCACTCGGCGCGGATGTTCTGGGCGAGGCCCGTGACGGCCCATTTCGTGGCCGAGTACAGGTTTCCCGGCCGCACGCCGCGGCCGGCGGCCGAGCCGGTCAGCACGAGGTGGCCGCCGGAGGCCACCAGGGCGGGGAGTGCGGCGCGGGCGGTCAGGGCGGGGCCGTAGACGTTGGCGAGCACCATGTCCCGCCACTCCTGCGGGGGCGCGCCGCGGTGGCCGAGGAACGACGTCACCACGCTGGCGCCGGCGTTCGCGAAGACCACGTCGAGCCGGCCCCACTTGTCCTGCACGCGGTCGACCAGCCCGCTGAGCTGCGTCCACTCGGTCACGTCGCAGGCGGCCGGCCACACCCGGCCGGGGTCGCCCAGCTGCGCGGCCAGGCCGGTCAGGCGGCTCTCGTCGCGCGCGACGAGGACCAGGCGGTAGCCGGCTTCGGCGGCGAGCCGGGCGGTGGCGGCGCCGATGCCCCGGGAAGCGCCGGTGATGAGGAACACGCGATCGGTCACGGGGCACAGGCTAGCCAACGAACCCCAAATGGTCTAGACCATAGGGGTACCCGTCACGTCAGCGAGGAGAACCCGTGGACTTCACCACCGACTTCGGCGCGGCGGTGCGCGAGCACCTCCGCCTGATCGAAGACCGCAACACCGCCACCCTCGACGCGGTGGCCGCCCGCCTCCTCGACACCGTCCGCGCGGGCCAACTGGTGCACACCGCGGCGGCGGGCCACAGCCTGGCCGCGGTCCTGGAGACGTTCTACCGCGCCGGCGGCCTGGCGTGCGTCCGCCCGCTGTTCCACCCCGGCCTGTTGCCGCTGCACGGCGCCCAGGCCAGCACGCAGCTGGAGCGCGTGCCCGGGCTGGCCGCGACCCTGGTCGCGCAGGCCGGGGTCCGGCCCGGGGACGTGGGGATCGTCTTCTCCAACTCGGGCGTCAACGCGTTCCCGGTCGAACTGGCCGGCGAGCTCCGGAAGCAGGGTGCCTACGTCGTCGCGTTCTCGTCCCGGCCCCACATGGAAAGCGCGCCGGCGCGATCGTTCGCCAAGCTCGGCGAACGGGCCGACGCCGTGGTGGACACCGGGATCCCGCCGGGTGATGCAGTTGTTCCCAGTGCCAGCGGTACCACCGGTGCGTTGTCGACGATTTGCTCGACTTATCTGTGGAATCTGTTGCTGGTCCGGCTGACTGCGCTGGCGGGGGACGAGGCGGTGCCGCTTTGGCAGAGTTCGAACCTGCCCGGCGGGGATGCGGCCAACGCGGGGTTCCTCGATCGGTACCGGAGCCAGGTGCCGATGCTCTGATGCCGCACCGGAGGTCGTCACCGCCTGCGGGTCACCTGCCCGACGACCGGCCCGCCAGCACCCGCCGCACCTCGTCCGCGCCCAGCACCACCGGGGAGCGCAGCGACCCGACCTCCCCGATCTCGATCTCGACCACATCGCCCGCCCGCAGCCCGGAATCGAGACCCGGCACGACCGACGTCCCCGTCGACAGCACGGCCCCGTCCGGGAAGTCGTTGTCCCGCCACAAATACTCGACCAGGGCCGCCGGTTCGCGCTTGAGCTGGGCCGTGCTGGCCTGGCCGGCGAACACCTCCCGGCCGTCGCGGAGGATGCGCATGGCCAGGTCCAACGACAACGGGTCCGGGACCTCCCACGCCGGCCGCACCCGGGCCGACACCGCGCACGCGCCGGTGTAGATCTTGGCCTGGGGGAGGTACAGCGGGTTCTCGCCCTCGATGCTGCGGGAGCTGACGTCGTCGACCACCACGTACCCGGCGATCTCGCCGCCCGCCGTCAGGAGGAGGCCGAGTTCCGGCTCCGGGACGTTGTTGGCCGAATCGGTGCGGAGGGCGATCGGCTCGTCGTCGGTGACCACGCGCCACGCCGCCGACTTGAAGAACAGCTCCGGCCGCTGCGCGCGGTACACGCGGGCGTAGACGTCCTCGTCGGTGCTCTCCTCGCGGCGGGCCTCCTCCGACCGCAGGTAGGTCACCCCGGCGGCCCACACCTCCATCCGGCCGTCCAGCGGCGGCAGCAGACGCGCTCCGGGCACGGGCTCCCCGGCCGCGTCCACGAGTTCGCGGATCCGCGCCACCGGGTGGCGCAGCAGCTCACCCATCGACGCCACCGCGAGCGGCCGCAGCTGCTCGCCGGTGAGCAGGCCGACGCGGGTGTCGCCGGCTCCGTCGGCGAACCGCACCAGGTGGCTCATCCCGGACCTCCCTCGCTCGCTGTCGAACCTACCGGGACGGCCCGGTGCCCGTCAGTACTCCCGGCGGTGGCCTTTCGGGGCGTCCGGCGGTGACCGGTGATCATCGGAAACCCGGGTCGCTAGCATCGTCGGGTGACCAACCCCCTCGTCGCCCAGCCGCAGGACTCCACCAAGGCATACTCGGGCATCTCCCTGCTGGAGAGCGCCGCCGACCTGAAGTCGGCCATCGAGAGCGGGGACTGGGCGTCGGTCGCGATGGGGGCCGTGGGGACCGCGCTGGACGCCCTGTCCATGGCGATGGACCCCTTCGGCGCGATCCTGGCGGCCGGGGTGGCGTGGCTGATGGAGCACGTCGGACCGCTGAAGCAGGCGCTCGACGGCCTCACCGGCAACGCCGACGAGATCGCGGCCCAGGCGGAGACCTGGAAGAACGTCGCCGGCGAGTTGCAGGCCGTCGGCACCGACCTCGGCGACATGGTGAAGGCCGACCTGCAGTCGTGGACCGGCCCGGCGGCGGACGCGTACCGGCAGCGCACCGAGGACGCCGTGGCCCTGCTGGAGTCCGCGCAAAAAGGCTGCGAAGGCGCCTCGAGCGGGGTGAAGACCGCAGGCGAGGTCGTGGCCGCGGTGCGCGCCCTGGTCCGCGACATCATCGCCGAGCTGATCGGCCACCTGATCAGCTGGGCCCTGCAGGTCGTCTTCACCCTCGGGATCGGGCTGACCTGGGTGGTGCCGCAGGTGATCGGCGCGGTCGCGAAGACCGCGTCGAAGATCGCCGACCTGGTCAAGCGGCTGGTCACCGCGCTGAAGAAGCTCGTGCCGCTGCTGAAGCGCGCCGGGGACCTGTTCGGTGACGCGGCAAAGGCGATGAAGGGCCTCAAGGGCGGCGGGAAGGTGTCCCCGCCGCACAAGGTCGGCCCCATCGACGCCACGCCGAAGGCGCCGAAGCCGCACGGCAGCGACTCGACGACCCCGTCCGGGAGCCACTCGCCGCCGAAGGGCGGCGACTCGACGACGCCGTCCGGCGACCACACGCCGCCGAAGGGTGGCGGCTCCACCACTCCCGGCGGGGACCACACCCCGGGCGGGGACCACCACACGCCCGGCGGAACATCCGGTGGCACCACGGCGTCCGGCGCGAAGGGCGGCGGGATCCGCGGCGGCAACAGCAACCCGCCGCACAACTCCACGCCGACCCGCGACCTGCCCGACTGCGGTGACCCCGTCGACGTCGCCGCCGGGCGGATGTTCCTGCCCCAGACCGACGTCGAGCTGCGCGCCGCGCTGCCGCTGATCGTCTCGCGCACCCACCTGTCGGACTACCGCTGCGGCCGGTCGTTCGGGCCGACCTGGGCGTCCACTTTGGACCAGCGGCTGGAGGTCGACGACGCGGGGATCAGCTTCGCCGCCGAGGACGGCGCGCTGATGACCTACCCGCTGCCGGGCGCCGCGGAGCCGGTGCTGCCCGAGTTCGGGCCCCGCTGGCCGCTGGCCCGCACCGCGGACGGCGGCTTCACCGTCACCATGCCCGAGCTGTCGCAGACGCTGTTCTTCGCCCCGGCCGCCGGTCCGGAGCGGCCGGTGACCGCCGTGCTGCGCGGTTCCGGCGCCCGGATCGACTTCGAGCGCGACGGCGACGGCGTCCTGACCGCGATCAGCCACTCCGGCGGGTACCGGCTCGCCGTCGAGTCCGCCGGTGGCCTGGTCACCGGGCTCGGCCTGGCCGGCGGTGCCCGGCTGCCGGACGGCTCCCCGGCGGACCTGCCGCTCGTCCGCTACCGCTACGACGACGCACGCCGCCTGGTCGAGGTCGTCAACTCCTCCGGCCGCCCGCTGCGCTTCGGCTACGACGCCGACGGGCGGATCACGAGCTGGGAGGACCGCAACGGCGTCTCCTACCGCTACCACTACGACGCCGCCGGCCGCTGCGTCCGCACCGAAGGCGACGGCGGCTACCTCGACTACACCTTCGCCTACGACCCGGCCGCGCGCGTCACCCGGGCGACGGACTCGCTCGGCGGCGTCATCACCTACCACTTCACCGAGTGGGGCCAGGTCAGCCGCGAGATCGACCCGCTCGGGCACGAGGTCCGCTCCGAATGGGACCGCCACCACCGGCTGCTGGTCCGCACCGACGAACTCGGCGGCGCCACCACCTACACCTACGACGACGCCGGTGACCTGGTCGCCGTCGGCCACCCGGACGGGACGAGCGACTCGGCGCGCTACGACGAGGCGCACCGCCCGGTGCTCACCGTGGACGTCGACGGGGCGCGCACGATCCGCGAGTACGGCGAGCTCGGCGAACTGGTCGCCGCGGTCGACCCGGCCGGCGCCCGCACCACCTACAGCTACGACAGCCTGGGCAACCTGGCCACGATCACCGACCCGGCGGGCGGCCGGACCACCGTCGTCTCCGACGCGCGTGGCCTGCCCGTGTCGATCACCTCGCCCACCGGCGCGGTCCGCACGTTCGAGTACGACGGCTTCGGCCGCCTGGTCGCGGAAACCGGCCCGGCCGGCGAGACCACCCGCTACGCCTGGACCGTCGAAGGCCGCCCGCTGCGCGTGACGCGCCCCGGCGGGGGCACCGAGCACTGGTCCTACGACGGCGAGGGCAACCTCCGCGAGTACCGGGACGCCACCGGCGCGCGGACGCTGCACGAGGTCGGTGCGTTCGACCTGCCGGCCGGGCGGATCGCGCCGGACGGCAGCCGGATGGAGTTCACGCACGACACCGAGCTGCGGCTGGTCTCGGTCCGCAACGAGCAGGGGCGCCGCTGGGAGTACCGCCACGACGCGGCGGGGAACCTGGTCGAGGAGACGGACTTCGACGGCCGGGTGCTCCGGTACGGCTACGACGCGGCGGGCAACCTGCTCAGCCGCACCAACGGCGCCGGCGAGACGCTCGAGTTCACCCGGGACGCGCTGGGCCGGGTGACCGAGCAGCGCGCCGGTGCCGACGTGACCCGGTGGACCTACGACGCCGCGGGCCGGCTCCTGCGGGCGGTCAACGCGGACGCCGACGTCACCTTCACCTACGACGTGCTCGGCCGCGTGCTGACCGAAACCTGCAACGGCCGGACCGTGCGGTCGGAGTACGACGTGCTCGGCCGCCGCGTCCGGCGCACCCTCCCGTCCGGGCTGGCCACCGAGTGGGCCTACGACGGCATCGGCGCGGCGACGGCGTTGCGGGTCGGCGGCCACACCATGAACCTGCGGCGCGACCAGGCGGGCCGGGAGGTCCAGCGCGAGTGGGGTGTCGCGGACCTGCGCCGGCACTGGGACGCGGCGGGCCGTCTCGCCGCACAGACCGTGGCGGCGGCCGGCGGTGCCCTGGTGCACCGGCGCGCCTACGACTACCGCGACGACGGCCTGCTCGTCGCGACGCACGACGCCGCCACCGGGACGCGGTCGTTCGAGCTCGACGCGCTCGGCCGGATCAGCGCGGTCACCGGCGCCGCGCACGCCGAGCGCTACAGCTACGACAGCACCGGCAACGTGACCGGCGGCCAGGCGGGTGCCGTTCCCGACGCGCTCGCCGGGCCGCGGACGTACGCCGGTGGCCGGATCACCGGCGCCGGCGCCGCCCGCTACACCCACGACCGGCAGGGCCGGCTCGTCGAGCGCACCGCGCCCGGGATCGACGGGCGGCCGCAGGTCTGGCGCTTCACCTGGAACGCCGAGGACCGGCTCACCGGCGTCACGACGCCGGACGGGCAGCAGTGGCGCTACCGCTACGACCCGCTGGGCAGGCGGGTCGCGAAGCAGCGCCTCGCGGCCGGCGGCGCGGTCGCCGAGCAGATCGACTTCACCTGGGACGGGCCGGCGCTGGCCGAGGAGCACCGGCTGACCGCGTCCGGGCAGCGGCACCTGCTGAGCTGGGACGTCGAACCCGGCAGCGAGCTGCCGCTGCTGCAGTGCGAGCAGGTGCTCGCGCCGGACGGGTTCCAGCGGGTCCTCGACCAGCAGTTCTACTCGATCGTGACCGACGTCGTGGGCACCCCGACCGAGCTGGTCGGGCTCGACGGCGTCGTCGCGCGCCAGCAGCCGCAGACGATCTGGGGCCGGGCGCTGGACACCGCGCCGGCCGTGACCCCGCTGCGGTTCCCCGGCCAGTACTTCGACGCCGAGACCGGCCTGCACTACAACTACCACCGCTACTACGACCCGGGCACCGCGCGCTTCCTCAGCGTCGATCCGCTCGGCCTGGCCGGCGGGCCGAACCCGCAGGCGTACGTGGCCAACCCGCTGGCGTGGATCGACCCGTCCGGGCTGACCCCGTGCGCCGACGCGGCGGCGTCCGGCAGCGGCGGCGGCAGCCGGGGCGGCGGCAGCCGGGGTGGCGGCACCCCGGGCGGCAACCGCGGCGGCAACGGCCGGGGTGGCAACGGCGGCAACGGCAACGGCGGGCCGAGCCGGCCGCCCCGCAACGGCAACCGGCCCCCGCCGCCGTACTACGACAACCCGCTGCCGACGACCCCGCACGCGACGGTCCCGCACACCCCGGACAACCCCAACGGGAGCCTGTACCACTACACCAACGAGGCCGGCATGAACGGCATCATGGGCAGCGGGCACGTCCGGCCGTCGGCGTGGACGCACGGCACGCCCGACAACCCGCTGGTCGGCTCGCACGCCAGGTACGGCTCGGGTGGCTACTTCACGAACATCGCGCCGGGCCAGCTGTCGCAGGAGGGGCTGTCCCAGGCCCTGGTGCTCAACCCGGGTTCCGGCGCGAGCTTCACCCACCACATCGAGGTCAGCCCGTCCGCGCTGGAGAGCCACGGGTACACGATCTCGCAGTCCGACCACCGACCGGACGTCTACGTAGTGCACCACAACGACCAGCCGACGAACCACCCGAACCCGCGCCCGGTGCAGATCGGCGACGCCCACGTCAGCCACGGCCCCAACCCGCCGGGCCCGCACCTGGGCAGCAGCATGGGCCAGGAAGACTGGGGCGACGCGGCCCGCCCGCGCCCGCCCCGGCAGCGGTGACCGGCGTGGACTACCTGCACGTGCACTGGCGGCACGAGGCGCCGGACGCCCCGGTGGACATCTACAGCGAACTCGACGAGGACCGCTGGGAGGTCCGCAAGGTCGAGGTGTTCGCCGACGGCACCGCCCAGTACGCCGACGACTGGCGCGCGACCGGGCGCACCGGGCTCAGCGAGGTGCCGCTCCCGTCGTTCGAGGAGATCGCGGCGCAGCGGGCGCTGACCCCGGCCGTGATCGACGGCGCGGAGTTCGAACGGATGTGGGCGCGGGCGACGGGGGACTGACGGCCCGCCGCCGCGCGATTTTCGAACAATTCCCATAACCTGTCCGGAACGAAGGGGAATTGTTTTCGAACGGGCGGGGGCAAGATCTTTCCCGGCCACTTCCGGTGCGCGCCGGACAGTTCTGTCGGGCGCCCCGGCCGAGGGGACACATCTGACCCAGGATCCCGGTACAGCAGGGGTTTTGCCGGGCCTGACCGGGGTTTGCGAAGGTCCCGGAATGACGGATGTGTCCGCCGCGGCGACAAATACTCCGAACGGGTGCAATGGATTCGTCGTGTGATAGCTGAACCGGGCTTTTGCGGGTACGCTCCCAGCCGTCTGCAGCGTTCACGGGGGAAACGCGATCAAATGGCAACCGGTGAAGAAATCCTCAGGAGGCTCGGTGTGCACGAACACCCCGGCAGCTGCCGCGGCACAGGAAAGTGCGGTGCAGCCAGGTTTCCGGCACCAGGGCTGCCTCTACGGCAGCGACGCCGAGTTCCTCGCGACGGCCGTTCCGTTCGCGGTGGGCGGGTTGCGCCGGGGTGAGCCGGTCCTGGTCACCACGACGGCCGGCAACCTCGGGCTGCTGCACGCGGCGATGGGCGCCGACGCCGACCGGATCGCCTTCGCCGAGTCGGACTACTTCGGGCGGCGCCCGGCGCAGCTGGCCGGCGCGCTGCGCCGCTACTGGGGGCGCCACCGGTCCACCACGCCGACCGGCACCGTCCGCGTCCTCGCCGAACCGGCCCGGACCGGCCGCTCCGGTGCCGAGAGCGCCTGGCAGCGGGCCGAGGCGGAGTTCAACGTGGCGCTGGCCGGCACCCGGATCTGGCTGATCTGCCCCTACGACACCAGGACCACCGGCCCCGGCGTGGTCGAGGTGGCACGCCGCACGCATCCCGAGTACGTCGTGGACGGCGAGGTCCGGCCGTCCGCGCAGTTCAGGGCGCCCGAGGAGGCCGGCGGACCCGCGGCGGCCGCGCCGTCGCGCACCGCCGAGGACCTCTTCCGCTTCGAGGGCGACCTGGTCGCGGTGCGCCGCCACGTGCTGGAGCGGGCGAGCGCCCTGCTGCGGTCCGAGGACACCGCGACGCTGTTCGGCATCGCCGTCGGCGAAGCCATCACCTACCTGCTCGAGCACGGCATCGACCGGGCGGCCGTGTGGGTGCGGCCGGCGGCGGGCCGGGTGGTGTGCACGCTGCACAGCGAGCGGCCCGTCGACGGCCCGGCGTTCTACGGTCCCCGGGCGGCGGCCTGCCCCGGCACGACGTTGTGGATGACCGACCAGATCTGCGAATGGCTCGACGTCAGCTCCGACACGGCCGGCTGCACCATCGAGCTGGCCATGCGGGAACGACCTGCCGGTGTGACGCACCCGGCCGAGGGATAAGGCCCGTCCGCGAAGCCGGTGGTTCAAGGCCAAGACAAGGTCCGGCCGTCGTGCGGGCGCGTCAGCTCGGCGTGCGCGGCCGGGACACATCTGTCCCTCAGTGCAGCCGCACGTCGCCGAAGCGGTCTTCGATGCGGCGCAGGTCGCGTAGCCGGGGCTCGGTCTGGCCGCCGAGCCAGCGGTTCATCGTCTTGGGGGACACCCCGAGCTCTTCGGCGGCGGACTCCTTCGTGATCCCGCGGCTGCGCAGGGCCTCGGCCAGCCACTCGGCGAAACTGGCGGCGGACGCGTCCGGCCGGGCCGGCGCCGGGGGTGGCTCCGCGCCGCGGGACGGGAGCACGTCGAACTCGACGCGCTGGGGGTACTTCCGGCAGGAGACCTCCAGCACCCCGGACGGCCCGGCCGCGGTCAGCAGGGCCCGCAGGATCGTGTTGCCCACTTCGCGTTCTTCGGCCTCGGCGAGCGGCGCGCCGGCGAGGCACTCCTGGACGAATTCCCGGATTCCCGGAACGGCGGACGGGCGGGCCGGGAAGATCTTGGTGATGATTTCGACCGGGACGACCTCGATCGCATTGCCGGCTGACCGGCCTGCCGATTCCACCACGATCAATGTCCCTTCCGCCGCCGGTCCAGTGTAGTCGTCCGGGCGATTTCCGGCTGCCCGCCGAACGCGTAAAACGCCGACGGCCGGTATTGTCCGCCGCCCCGGAGCAGGTGTGTCCGGGACGGCGGCCCGCCGGTCTTGCCGCGGCTGCCGGAGCGGTCTACGGTTGGCGTCCTTCGGGCCGCTCATCGGGGGAACCACGCACGCGGCCCGCGGCGCAGGGAAGGTGCCATCGATGGTCAGGGCCCCGCAGACCGGCAACGGCCCGGCGGACGACTCCGAGAACAACCCACCGGTCGTCCACATTCTCTGGATGAATGGCGGACTGAGCTGTGACGGCGAATCGGTCGCGCTGACCGCGGCCACTCAGCCCAGTATCGAAGAGATCGTTCTCGGCGGTCTGCCCGGGCTGCCCGAGGTCGCCATGCACTGGCCGTTCCTCGATTTCCACAGCGGGCCCGACGGGGGTTCCGGCAGCTTCATCGAATGGTGGCACCGCGCGGACCGCGGCGAGCTCGGGCCGTTCATCCTGATCGTCGAGGGGTCGATCGCCGACGAGACGAACAAGGCCGAGGGCTACTGGTCCGGGTTCGGCACGGACCCCGCGACCGGCCAGCCCGTGACGGCGAGCGAGTGGCTCGACCGGCTGACCCCCAAGGCGATGGCCGTCCTGGCCGTCGGCACCTGCGCGAGCTACGGCGGTGTGCACGCCATGGCCGGCAACCCCACCGGCGCCATGGGCGTGCCCGAGTACCTCGGCCGGGACTGGCGGTCGTGGGCCGGGCTGCCCGTCGTGTGCGTGCCGGGGTGCCCGGTGCAGCCGGACAACCTCTCGGAAACCATCCTGCACCTGCTCTTCCAGGTGGCCGGGTCGGCACCGGAGATCGACGTCGACGAGGCCCTGCGCCCGAAGTGGCTGTTCTCCAACACCGTCCACGAAGGGTGCGACCGGGCCGGGTACTACGAGCAGGACGAGTTCGCCGATCGGCACGGTTCGCCCAAGTGCCTGGTCAAGCTGGGGTGCTGGGGCCAGGTGGTCAAGTGCAACGTACCCAAGCGCGGCTGGATCAACGGCGTCGGCGGCTGCCCGAACGTCGGGGGCATCTGCATCGGCTGCACGATGCCGGGGTTCCCGGACAAGTTCATGCCGTTCATGGAGGACCCGGCCGGTGGCGGTCCGGCGGCGGCGAGCAGCGTGTCCGGGTCCGCGATCCGCATCCTGCGGGAGATCCGGACGGCGGCGGACCGGTGAGCGGGCCCGGCGCCCCGAGCCCCGGCGAACGCCTCGAGACGCTTCTGGGTGCCCTGCTCGCCGGGCCGCACCGGCGAGCCGCCGAAGAAATCGTCCGGCAGCTGACGGACCTCTACGGCGACGGCCTGACCCGGATCGTCGGCACGCTGCGCGAGCACGCCCCGGCGTCGGTCGGTGCGATCGCCGCCGACGACGTCGTCGCGAGCCTGCTGGCGCTGCACGACCTGCACCCCCTCGACGCGCAGACGCGGGTCCGGCGGGCCCTGGACCGGCTCCGCCCGCAGGTGGGCGCGGTCGGGTACCGGGCCATCGACGACGGTGTGGTCCGGCTGACCCTCGGCGCGAGCCGCGGCTGTTCGTCCGCGGCCCGCGCGACGGTCGAGGCGGCTGTCCGGGATGCCGCTCCGGAGCTGACCGGAGTCGAGATCGAAACCGCCCCGGCGCTGTACCGGATCGGCATGGGACCACCCGGCGCCGCACCGGAGGGGAGGGCGTCATGAGTGTCGGCACCGGGTCCGCGCGTCCCGCGTTCGCCCGGAGTTCCGCGTGGCAGGAGCGGTGCGAGCTCTGCGGGACACCGGTGGCCGCGCGGCACGGCCACGTGATCGACACCGGCCGCCGCGGCCTGCTGTGCGCGTGCCGCGCGTGCTTCCTGCTGTCCACCCGGTGCCCGACCGCCCGGTACCGCGCGGTGCCCGAGCGCTACCTGTGGGACCCGCGCCGCCCGATCGCCCGCCTCGACTGGCGCCGGCTCGGGATCCCGGCGCGCTTCGCGTTCTTCCTGCACTGCGGCACCCGCGTGACGGCGTTCCAGCCCGGCCCGGCCGGCGCGGCCGAGACGACCCTGCCGACCGGCCTCTGGGCGGAGCTCGCCGCGGCGCACCCGCTGCTGGCCACGGCCGAGCCGGACGTCGAGGCGATCGTGTTCCGCGGCGGCGAGCGCGGCACGGACTGTTTCCTCGTGCCGGTCGACGTGTGTTACCGGCTGGCGGGCGTGGTCCGCCGGTACTGGACCGGCGGCGACGGCGGCCCCGAGGTGCACGAACGCGTCGGCGAGCTGTTCGCGGAGATCGAGCAGCGGGCCCGCCCGCTGCGGTAGCGGCGCGTGGTGGCTCGGGCGCAGACTGGGCGGGTGCGGGTGGCCGTCCGGGTGGTCGGGGTGGTGCAGGGCGTGGGGTTCCGGCCCTTCGTCCACCGGCTGGCGGTGCGGCTCGGGCTCACCGGGTTCGTCGGAAACGACGTGCACGGCGTCTTCGCCGAGGTCGAAGGGCCGCCGCCGGAAATCGACCGCTTTATCGTTGCGCTCGAGGCCGAAGCACCGCCCTTGGCCGTGGTCGACGACGTGCGGGTGCGGGAGATCCCCGCCGCGGGCGGGGCCGGGTTCGGGATCGTCGGGAGTCCCCGGGGCGGCCCAGCCGACACGGTGGTCTCCGCCGACTCCGCCACCTGTGACGACTGCCTTCGCGAACTCACCGACCCCGCGGACCGGCGGTTCCGGTACCCCTTCGTGAACTGCACGAACTGCGGCCCGCGCTTCACCATCGTCCGGGGCGTGCCCTACGACCGGCTGCGCACCACCATGGCCGGCTTCGCGATGTGCGCGGAGTGCAAGCAGGAGTACGAGGACCCGGCCGACCGGCGGTTCCACGCCCAGCCCGTCTGCTGTCCGGCCTGCGGGCCCACGCTGCGGTTCGCGCCCGGGGGCGGCGATCCGCTCCCGGCGGCCGTCGAAGCCCTGCGCGCGGGCGCGATCGTGGCCGTCAAAGGGCTGGGTGGCTACCACCTCGCCGTCGACGCCCGGCACGAGGAAGCGGCTGAGCGGCTGCGCACGAGGAAACACCGCGAGGACAAGCCGTTCGCCGTCATGGTCGCCGATCTCGCGCAGGCCCGGGAACTGGCCGAAGTGGACGCGGCGGCCGAGGCGGCCCTCACGAGCCGGCGGCGGCCCATCGTGCTGCTGCCCAAGAAGGCCGAACTCGCCCGAGCCGTCGCGCCCGGGACCCGGCGGATCGGGCTGATGCTGCCCTACACCCCGCTGTACCACCTGCTGCTGGAAAGCGGGCCGATCGTGCTGACCAGCGCGAACGTCTCCGACGAACCGATCGTGTACCGCGACGAAGACCTCGGCCGCCTCGACGGCATCGCCGACGCCTTCCTCGTACACGACCGGCCGATCCACACCCGGACCGACGATTCCGTGGTGCGGATCGTCCGAGGACGGGAGCAGCTCCAACGGCGGTCACGCGGCTACGCGCCCGAGCCGGTCCGCCTCGAAACCAGGAAGCACCTGCTCGGCTGCGGTGCCGAACTCAAGAACACCTTCTGCCTGGCCAAAGGCCGGCACGCCTTCGTCTCGCACCACATCGGCGACCTGGAGAACTACGAGACTTTCAAGGCGTTCACCGAGGGCATCGAGCACTTCAAGCACCTCTTCGCCGTCGATCCCGTGCTGATCGCGCACGACCTGCACCCCGAATACCTCTCCACGAAGTACGCCCTCGACCAGGACGTCGACCTGCTCGGCGTCCAGCACCACCACGCCCACATCGCCGCCTGCCTGGCCGACAACGACCACCACGAACCGGTCCTCGGCGTCGCCTTCGACGGCACCGGCTTCGGTCCCGACGGCACCATCTGGGGCGGTGAGGTCCTCCTCGCCGACCTCACGAGCTACGACCGGCTCACCCACCTCCGGCGGGTGGCCATGCCCGGCGGGGCGCTGGCCATCCGGCAGCCGTGGCGGATGGCGGCGTCCTATGTGGACGAACTCGGGCGGCCGGCGCGCGAGGACATGGTCAAGCTCAAGCGCAGCGGCCTCAACTCGCCGTTGACCTCCAGCGCCGGACGGCTCTTCGACGCCGCCGCCGCGCTGCTCGGCGTCCGGGACACCATCACCTACGAGGGCCAGGCCGCCATCGAGCTGGAGCAGCTGGCCGACCCGGCCGAGCGCTCCGCCTACCGCGCGCGCATCGACGACGAGATCCACGGCGAGGACCTCATCGCCGCTCTCCTGGACGACCCGAGCGGCAGGCCGATCAGAGCCGCCCGGTTCCACAACGGCGTCGCCGACGCCATCGTCCGGGCCTGCGGCCGCTTCCGCGACCACAGCACCACGGTCGCGCTGTCGGGCGGGGTCTTCCAGAACGTCCTGCTGCTCGACCGGACCGTCGAAGCCCTCGAACGGGCCGGTTTCGCCGTCCTCACCCACCGGAGGGTGCCGACGAACGACGGCGGGATCAGCTTCGGCCAGGTCGCCGTAGCCAGTCGTACCACGCGCTGAGCCCGTCGCCGCGGGTCGCGCTGACCTGCAACATCGCCGCCGCCGGGTTCACCCGGTGGACGTCCCGTTCGAACTCGCCGACGTCGAAGTCGACGTGGGGCAGCAGGTCGATCTTGTTCAGCAGCACCAGGTCCGTCGCGGCGAACATGTGCGGGTACTTCAGCGGTTTCCCGGGCCCCTCGGTCACCGACAGCACCACGACCCGCGCGGCCTCGCCGAGGTCGAACAACGCCGGGCAGACCAGGTTGCCGACGTTCTCGACGAACAGCGTCGAGCCGGGCGCGGGCGAGAGCGCGTGCAGCGCCCGGTGCAGCATCGACGCGTCGAGGTGGCAGCCGGCGCCGGTGTTGATCTGCACCACCGGCGCGCCGGTGGCCTTGATCCGCTCGGCGTCCAGCAGCGTCTCCTGGTCGCCCTCGATCACCGCGCACGGCGTGTCCGAAGCCCGGATGGTCCGCTCCAGCAGCGTCGTCTTGCCGGCGCCGGGCGAGCTCATCAGGTTGATCGCGAAGACGCCCGACTCCCGCAGGTGCGCGCGGTTGTGCGACGCGAGTTCGTCGTTCTTCGCCAGGATGTCCTGCTCCACGACCACCGTGTGGGTGTGGTCGGTGATCCGGACGTCGGAATCCGAGCAGCCGCAGGTGTCACACATGGCCGACCTCCACCGAAGTGATGCGTAGTTCCCGCCCCGCGAGCACCGCCACG
This sequence comes from Amycolatopsis sp. NPDC004625, assembly GCF_040609695.1. Taxonomy (NCBI): domain Bacteria; kingdom Bacillati; phylum Actinomycetota; class Actinomycetes; order Pseudonocardiales; family Pseudonocardiaceae; genus Amycolatopsis; species Amycolatopsis sp. NPDC004625. Next base: position 82,352 of record NZ_JBEXKX010000019.1, read on the forward strand.
TCGGCGCTGCCGCAGGGGCACAGCAGGATGAAGTCGTCGAGGGCGAACTCCGCGCCGCACTCGCGGCAGCGGGCCCGGCCCGGCGGCTCGGCGATGTCCAGCCGGGCGCCTTCGAGGGACGTTCCCGTGCACAGCACGTCGAAGCAGAAGCGGACGCTGTCCGGCACCACACCGGACAGCCGCCCGATCTCCAGCTGCACGCTCGTCACCGCCGCCTCGCCGAGGCGCGAGACGATCGCGTCGACGACCGACTGCGTGATGGCCATTTCGTGCACTAGCAGATCCTCGGCAGCGGGTCCCCGACCAGCAGGTCCACGATCCGGGTGCCGCCGAAGGCGGTGTTCAGCAGCACGATCCCCGGCGGGTCGGCCGCGATCCGGCCGATCACCGCGGCGTCCGCGCCGAGCGGGTGCGCGCGCAACGCGGCCAGCGCGTCCGCGGCCTGCGCGCCGTCGACGACGACCACGATCCGGCCTTCGCAGGCGACGTACAGCGGGTCGATGCCCAGCAGCTCCGACGCGCCGCGGACCTCCGCCCGGACCGGGACGGCGTGCTCGTCGACGACCACGGCGACCTCGGCGGCCTTCGCGATCTCGTTGAGGATCGTCGCAACGCCGCCGCGGGTCGCGTCGCGCATCGCGCGCACCCCGGGCACCGCGGCCAGCAGCCCGGCCACCAGGTCGTGCACCGGGGCGGTGTCGGAGGCGAGGTCGGCGTCGATGTCCAGTTCGCCGCGGGCCAGCATGATCGTGACGCCGTGGTCGCCGATCGGCCCGGAGACGAGGACGGCGTCTCCGGGCTTCACGGTGGCCACGCCGAGCCCGGTGCGGGTGAGCACCCCGACCCCGGCCGTGTTGACGTAGACGCCGTCGGCCTTGCCGCGCTGGACGACCTTCGTGTCGCCGGTGACGATCTGGACACCGGCTCCGAGGGCGGCCGTCTTCATCGAGTCGACGATCTTCAGCAGATCCTCGACGGGAAAGCCCTCCTCGAGGATGAACCCGGCGGTCAGGTACAGCGGCCGCGCGCCGGCGACGGCGAGGTCGTTCACCGTGCCGTTGACCGCCAGGTCGCCGATGTTCCCGCCGGGGAAGAACAGCGGCGAGACGACGTAGGAGTCCGTCGTCAGGGCCAGCCGGGCGTCGCCGATGGTCAGCGACGCCGCGTCTTCGAGCGGCTCGAGCAGCGGGTTGCGGAACGCGTCGAGGAACACGGCCTCGATGAGCGTGTGCGTCGACTTGCCGCCGGCGCCGTGGGACAGCGTGATGCGCTCTTCACGCACCTTCGCGCGCCGGCGCCGGGCCCGCTCGATGCGGTCGAGGACCTGCTGCTCGCGCCCGGTGGTGGTCATGCGCGGCTCGCCTCCCGGACGCGCTGCCGGGTGAACCGGCCGAAGTTGTAGTACGCCGCGCAGGCGCCTTCGGGCGAGACCATGCACGTCCCGATCGGCGTCTCCGGGGTGCACGCGGTGCCGAACACCTTGCACTCCCACGGTTTCAGCACACCTTTGAGCACTTCGCCGCACTGGCACGCCTTCGGGTCGGCGACGCGCAGGCCGGGGATCTCGAAGAGGCGCTCGGCGTCGAAGGCGGCGTACTTCTCGCGGATCGCCATCGCCGAGTGCGTGATGAACCCGAGGCCGCGCCACTCGAAGTACGGCCGCAGCTCCATCACCTCGTTGATCACCTTCAGCGCCCGGAGGTTGCCGTTCCACGGCACGACCCGCGAGTACTGGTTCTCGACCTCCGACCGGTTCTCGGCCAGCTGGACCATCAGCAGGTAGATCGACTGCAGGATGTCCAGGGGTTCGAACCCGGCGACGACGACCGGCTTGCCGTAGTCGCGGGCGATGAACTCATACGGTCGGCAGCCGATCACCGTGGAGACGTGCCCCGGCCCGATGAAGCCGTCGAGCCGCAGGTCGGGGGAGTCGAGGATGGCCTTGATGGCCGGGATGATCGTGACGTGGTTGCCGAACACCGAGAAGTTCCCGATGCCCTCGGCGGCCGCGCGCAGCAGCGTCATCGCGGTCGACGGCGTCGTCGTCTCGAACCCGATGGCCATGAACACGACCCGCAGGTCCGGGTTCTGGCGCGCGAGCTTCAGCGAGTCCAGCGGCGAATACACCATGCGAATGTTGGTGCCCTCGGCGTTGGAGTCGAAGAAGTTCCCGCCGGAGCCGGGTACGCGCATCATGTCGCCGAAGGACGTCATCAGCACCCCGGGCTGCCGGGCGATGTGGATGGCGTCGTCGATGCGGCCCATCGGGATCACGCACACCGGGCAGCCCGGCCCGTGCACCAGCGTGATGCTTTCGGGCAGGTAGTCCTCGAGGCCGTGCTTGTAGATGGTGTGCGTGTGCCCGCCGCAGACCTCCATGAACTTGTAGTGGCGGCCCGGCTCGCACAGCGACGCGATCTTCGCGGACAGCGCCCGCGCCTTCTCGGCGTCGCGGAACTCGTCGACGAAACGCATGACGACTCCTCTCTTCGATCCGGGCTCAGTCGATCCGGGACTGCAGCAGCGCGGCCATCTCGTCCTCGTACGCCTTGCCGATGCTTTCGAGGAAGTCGAGTGCGGCGGCCGCCTCGGCTTCGTCTATTTTGGACAGTGCGAAGCCGACGTGGATGAGGACCCAGTCGCCCGGCACCGGCGGGTCGTCTTCGAGCAGGCCGATGTTGATCTGCCGCTTGACCCCGCTGACCGAGACCTTCGCGAGGTCCGGCCGTTCTTCGCTGATCTCGATGATCTCGCCGGGTATGCCGAGGCACATGGCTCAGACCTCCGTCGGTTGCAGCCGGGGGCAGGTGCCCCAGGCGAGTTCGGTGACGGCGCGGACCGCGGCCGGGACGGTCGCGGTCACCTCGGGCGACAGCCCGATCCCTTCGTCGAGGCAGGCCGGTTCGCAGCCGACGACCAGCACCCGGCCGGCGTCGCCGCCGAGCAGCCGGAGCAGCCGGAACACCGCGTCCGGCTGCATGCCGTGTGCGTCGATCGACGCGGCCTCCAGGTCCTCGGTGTCGGCTTCGATCAGCGAGAGCGTCCCGGGTGGACGGCCGTGCGGGGTCGCGTCGAGCAGGATCGTCGTGTCGTAGCCGCCCAGCAGGTCGTAGGCCAGGTGCATGCCGGCGATGCCGTAGTCGGCGAGCTGCACCCACGGCGGCAGGCCGGTCCCGGCCAGCTCCTTGACGACCTCGACGCCGAAACCGTCGTCGCCCAGGAAGATGTTGCCGATCCCGGCGACCAGCACTCGTGGCCTCATTCCGCGACCTCCAGCGGCTCGATCTCGTCGGGGGAGAAGTAGCGGTACCGGCCGTGCGCGTGCTGCAGGTCGGCGGCCGGGTCGTCGTCGAGGGTCACCGCGAGGTACGTCACACCGTCCACATCGGACAGCACGACCCGCACGGTGGCCGTCTTGCCGACCAGGAACATGTCCTGGGCGTCGGTCCCGCGCAGGTTCGGCCGCAGCCGGACCCGCGAACCTTCGGCGACGCGGACCCCGGCGACGGTCACCGAAGGCCGGACCGGCCGCACGGACCGGACCGCGCCGTGCAGCCGGCTCAGCAGTTCCGGCGGCATCGCGTCGACGCGGTCGACGATCGCCGCCGCGCGCGGGTCGGTGTCCCGGGCCTCGCGCTTTTCCTCGTCGGTCAGCGCCATCGTGCGCAGGGTCAGGATTTCGTCGATCTCGGTGCCGTCGAAGAGCTCACCCGGGCTCTCCGGCGCGATCGACGGGTCGTCGTAGAGGATGATCGGGGACGCGAGCACCACCGTGCTGCGCGAGGTGTCGCCGATCAGCACCGGCCACAGCCGTTCCTGCCGGCAGGCGTCGACGGCCGGTTTCGCCCACTCCGGCGGGTCGAGCATCGACAGGAAGTGCCCGGTGTCGACGCTGAGCACCAGGTGCGCGGCGAGCAGGGAATGCCGCAGCGCGTGCTCGCGGACGCCGTCCGAGGGCCACGACGTCGTGTTGTGCACTTCGACGCGCAGCCGGGCGCCGCCGAACGGCCCGTCGAGCGGGTCGGCCCGGGCGGTGAGGACGCCGGACAGGGCCCCGGCCGCGAACGGTCTCTCGACCGGCATCCCGGAAAGCGGCAGCTCGAAGTCGATCTCGTGCTCGTCGGCCTCGTCCCACGTCGTGCCGAGCCGCGTCCGCGCCCGCAGGAACCGCAGCTTGACGCGCAGGATCGTGCCTTCCCGGGGTTCGACGAGGCACTCGACGCGGGCGGACGCGTGCTCGCCGATCTCCGCCGACGCGTACGACGGCGGCACCAGCACACCCCACTGCCAGCGCACCCGGTTCTTCGGCGCCGACGCCCGGTACGGGTAGAGCAGGTAGCCCTCGTAGAGCACGGCGTCGCCGACCGCGCGGGCCTGGTCCCCGGCGGTCACGGCTCACCCGCCAGCAGGTGCTCGATCGCGGCTTCCCAGGTCGGGATCGCGTGCTGCGCCTTGTACTTGAGCAGCGCGTCCACCGTGTCCCGGGGCAGCTTGACCCACGCCACGTTCGGGAAGTAGCGGGACACCAGCTCGTCCCAGACGGCCACCGGCATCCGGCACTCGGCCTGCGTGTGCCACGGCACCTGCTCGACCCAGAACCCCGGCTCGCCCTTGCCGAACACGGTGCCGCTGAACAGCAGCACCATCGGCACGACGCCGTCGGACAGCGCGTGGAAGTACTTGCCGGCCGCGACTTCGAGGTCGTAGGTGCAGGGCACCTCGGCGTCCACCTCGGTGGCGCCGGTGAAGGCCGGCACGGTCACCGAAATCGTCGCGAACTGGAACGGCTTCAGCGTCTCGCCCCACCGGGACCGGTCGCCGAAGAGGTGGGTGAGCAGTTCCGACTCGCCGTCGGCGTACCGGCGGCGCTGCGGCTCGATGCGGATCTGGACGCGCAGCACCATCGCGTGCACGGGCTGCCCGGTCAGCTCGGAGATCCGCAGCTTGAACGCGAGCGTCGGCGCCGCGGCGTACTTCACCGGCCGGACGTCGATGCAGTCGAAGGTCAGCTCAGCCATCGGCCACGACCTCGCTGCGTTCCCGCAGGCGCGCGAAGAACCCTTCGATGGCTTCGTGGGCTTCGGTGCCGCCGTCGAAACCCCGCCACGTCGAGCGGACGAGGCCGACCAGCTCGTAGCAGGCGTCGATCGGCACCAGGAAGGCCTCGAAACCCAGGTCGAGCTGGTTGAGCAGCAGGGCTTCGACGTCGTCGGCGACGCCGGCCGACGCGAGCAGGTCGTCGCCCGTGCCCAGCGGGAGCAGGGACTCCGTCGCGCCCGCGGGGCTCGGGTAGAACGCGACCGTGCGATCCTGCACCGAGTTCCGGAACAGGAAGGCCGTCCTGACCGGGATCCCGGCGGACTCCCACAGCGCCGGGCCCGGGCCGAACCGGGGCAGGTGCCGGAACCGGTCCGGCACCGCGCGGTGCCGCTTCCCGCCCGCGCCGCGGTGGGTGAAGAGCAGGTAGCAACCCCGGCAGGTGCACAGGATCGTCCTCGATTCGAGGTCGATGACGTGCCCGTGCTCGCCGCCGATCGGTTCCGCGCACATCTCGCACTTCTCGCCGGGCGCGACGCGCGGCGGGGGCGTGCGGAACCTGCGCAGGCCGCCCGTCACGGGACCTCCACCGGACACGGCACCAGCGGCAGCAGCGGCCGGCCGCCGGGCCCGGTCCCTTCCGGCACGACACCTTCGACCACGACGTCGGAGATCTCCGGGGCGACCTCCCGCACCATCCGCTCGATCGCGTACTTCGCGGTGACCGTCGAGGACGGGCAGCCGTCGCACGAGCCCTGCAGCCGCAGCCGCAGCACGCCGTCCTCGATCCCGACGAACTCGACGTCCCCGGCGTGCGAACCCAGGTACGGCCGGACCTTGTCGAGGGCCTCGGTGACGCGCTCGTGCGTCGACCGCGGGTGCAGGTCGTGCAGCACGAGCAGGCCGCGGACGTGGTCGTCTTCGGCCAGGCGGTCCAGCAACGGCTCGCCGACGAGCTCGACGATCCGCGCGAGCCCGGCGCCGTAGAACTCGATCAGCGTGTGGACGAGGTCTTCGGCGAGTTCGGCGTCGGCGCCGTCGAACTCGCCCAGCAGCTGCTCGATGCGCTCGCCGACCCGGTCGACGTCGGACATCAGGCGAGCTCCCCGCCGAACGCGTGCGGGGTGTGCAGCCGCTCGATCACCTTGCCCTTGCCGGTGTACATGTGGACGCCGCAGGGCAGGCACGGGTCGAAGCTGCGGACCGCGCGCATGATGTCGATGCCCTTGAAGTTCTCCTGCGTGTTCTCCTCGAAGATCGGCGTGTTCTGCACGGCGTCCTCGTACGGCCCCGGCGTGCCGAAGCTGTCGCGGACGCTGCCGTTCCAGGGTGTCGGCGGGTACGGGTGGTAGTTCGCGATCTTGCCGCCCTTGATCACCATGTGGTGCGACAGCACCCCGCGGACCGCTTCGGTGAAGCCGCAGCTGACGCCTTCGTCCGGGACCTTGAACGGTTCCCACGTCTTCGTGTGGCCCTTGCGGACCTCACCGAGGGCCTGCTCGCCGAAGTGCAGCGCCATCGCGGCCGCGTACGCCTGGAAGTACGTCCGGGCGCGGTTGCGTTCGAGGGCGTTGCTCCACTGCGGAATCTTCCACTCGAACGCGGCTTCGGGTTTGGTCGCCGTGCGCGGCAGGGTGATCGTGACGCTGTGCCCGGTCGACTTGACGTACGGGGTGTCGACGAGCCCGGCGAGCGCGGTGACCCACAGGCGCGCGATCGGGCCGCCGCCGGTGTCGAGGGCCAGGTGGTCCTTGCCGTCGAACCAGCGCGGCGACATCGTCCACGAGTACTTGCCGTCGAAGTCGCGCTTGGCCGGGCGCGGGATGGTGTGCTGGTTCCACGGGTGGCGCTGGTCGACCGGGTTGCCGAGCGGGTCCTCGGTGACGAACATCGGCTGGTCGGCCCAGTCTTCGTAGAACGAGCTGCCGAGCAGGATCCGGATGCCGAGGTTGATGTCCAGCAGGCTGGTGGTGACGAGCTTGCCGTCGACGACCACCCCCGGCGTCACGAACATCTTGCGGCCCCAGGCTTCCATGTTCTCGTAGCTGAAGTCGCAGTGCTCGGGGTCGTTGAGGCTGCCCCAGCAGCCGAGCAGGATCCGCCGCCGGCCGACCTCTTCGTAGCCGGGGAGGGCTTCGTAGAAGAAGTCGAACAGGTCGTCGTGCATCGGCAGGCAGCGCTTCATGAACTCGACGTAGCGCATCAGCCGGGTCAGGTAGTCGGTGAACAGCTGCACGGTGGCGACCGTGCCGACGCCGCCGGGGTACAAAGTGGACGGATGGACGTGCCTGCCCTCCATCAGGCAGAACATCTCGCGCGTGCTGCGGCTGACCTGCAGGGCCTCGCGGTAGAACTCGCCCTCCAGCGGGTTGAGCGAGCGCATGATGTCGCCGATGGTCCGGTACCCGTGGTCGCGCGCGTGCGGCGCTTCGGTGCGGTTGGCCAGCTCCAGGACGCCGGGGTTGGTCTCGGCGACCATCTTCTCGCAGTAGTCGACCCCGACCAGGTTCTCCTGGAAGATGTTGTGGTCGAACATGTACTCGGCGGCCTCGCCGAGGTTGAGGATCCACTCGCCCAGGTGCGGCGGGCGGACGCCGTAGGCCATGTTCTGGGCGTACACCGAGCAGGTCGCGTGGTTGTCGCCGCAGATCCCGCAGATCCGGCTGGTGATGAAGTGCGCGTCGCGCGGGTCCTTGCCCTTCATGAAGATGCTGTAGCCGCGGAACACCGACGACGTGCTGTGACACTCGACGACCCGCTTGGCCGCCCAGTCGATCTTCGTGTAGATCCCGAGGCTGCCGACGATCCGGGTGATCGGGTCCCACGCCATCTCGACGAGGCCGGTTTTGTCCTTCATCTCGGTCATGACCGCGCCTCCGCCTGGTAGCCGGTGTCGAGCTTGCCGCCCTTGTGGCGCCACTTCGGTTCCTTGTCGGCCTTGCGCTCGGTGATCTTGCGCAGCCGCCGGATCACCGACCCGTACGCGCCGCTGGCCAGCGACGACACGTTCGCGCCCGGCGGCTCGTCCATGAACGGCATGAACTTGTCCGGGAACCCCGGCATGGTGCAGCCGATGCAGATCCCGCCGACGTTCGGGCAGCCGCCGACGCCGTTGATCCAGCCGCGCTTGGGCACGTTGCACTTCACGACCGGGCCCCAGCAGCCCAGCTTCACCAGGCACTTCGGGGAGCCGTACTCGGTGGCGAACTGGCCCTGCTCGTAGTAGCCGCCGCGGTCGCAGCCCTCGTGCACGGTCGCGCCGAAGAGCCACTGCGGGCGCAGCTGGTCGTCGAGCGGGATCATCGGCGCCTGCCCGGCGGCCTGGTAGAGCAGGTAGGTGATGGTCTCGGACAGGTTGTCCGGGTGGGTCGGGCAGCCGGGCACGCAGACGATCGGGATGCCGGCGCCGGACTTCCAGTCCCAGCCGAGGTAGTCCGGCACGCCCATCGCGCCGGTCGGGTTGCCCTCCATGGCGTGGATGCCGCCGTAGGTGGCGCAGGTGCCGACGGCCAGCACGGCCAGCGCCTTCGGTGTCAGGCGGTCGAGCCACTCGCTGGTCGTCATCGGCTGGCCGGTGTCGGGGTTGTTCCCGAACCCGCACCAGTAGCCCTCTTCCTTGATCGCCTCGTTCGGGATCGAGCCCTCGACGACCAGCACGAACGGCTCCAGCTCACCGCGGTCGGCCTTGTGGAACCACTCGATGAACGTGTCGGCCCCCTTGTCGGGGCCGCATTCGAAGTCGATCAGCGGCCAGTGGACCGCGATCTTGGGCAGGCCGGGCAGCGCGCCGAGGACGATTTCCTCGATGCTCGGCTGCGTGGCGGCCGTCAGCGCGACGGAATCGCCGTCGCAGGACAGACCGGCGTTGATCCAGAGGATGTGGATGGGCTGTTCGGCTGTCTCTTCAGCGTGCGTCACGGCTGATCACCCTTGGCGAGGTCGTCGAGCGCGCCGAGGGTGAGCTCCCACAGCGCGTGGTAGAGGGTCGTCTGGGCTTCCTGGATGCGGTGCACGGACGGGGACGGGACGACGAAGAGGTGGTCGATGCTGTCCAGCTCGGCCATCTTCCCGCCGTCGTAGCCGGCGATGCCGACGGTCAGCAGGCCGCGCCGGGCGGCTTCGTCGAAGGCGCGCACCAGGTTCGCGGAGTTCCCGCTGGTCGACAGGCCCACCGCGATGTCGCCGGGCCGGCCGAACGCGCCGATCTGCCGGGCGAACACGACGTCGAACCCGATGTCGTTGGACAGCGCGGTCACCACGGCGATGTCGTTCGTCAGCCCGAAGGCGGGCAACGGCCGGGCGTCGCCCGCCGGGCTCAGGAACAGGCTGGCCAGGTCCTGGGCGTCGGTCGAGCTGCCCCCGTTGCCGAAGGCGAGCAGCCGGCCGCCGCCGTGGAACGCGCGGGCGACGTCCTGCGCGCAGGCGAACAGGCGCGCCCCGCCGGCCGCGAGCACCTCGGCCCGCAGGGCGACGATCTCGTGCACCTTGTCCACAGTGGACTGTTCGACCTGGCGGAGGACGGCGTCGAGGTCGCTTTCACCCGAGTACAGGAACGGGTACAGCGCTTCGAGACCGTCCGCGCCCACGGGGGACTGTTCCCGTGTCATCGCGGGTCAACTCCTCGGCTGGGGGCTTTCCAGGCGGGCGATGGCTTCCCCGGCGTGCACCAGGATCCGGTCGCCGACGCCGGCCGCGACCAGCGCCACGCTGACCTCTTCCCGGCCCGAACCGGTGTCCACGACGGCGAACCCGAGGTCCAGCAGTTCGACCACGGTCACCTCGACCGCGGTGTCGGAGCAGGTGAGGCACACCCCGTCGGGGCAGACGGGGCCCGTTTCTCTGCCGGTCACGACACCACCTCCGGGGTCAGCGCACCGGGGTGTTCGAAGAAGACGTGCACCAGCTCCCACAACACGTGGTAGGTGGTCACGTGCACCTCCTTGACGATCCGCTGGTCGGCCGAGCGGGCGACGAAGACGTGGTCGAGGCCGGGAGCCGCGGCGATCGCGCCGCCGTCGCCACCGGTCAGCGCGACGGTCAGCATCCCGAGGTCCCGGGCGGTTTCGAGCGCGCGGCGGACGTTGGCGCACTCGCCGTCGGCGGAGATGCCCAGGGCGATGTCGGCGGGTTCGCCGATGATCCGCAGCTGGTGGGCGAAGACGTCCTCGAGGCCGACGCGGTTGGCGACGCCGGTGACGGTCGCGACGTCGGCGGTCAGCGAAATCGCCGGCAGCGCGCGCTTGCCGACGATCACGGGGTGGACGAACTCCACGGCCACGTGCTGGGCGTCGGTGCTGGGACCGCCGTTGCCGAACACCACGAGCTTCCCGCCGCGCCGGAAGCGCCGCGCCATGCCGTGACACGCCTCGGCGACCGTCCTGGCGTCCTCGGCCAAGGCGAGCACCGGTGCCTTCCGGCGCTCGAAGAGGGCGCCTACGGAGTCCGGGTGATTCGGTGACCACGACATCGCGGTCCTTCCTCCGGGATGCTGCTCGGCGGTGGAGCCCATCTCAGGCTAGAGCTGTGAGCTGGATCACACAATAGAATGCGCGGACAGAAGTGGGCCGCTGCGGTCGCAGTGGCCGTGCTCCGGGCGGGGGAGCCCGGGCTCGGCCGCCCGCCGGACCGGCGTGGCCGCGGCGGGCCCCGGAATGGCGGGTCACTCGTCGGACGATTCTCGAGGCGGCGAAACGTCCAGCGGCACCGAGTCCCCGGACTCCGCCTCCGCATCGGCGTACCGCTCCACGGCGGCGAGCAGGTCAGCCAGCTCCTCGCCGGTGCCGCGCGTACCCGGGTCGTCCGCGCCGCGGGTCCGCAGCTGCGCCTCGAGCACGGTTCGGTACTCGGCCACGGCGGCCTCCGATCGGCCCTGGGAAGCGAGGGCCCGGGCCAGCTCGAGGCGGGACAGCAGTGTCTCTTCGGCGTCGGCACCGAGCACGGCCGCCCGTGCCGAGACGACAGCTCGCAACTCGGCCGCCGCGGCCTCGGCGTCGCCGGTGCCGTGGAGGGCGACGCCCAGCTGGTGGTGGGTCATCAGGGTGCTCGGGTCCTGCGGGCCCTGCGTCCGGATCTCGCGCTCCAGCACGGTCCGGTACTCCGTCAGCGCCTCCGCCCACCGCCGCTGCTCGGCGAGGGCGAGCCCGAGGTTGTACCGCTGGGCCAGCGCCTTCGGGTGCTCCGGGCCGGCCACCCGGTCCCAGGTCCCGGCCAGCGTCCGGTACTCCGCTTCGGCCGCGGCCTGGTGACCCTCCTCGGCGAGCAGGTGGGCGAGGTCGGCCCGCTGGCGCAACGTCGCCGGATCGGCCGCCCCGAGCGTCCGGCTCATGCTCGCCAGTACCGACCGGAGCTGCTCTTCGGCCTCGTCCGGCCGCCCGAGGTCGCGCAACGCGAGCGCCAAGCGCCGGAGGGTCTCCTGCGTGCCCGGGTCGTCCTCGCCGAGGGCGCGGCGCTGGCCGTCCGCCGCAGCGCGCAGTTCGGCGACCGCCGCGGCCGGGTCGCCGCGGGCGTGCAGCACCGTGCCGACGTCCATGCGCGTGGCGAGGGTCCAGGGGTGGTCCGTCCCCAGCGTCCGGGCCAGGGCCGCGAACACCGCGCGGAACTCCACTTCCGCGGCCGCCAGGTCGTCCACCTGGTAGAGGAGCCCGGCGAGCTGGTGCCGCGTGGTCAAGGTGTTCCGGTCGTCCGGGCCGAGTTCGCGCTCCAGGCCGGCCAGCGCGGCGCGGTACTCCGGCTCGGCGGCGTCGAGCGCCCCGGCCTCGCGCAGGACGAACGCCAGCCGCTGGCGGACGGGTGGCAGGGCCGGGTCGCCTTCGTCGAGGGCGGCGATGCCCCGGCGGCACTCGGCTTCGGCGGCTTCGAGGTCGCCTTGCTCGATCAGGGCGTCGATCAGGTCGTTGCGGGTCGTGCGCGGGTTCGGGTGGTGCTCGCCGAACACCCGCAGCTCCCGCTCCAGCACGGCCCGGTACCCGGCCACCGCTTCGTCCCAGCGGTCCTGCGCGGCAACCGCGCCGGCGAGGTAGTACTCGGCGTACAGCGTCTTCGGGTCGTCCGGGCCGGATGCCTGCGCGCGAGCCCGGGCGGCGAGGCGGTATTCGGCCTCCGCCGCCGCCCACTCGTGCCGGGTGCCCAGGACCCGGGCCAGCTCGATCCGCGCCGAGGCGGTGCCCTCCGCCTCCGGGCCGAGTTCCCCGGCGAGCCCGGAGACCACCGCGCGCAGCTCCGCCACCGCGGCCGCCGGTTCGTCCATGGCGGCCCGGGCCACGCCGATTTCGAACCGCGCGGTCAACCGCTCGACGGCCGTGGGCAGCGTGTCCGCGGCGGTGCCCAGCTCCGCGAGGGCCTCGTCGAACCGCCCGGCTTGGCGCAGGACGACGCCGAGCTGGAGGTGCGCGACGGGTTCCGCGGGATCGTGGCCGGCCGCGCGGCCTTCGGCCACCCGGCGGTACTCGGCCTCGGCGCCGGCCCAATCACCCCGGGCCGCCAGCAGCGCGGCCAGCTCCCAGCGGGCGGCGAGCGTCTCGGGGTGGTGCTCGCCCAGCACCCGGGCCGCGGTCCCGGCCAGGGTCCGGAACTCGCCCTCCGCCGCCCCGGTCCGCCCGGCGGAAGCCAGGAAGACGGCCAGGTCGAACCGGGCGCCGAGGGTGGCGGGGGCCTCGGCGCCCGCCGTCCGCAGCCACGCCGCCAGCACCGCGCGGTGCTCGGCCTCGGCGCCGGGTCCGTCGCCACCGGCGTCCAGGCTGATCGCCAGTTCGCGGCGCGTGGCCAGGGTGTTCGGGTCGTCTTCGCCGTCTCGTGCGGTGTTCTCGGCGAGCACGGCGTGCAGCTCCGCCACCGACTCCGCCTCGTCGCCCACCAGCCGCAGCAGCACCGCCCAGTCGTGCCGGACGCCGATCGTCTGCCGGTCGTCGTCGCCGAGGGCCGCCCGCATCGAGTGCACCAAGGCGCGGTACTCGGCCTCGGCAGCCGCGTAGTCCCCCTGCCGGAACAGCGCGAACGCGACGTCCCGCCGGGCCGTCAGGGTCGCGGGCGCCTGCGCCCCGGCCGTCTCCGAGAGCGCCGCGGCGACCGCGCGGTACTCCTCGACGGCGGCGGCGAAGTCTTCGCTGTTCAACAGGACGGTGGCGAGCTCGCGGCGGCTCGTGACCGTGGCCGGGTCGCCCGGGCCCAGGACGCGCTCGCCGGCCTCGGCCACGGCGGCGAACGCGGCCGCCGCGCCCGCGAGGTCGCCCTGCTGGGCCAACGCGAGACCGAGCTGGTGGCGGGTCGCCAGGGTGTCGGGGTGCTCAGAGCCCAGGAGTTCGTCCTGCCGGGCCAGCAGGGGGGCCAGCCGGGACGCGGCCGTCGCCGGATCGCCCGCCAGCCGGAAGGTCACCGCTTCCTGGACCCGGGCCTGGACCGCCGCCGGGTCGCCGGGGCCCAGCCGCCCTTCCAGTCCGTCGGCCGCGGCCCGGAACTCGGCCCGTGCCGCCGCGTAGTCCTCCCGGGCGACGAGCGTCTGACCGAGTTCACGCCGGATGGTGAGGGCGTCGGGGTCGTCGCCGTAGCCCGCCAGCACGCTCCGGTACTCCTGCTCGGCCCGGGCCCAGTCGTCGCCGCGGTAGAGCACCCAGGCCAGCTCGGCCCGTGCGGAAAGGGTCGCGGCGTCGAGATCGCCCAGCACCCGCTGCCGTGCTTCGGTGACCGCGCGGTGCTCGGCCTGCGCTTCGGCCCAGTCGCCGCGCGCCTGCAGCACCCGCCCGAGTTCGTGCCGCGTGGTGAGGGTGTCCGGGTGGTCCGGGCCGAGCGCCGCGGCCCGGGCCGCGGCCACCGCCCGGTACTCCTGCTCGGCTTCGGCCAGCCGGCCCGCGGAGTGGTAGAGCGCGGCCAAGCTGTGCCGCCCGGTCAGGACCAGGTCTTCGGGCGAGGCCGCGCTCGGTTCCCAGGCGTCGACCAGGCGCTGCCATTCCACCGGCTCGGCGATCATGGCCAGGCCGACCTGGCAGATCGTCGCCGCGGGGAGGAGACCGGCGTCCCGGCAGAGCCGGACCGCCTGCGCCAGCTGGTCGTCGGCGTCGGGGCAGCCGTCCAGCACGGAGAGCACGTGCAGCCGGATCCGCGCGTACGCGTTCGTCTCCGCGGTGCCGCCGAGGTCCGCCGCGGTCCGGTACAGCCCGCCCGCCCGTGCGGGGTCGCCCAGGATGAAGTGGATGTCGCCGAGCAGCAGTTCCGGCGGGTGCGGGCTGATCCGCCGGGACCCCGCCCGGCGCAGCTCGGCCAGCGCGTCGGCCAGTTCGCCGGTGTGGGCGGCGACTTCGTCCGGTGCCGTGTCGGCGAGCTGGCCGAGTTCGCCGGCGACGACCGCCAGGGCGGCCTCGACTTCGGGGAACGCGGCCAGATCGCGGATCAGCCCGCGGTAGCCCGAGATCGCGTCCGACCACGCCCGGTTCCGGACGGCCAGCCGGGCGCGGACGGCTCGTGCCACGACGGTGGCGTCCGCCCGGCTTTCGCCGGCCCGCTCGGCGGCGAGGGCGGTGAGCCGGTCGAGGTCACCGCTCGGACCGAGCGGCCAGCCGCCGGCGGCGAGGCGGGCCTCGGCCTCCCGCCGGAGGCGGGTGAACGCACCGCCGGGCGGGTCGCCGAACCGGGTGGCGAGGACCCCGAGCATCGCGTCCATGGTCAGTACGTCCTCGTACGACGCGGTCCCGGCGATGAACCGGCGGACTTCCCCTTCGGCCTTCCCGTCGTCGGGCTCGTGGTCGGCCAGCCGGCAGAGCGCCACTTCCACGGCCGGATCGGTGAGCCACGAGTCGGTGCCGGCCAGGCCGGCGAACAACGCCATCGCCCGGCGCGCGTCGCCGGAGAGCAACCACATCCAGCCCGCGAGCCCGGGCCAGTCCTCCGCTTCCGGGACGGCCGCTTCCGCACAGCGCACGGCGTCCGCTTCGAGCGCCGCCCGATCGCCCAGCTGCCAGTCGGCCATCACCCGCAGCCAGAGGTGGTACATCGGCGAGCCGTCGCCGGGCGTGAGCGCGTCGAGCTGCTCGAGGGCGGCCGCCGGGTCGTTGCTCAAGACGTGGTAGCGGGCCTGGTCCGCGTGCCAGCCGGTGCCCTTCAGCAGGTAGCGCTGCGCGGGCAGGGTGGCGCGCATCCGGTCCAGGTCGCCGCCGTTCGCGGCCGCGATGACCAGCTGCTCGATCGGCAGCGGCTCGATGCCGCGCTGGGCGGGCGGGCCGACCGCTTCGGCGAGCACGTCGGTCAGCAACCCGTACAACCCGAGCAGCCGGCACGCGCTGCCGAAGACGAGGAAGTACGGCTCGGTGCCCAGGCTGCACACGGCGAAGCATTCGCAGAACCTCAGGGCCTCGACGAGCAGCGGGTACGGATCCGGCGTGATCCGGGCCAGCTGCACGTTGATCCGGGCCCGGGACACGTACGCCCAGATCAGGTCGAACTCGGGCAGCCCGCGCGCGAACGCCTCCTGCCACGTCCGGAGCGCCTGCCGGATCTTGTCCTCCGCGACGCCGTACGGTTCGGCCGACGCGAAGCTCAGGAAGAACAGGGCTTCGGCCAGGGTCCAGCGGGACGGCTGGTCCAGCTCGTGCAGTTCGCCGGCCCGGGTGAGCAGGGCGACCGAAAGCTCGTAGCTCTCGTGGTCGAACGCCAGGAGCCCGGCGGTCGTGTACGCCGCCGCCGCGGCGGCGGGGTCGTCCGGTTCGAGCAGCTGCGCGCGGAGCCGGTGCACCAGCGCCGAAACCAGCCGCGACTCCGGGGCCGGCCGGTCACCGAGCAGGCCGGCCGCGCGGTCGAGGGCCGCGAGCGCGGTGTCCGGCCGGGCCATGGCCTGGGCCAGCATTCCCCGGAAGTAGTGCACGGCCGGGTCGTCGGCGGGCCGGGTCCGCACGCTGCGGTTCACGTAGAGGTCGATCTCGGCCGGGTCCAGCTTGCGGAGGAACCGGGACAGCCGCCGGTCGATCCGGTCCAGTTCCTCGCCGGCCTCCAGGATCGCCTGGAACCGCAGGAACGCCAGGGCCTTGTGCTGCGGGTGCCGGGCGAGGCCGGTGTCGGCGCTGTCCTTCGCCCGCCCGTAGTCGTGGCCGGCCAGGTGGACACAGGCGGCGGCCACCGCCGCCGCGGCCGACGTCGGTGCCGTGGCCGACGCGGTCTCGGCGACCTCGCGGGCGCCGTCGGGATCACCCAGGTGCAGCAGCGCCAGCGCGCGCAGCGCGTGCAGTTCGGCCGCGACCGCGGGCTCGGCGGCCGGGACGTCGCGCACCCGGGCCAGCAGCTCGGCGGACCGGCCGAGCTGCTCGTACAGCCGCGCCAGCCGCAGGGTGACCTGCAGCTCGTCCGCCGGGGTGGCGGCGACCCGGTCCGCCTGCGCGAGCACCTCTTCGGCCGGGCCGGGCTGCCACAGGCGAAGCCGGGCGTCGGCGAGCAGCAGGAGCAGCCCGGCGTCGTCGTCGACGATCTCCCGGTGCGCCTCCAGGACGGCGGTGGCGCGGTGGGGCTCGTCGAGGACGAGCAGGGCCCGGCCGAGGAAGGTCAGCAGCCCGCGGCGCGCGGGCACGCCGACTTCGCCGTCGGCGAGCAACGCCCCCCACTCCACGCCGGTGAGCTGGTCGGCCACCGGCTGCAGCAGGCTCGCCCGCAGCACCGGCGTCAGCTGCACGAGGGCCGGCACGACCGCCGCCGGCGCGGTGGCCGCGAGCTCCAAGCCGGTCCGCAGCGCGCCGCCGCGGTCGTCGGCCGCGAGCAGCTGCCCGAGCAGGGCGCGCGTGATGGTGTCGACGGACTTCTCTTCCGGCTCCGCCAGCGCCTTCCGCAGCGCCTGGACGGCCTCGGCGTGCCGCCCGCGCCGGCCCAGCTCCAGGCCGAGGGCCAGCAGCAGGGGAACGAGCGGGGTGCCGCCGGGCGCCGGTTCATCCGTGGTTGCGCGCACCGCTCACCGTCCGTGTGCTCCGCTGGGGTTCCAGGAGCTCGTCGCCGCGCAGCAGGGATTCGCCCGTGCGCAGCCGCGGATCCGGCGGCGCCGTCGCCGGCTCGCCGCCGCGAAGCGTGACGCCGCCGCTCTTCGAGCTCGGCGCGCCCGGCCGGGCCGTGAGCAGCGGGCTGTACTCCCGCAGGTACAGCACCGGCATGCCGAAGTTGCGGCCCTCGGCGGTGCTGCTGGCGGCCAGCCGCAGCGTCCGGCGGCCGGCGTGCAGGGCCACCTCGATGGACTTGTGCTGCACGAGCGGGTCGTAGAACGCGCGCGCGAACTTGTTCGCCACCACGCTCTTCACTTCGAAGTGCATGCCGATCACCGCCGGGATGCCCCGCTGGGCGAGCGACTGCGCCATTCCGGAGATGGCCTGGTGCGGGTGGGACGACGTGGTGGCCGTTTCGCACGCCTGGAAGAACACCAGGCGCAGATCCGGGGTGCCCCGCAGCTCTTCGGCCAGTTGCGAGTCGTCCACCCACTGCGGTTTCGCGTCGAGCGGGAAGGCCAGCTGGCCGCGTGCCTCGTGGTTGTCGCCGTGGACGTACCGGCCGTGCCCGATGATGTGGATGACGTGCGGGTTGAACTCGGACACGGCGTCGGCGAACGACGGGTAGGTCAGCTCGTCCGGGTCGACCGGATCCTGGTAGGGCGTTCCGTCCTGCGCGTGCCGGGGGCTGAAGATCCGCAAGTGGGCCTGGGAGGGCTTGCTGTCCCGGAAGCGGAGGAACATCCGCATCACCGACTCGTAGTCGACCTCCGCCAGGCCTTCGGGGCTCAGCGCGGCGAACAGCACCTTGAGCGGCGGCTGCACGTGGATTTCGCCGGCCGGGGTGTCCACGGTCATCCGCCGGGTGAGCACCATCTTGGTGCTGCGGCTGAGGAAGAGGTTGCTTTCCGGGTCGTTGTGGCGCGGTGGCACGAACAGGTATTCCCACGGCCAGGACGCGTACTTGCCGTTGTCCGCGTCGAATTCGAGCGACACCCGCAGCATCGGCTCACTGGACTCGTCGGGCGACCCCTTGCCCTGCATGGCCTGGCGCAGCAGGGCGCCCGGGCCGTTGTCCTCGCCGTCCGGGGTCTTGAACAGGGTGACGTACAGGTGCTCGCCCAGCAGCTTCAGCTCGTGGTCCTCCTGGAGGCGGTTGCGGCGGAGCAGGCCGACCAGCACCTCGACGGTCCGCTCGCGCAGCGGGTCGATGTTGACCGGGTCGGCCTCGCGCTCCGACGAGCCCTGCCGGCGCCACTGGGCCGAAACCAGGTGCCGCGGCCCGGTGATCCGGAGGCTGAACTCGTCGGCCGGGAGGGTCATCCACGCGCTCCGGTGCCGGTCGCCGAGCTCAGGTCGTAGCGGGCGACGGCCTGGACGGGTGCGCCACCCCGGAAGAACGTCCGCAGCGCGTCCGGCAGCTCGCTGATCATCGAGCGCAGACCGGCGGGGAACAGGGTGAACCGGCGGTAGGCCCGCAGGACCGCCTGCAGCTCGACGCCGCCGGCGGACTTGGGGACCTGGAGGACGATGATCAGCTGCGGCGGGTTCTCCTGGAAGAATTCGGGCCCGTCCAGGCGCCAGAAGACCTTCGACAGGCCCTCGGCCGAATGGTCGACCCGTGAGGCCGCCATCCGGTACCGCACCGGGGTGATCGCCACGTCGACCTTGATCCCGGCCTCGGCGTTCGCCTTGGCTCCGAGCGGAATTCCGGGCGGAATTCCGGGCACCGCGCCGGTGTCGACGGAAAAGTGCCCGTCCGCGCCGAGCCCGACGACCAATTCGGCGCCGGCCCGCATGATCGTGTCGAACCGGCGGTTCGGGAGGATGTCGAACACCTTAGGCTTGCGTGTGGGGTCCGGTTCACCGGCGTTGAATTCCGCCCGGACCTCGAGCCTGGTGAACGCCCAGCCGCGCCGCGGGAACAACAGCAGCGGGAGGCGGATCCACCAGAACGTGAATTCCGCGTCGCGCGCGGCCTGCCACGCGGCCGACACCCGATCGGCGTCCGGGAGTTCGAGCAGGGGAACGGGGTGGACGTCGGGGAAATCCCCGAATTCCACGACGTCTTCGACCAGCCCGCGCACCAGCTCGCCGTAGCCGGCATCCGGCTCGCCGGGGACGGTGTCCGCGCCGGCGTCGGCCGGTTCGCCCAGGTGGGCCGAGAGCGCGTCGATCCGCCGGGCTGCTTCCAGCAGGAGCGCGGCGCGGTCGGCCGCCACTTCACCGCCGAAATCAAGATCGTCGCCCGGCATCCCCGTACTCCCATTTCGTGTGGACCGAAGCGTGGTGGCAAGTATAGCGAAGCAGCAATTGAGCAGGGCGCGGTGAAATTGATCAAAATCGGCGGACCGCGCCCCCGTGTCCTCGGACAGTCGCCGGAGGCCCGCCCGCTGTTACGCCGGGCGGCGCAGGTGGCGGAAAAGCCACTGGTGGCCACCCGGAAACGGGTGTCAGGCTGAACTCACATCGTCCGTCCAGACAGGACGCAAGCGGAGGCTCGGGCGGCTCGCCGGCTTCCCGCGGTGGCGAACTCGTCGCGCCGGCCCCGGGGGCCGGGCGGTCAGCTGTGGAGGTTCCCGATGAGCTTGCCCGTGCTCAACCCGTACGGCGAAGAAGTGACCACCGAACGGGGCGCGACGTCGCCGTTCGCGCCGGTGAGCCTGTCGGGCGTGGCCGAGCCCGCCGCCGCGCCGCCGGCCGGTCAGGTGCTGCATTCCCCCTTCGCCGAGGCCGCCGTGGCCGCCGGGGACGGTGATCGGGCCGCCGAGGCGACCGATGCCCTGCTCGCCGAGCTCGAAGATCCCGGGTTCACCGAGGCGCTCGAGGCGCTCGCGGACGAGGCCGCCGCCCGGCACCTCAAGTCGGTCGGCACCTGGTCGAACGACTCGGAAGCGCCGGCGCTCGCCACCGCCGACACCACCCAGTGGCTGGAGCACCTGGCCGGCGAGGCCGACCGGGTGCTGGGCGCGCTCGAGGCGTACTTCGGCGACCGCCCGGCGGACACCCTGCAGGAAGGCGAGATCGAGGCGGCCACCGGAATCGACGGGTTCACCGATCCGGCGGACATCCAGCAGCTGTTCTTCGGCAGGCTGCTGGACAAGGCGAAGAAACTCGCGAAGGGCGCGGTCAAGCTCGCGAAGTCCGGCCTCTCCGTCGTCGGGAACCTCGCGCTGGGACCGTTGTTCGGCAAGCTGCGCCAGCTCGTCAAGCCGCTGCTCAGGCGCGTGCTCGACACCGCGATCGGCAGGCTGCCGGAATCGTTGCGCCCGGTGGCCACCCAGCTCGCCGCCAAGCTCCGCGGCGAAACCGGCAGCCACGAGGAGGAGCTCGCGGAGAGCTTCGACCGCAGCCTCGCCGAGCTGGTGACCGCCCCCGACGACGCCTCGGCTGCGCACCTGCTGGCCGAGTTGCAGCCGGCGGGCGAGGACCCGTACGCGCCGTCGGCCGCGCACGAACTGGACTCGGCGCGCGCCCGGCTGGCCCGTGAGCTGACCGAGGCCGACCCCGGCGTCCCGCCCGTCGCACAACTCGAGCAGTTCATCCCCGTGGTGATGGCGGCGATGCCGTTGATCCGCGCGGGGGTCCGGCTGATCGGGCGCGACCGGATCGTCGACGGGATCGCCAAGCCGCTCTCGCAGCTGATCGCGGGCATGGTCGGCCCGGACGCGGCCACCCTGCTGTCCCGGCACATCGCGAGCGCCGGGCTGGGCCTGCTCGGCCTCGAAGCCGGGGGCGACCCGGCGCTGGGCGGCGAGGCGCTCGCCGCGGCGGCCGAGGACACCGTGCGGAAGGTGCTGACGCTGCCGCCGGAGTCGATGGGGAACGAGCTGCTGCTGGAGACCGAGATCCAGGACGCGTTCGCCGAGGCGGCCGCCCGCCACCTGCCCGCGGCCGTGCTCCGCTCCGAGCTGGCCGAGCCGGGCGTCGACGGCGAGCACGGCGTGTGGCTGATGATGCCGCGCGCCACCCGGCCGTGCTTCCGCTACAAGAAGTACAGCCGGGTCATCCCGGTGCGGATCACCCGGCCGATGGCCCGCGCGGTGATCCTGGCCGGCGGCGACTCGCTGGAACGCCGGCTGCTCGACGACGGCGCCGGGACCTGGCCCGTAGAGGGCGAACTGGAGCTGTACGAGCTCCTGCCCGGTGGCGGGCTCGGGCACGTCTCGGCGTTCGAATCCGCCGACGGGGCGGCCGGGGAGTTCGAGGAGCTCACCGAATCCGCCGCGACCGTGCTGGCCGGCAACCCGCGCCTGGCCCACGTCGGGCACCACGGCACGCCGGGACGGCACCGCCGTCCCGGCAGCCGCTACTTCCGGTTCCGCCACCGCGGGCGGCCGCTGCACCGCCGGCACTTCCTCGGCGTGCTGTTCGACCTCACCGCGCCGCAGCCGGTGGTGCGGGTGAACCTCCTGTTCGACGAGCGGGAGACCCACGAGCTCGCCGCGCACCTGCAGCGGCGGCACTTCGTCCAGGTGGTCTCGCTGGTCCGGCGGCTGCTCGGCCCGGCCGCGCTGCGGGCGATCGAACACCGGCTGACCCGGCTGCTGGCCAAGCACGGCATCCCCGTGGAGGCGGGGGCCGCGGCCCGGCTCGCCCAGCGGCTCGTCGACGGCGTCCTGCGCACGGTGTCGGACCAGCTGCCCGCGGCCGCGGCCACCCTCGCCAAGGCCGCCCAGGACCCGGCCCCCGGCGCCACCCTGACGTTCACGTTCGGGTTCGCCGACCGGGCGGCGCTCGCCGCGGGCACCCCCGCGAGCGACCCGGCCGTCGCGATCCGGGCGGGCCGGCACCGTGACTGAGGCGGTGGACCGGCAGACGGAGGCGGAGCTGGCCCACTGGCAGCTCGCGGTCGAGGCCCTCGCCGACCTGGACACGGTGGCCGCGCCCGAGGCGTGGCAGGCGCTGGAGGACTACCTGCAGCGCCGGGTCCGCGATCGGCTCTCCGAGCTGGTCGCCGTGCTGGTGGGCGAGGGCAAGGCGGCACGCCGCCTGCTCGGCCAGGGCGGCGACCCGGGCGCGGTGCGCGCGGCGGTGCTGAAGCTGCGCACCCGGTACCTCCAGGTGGAGACGATCCTCGACTTCTACGGCCACGCGGTGAACAGCCGGACCAACCCGGCGCTGCGGGCGGTGCTGCGCGGGTACGACACGCTCGCGGGCGACAGCATGGCCGCGATCCTGACCCGGGTCGGCATCGAGCCGCCGCCCGCCCTGGTGTACCTGGACCACGGGCTGGGGGCGTCGATCCTGCGGGCCGGCATCCGGCTGTGGGACCACAGCCACCCGTCACCGGCCGCGGCGATCAAGCTGACCCGGCACAACCTGGCCTACCCGACCGCGCTGCTGCACGAGACCGGCCACCAGGTCGCCCACCTGACCGGCTGGCACACCGAACTCGCCGACGCGCTGGCGGTCCGGCTCGCGCCGCGGTCCGCCGAACTGGCGCGGACCTGGCGGGACTGGGCCGGGGAGATCGCCGGTGACGTCCACGCCTTCGTCCAGGCGGGGTGGGCGCCGGTCGCCGCGCTGGCCAACGTCGTCGACGGCCCCACGCCGTCGGTGTACCGGATCAGGTTCGGCGACCCGCACCCGTTCCCGTTCCTGCGGGTGATGTTCAACGTCGAACTGTGCAGCCGCTGGTTCGGGGCCGGGCCGTGGGACGACCTCGCGGCGGCGTGGCACCACCGGCATCCGGTCGAGCGCGCCGACGGGGACGCGGGTGCGCTGACCCGGGCGAGCCTGCCGGTGCTGGGGGACCTGGTCGACGTGTGCACCCGCCGGCCGATGGCGGCGTTCGGCGGCGAACCGCTCTCGGCGCTGCTCGACCCGGGCCGGGTGTCGCCATCGGCGCTGGCCGCGCTGGCCCGGCAGGCCGGTCCCTCGCTGCTCACCTCGGCCTACCTGCGCCGGCGCGAGCCGCTGCGGATCCTCGCCCTTCTGTCCACGCGCGCGGTGCTCGCCCCCGAAGCCGCGGCGGACCACCAGGCGGCCCTGCTGGCCTGGGTCACTTCCGTCGGTGCGGACGCCGCACCGCTCGCCCCCCATCGTGCAGCCTGACCGGAACGAGGAACCCATGACGAACCCGAAGACAACCGAGTCCCGCGCGGTGGCCGGTCGCACGAAACCGGCCGCCGCGGAGGTCCGGCCGGCCGGCGACCACGACGCCATGCTGGCCCAACTGGTTTCCCTGACCAAGTCGATCGGCGAACTGGCCCAGCGGAACGGCTCCGGCGAGCCGGCGCCGGCCACGACGGCCGACGCCCCCGCGGACCAGGAACAGGTCAGAGTCCGCTTCGCCTACAACTTCCTCGGCTTCGCGCTGGGCCGGCGCGCACCGAGCGTGTTCCAGCTGACCACCGTGGTCGTCGACCGCGACACCCGCACCCTCACCTTCACCGGACTCGGCGCGGCGACCGCGGCGAGGATCCGCGCGGCGAACGTTTCGCAGTTCCTGGAAGGGCTGGTGGACGGCAGGCCCGTGCTCATCGACGAGGGCGAGAACGCCATCCGGTACGACCAGCGGATCGACTCGATCGTCACGTTCACCGCGAAGGGCGGGGTACCGGTCGCGATCGGCCCGTGCAAGGACCCGGTACCGGGCGAATGACCCCCTAGACAACGGAGACAGCGTCATGTTCTTTCCCCTGGCCAAGATCCTCGGCACGCAGCGGGTGTTCCGGCTGCATCCCTGGCAGATCGCCTACTTCCTGGACGAGGTGTGGGGCGGGGCCCGCCGGACCCCGCAGATCCCGGACCCGACCGGGCAGACCGACCTCAGGTTCTTCACCACCTTCTTCGACGACACGGTGCTCGACGCGCTCGACCTGCCGACCCAGCCGGGCGACGACCCGTTCCCCTCGACCAACGGGATCAACGCGTTCCTCGCCCCGTCCGGCATCAACTCCGGCGGGCCGTTCGAGTGGAGCGGGCGGCCGAACCAGCTGTTCTGCCCGCCGCTGCTCTGGCACCACCTGGCCTACGCCTACGTCCTCGAAAGCACGGGGATCGTCGAAATCTTCGCCGAAGTCGTGCGGCGGCTGCTGGTCGGCGAGACGCTCGGCGTGCTGTCGCCGGACAGCATCGCCTGGCTGCGCGCGACCGAGCAGCTGTTCTTCCGCGACAGCCCGACGTTCTCGGTGGCCAGCGTGCTCAGCGAAGTCCGCCCGTACGACCGGACCAACCGGCGCAACGCCTACTGGCGCATGTTCGGCCTCGATCTCGCCCACCCGGTGCCGCCGGTGTGGGCCGGCTCCGGCCCGCTCGCCGACTGGAAGGCGCTGACCGGACCGGTGAACCTCGACTTCCGGCAGAAGTGGAGCGAATTCCTGCGCCAGGTCTGGATCGGACTGGAGAACACGGCGAACAACAGCGGCCCCAACCCGACCGACCCGGGCTACATCGCCCTGCTGTCGACCGCGATCAAGGACCTGCTCGGCAACCGCCGCCGCGGCGGCGCCCTCGCCCGCGAGGAGTTCGCCTACGTGACGATGCTGAACTGGTTCCACCTGACGATCGACACCGACACGTCGGTGATCACCGACCTGCAGGCGCAGGCGAGCAACGCGGCCGACCGGCTGGGCGCGCTCGGCCAGAAGGTGGGGATCACCCCGGCGCTGCGCTCGCGGGAGCTGTTCGACCTCGCCGAACCGATGTCGACCCTGCTGCGCGGCATCGAGCTCGGCCTGTTCGACACCGAAGAGACCGCGGCGAGCCTGTTCACCGGCAAGAACAACCTCGTGAGCGACGCCCGTTCGGTGATCAACAACTGGCAGTCGGCCACCGGCGAGCGGGTCAAGGAGTCGCCGGCCTACCCGCGGCCCGTCGTCACCGGCACCCAGCCGCTGCGGGTGCCCGTGCCCGCGGCGCCGCCGGCCACCGGGACCGCCCCGTCGCCGAACGGGGCGACCCTGGCGCCGTCGCTCAACGGCCGCAAGGAGTGAGGGAGGTGCGCGGCTGGACCCTCCCCGAACCCCGGTGGGAATGGGAGTGGACTCACCCGTCCGTGGCCGAACCGCCGGAGCGGGAAAGCCCGCCCCGGCGGCCGCCGAGCCCGGCGGGCACCGTGCGGACGTGGGCCGGCTCGTTCACCGTCGGCCGCTACACCCTCACGAACGTGTCGATGGACGACGGCGATCTGCTCGTCGGGTACGGGGCGGACATCGCCCTCTCGTTCAAGCCCGACGTACCCGTCGACGCCGACCGGATCGAGTTCGTCCAGCTGGCGCGAACGGTGCTGAACGACCTGCCGCACAACAAGTACACCGCCGGCGAGAAGGAGCGGAAAACCGCCGAAAGCCGGATGGTGCCGGGCGACGGCGCGCACATCGACCAGCTACCGCGCAGCGCGGTGCCGTGGTACGCCCCGGCGAGTCCCGGTTTCCGCCACAAGGACGCGAACGGCAAGGGGGAGGCGGCCGACGCGTCGATGAACGACCAGCCGACCCTGACCTCCGGCGACATCGGCACGTCGGCGGAGGCGGCGCACACCGGGGGCTGGAGCCAGCAGTTCGAGACGGCGGCCCTCGCGACCGCGGGAGCCCAGAAGGGCACCTACTACGGCTCGGTGCGGTGGGGCTGGCGGTGGCCGGACCCCCGGACGTCTCAGGCGCCGGCGCTGCTGAAGTTCGAGATCGGGTCGGCGAGCGTGCCGTCGCCGGCCTTCCTGGTCGCGGCCCGGCTGTGGAACGACAGCACGACGACCACCGGCGCCCGGCCGGAACCGGTGCCGATCGCCGAAGACCGGAAAGTGAAGGCGAAAAGCGCCCGGTTGTGGGACGACCCGGTCACGCGCAGGACGATCGCCACCCTGCCGAAGGGCACGCCGGTGCAGCGGATCGACATCCGCCCGAGGTCGCTCGTGGCGTCCCGGGCGTGGTTCTGGGCGAAGGTCACCGTGACCGGCGGGCGGTACGCGGGACGGACGGGCTGGCTGTGGCTGACGGATCTTTCCTAGCTCCGAGCGGCCGGCTCGGCCTGTTCGCGCCGGACTGTCCGATGTGGACAAGCAACTCCCGGTGGCGTGGAACCGGAGGACCGACGACGCCGGCCGGCTGTCGACGGATTGTCGACGGGACCTGGGACCGTGGGGGGCAGCCGGCGGTGCGGACGCACGGCGGGTGGCCGGGTCGAGGGGGAAACGTGGAAACCGGAGTGCCGAGTGGGCCGTTGGGTGTTTTGAGCGAGCGAGAACTCGAAGTGCTCGCGATCGTCGCGGAGGACAAGACCGACCGCGAAATCGCCCACCGGCTGGCGATCAGCGAGCGCACGGTGCGGGCGCACGTCAGCCGGATCATCCGGAAGCTGGGTGTCGCCTCCCGCGTCGGCGCGGCGGTGGTGTTCGTCGAAGGGAAGGCCCGCATCGAGCCGGTCCGGGTGCCGGCCGGGGCACCGATGGTGGCCTGCCACGTTTGATCCGCGCGGTTCACCGTCCCCGCCGGCGACCACCGGCCGCAAGGTGCGCCGGAAC
The DNA here is from genome assembly GCF_040609695.1 of Amycolatopsis sp. NPDC004625. NCBI lineage: Bacteria > Bacillati > Actinomycetota > Actinomycetes > Pseudonocardiales > Pseudonocardiaceae > Amycolatopsis > Amycolatopsis sp. NPDC004625. The sequence continues at coordinate 108,800 of NZ_JBEXKX010000019.1, forward strand.
CACGACGCCGTTGTTCCGGCCGGGGCGCAGGTGCTATACCGGCTGCAGCCTGGTGCCGCGACGATGCGGTGCCACTCAGCGAGTGGGGTGTCCGGTGGCGAACCGTGCTTTGCGCTCATCCGTCCTGGTGGCCGCCCTGGTCACGCCGCTGCTCCTGCCGGGGGTCGCGACCGCGGCGCCCGGGCGGCCGCTGACCATCGAGACCGTGTCGAACCCCCGGCCCGCGCTCGTCAGCGGCGGACAGGTCCTGGTCAAGGTGGCCCCGGCGGGCCGGCGCGTCACCGTCAGCGCCAACGGCCACGACGTCACCCCGGGTTTCCGCGCCCAGCCGGACGGCAGCCTGCTGGGCCTGGTCACCGGCCTGCGCGACGGACCCAACGAACTGAGCGCGAAGAGCGCCGACCGGCGGGCGACGCTGCGCGTCACGAACCACCCGATCACCGGGCCGGTCTTCTCCGGTGCGCAGCAGCTGCCGTTCTATTGCGAGACCACGGCGTTCGGCCTGCCCGCGGCGTCGCCGCCGCTCTGCAGCGCGCCGACGCAGGTCAGCTACCAGTACCGGACCACCGCCGGGACCTTCGCGCCACTGGCGGACCCGGCGAGCCGGCCCGCGGACCTCGCGACGGCCACCGTCGGCGGACGGGCGGTGCCGTACGTGGTCCGCGTCGAGCGCGGCACCATCGACCGGGCCGTCTACGAGATGGCGGCCCTCTACGACGGCCCGCCGTCGCCCGTCGCGCCGGACCGCGGCTGGAACGGGAAGCTGGTCTACACCTTCGGCGGCGGCTGCAACGCGGGCTACCACCAGGGCACCGCGACCGGCGGGGTGGTCAACGACCTGTTCCTGGCCCGGGGCTACGCGGTCGCGTCCTCGACCCTGAACGTGCTCGACACCAACTGCAGCCCGATCATCTCGGCCGAGGCGGCGATGATGGTCAAGGAACACTTCGCCGAGACCTACGGCCCGGTGGCCCACACCATCGGCTGGGGCGGCTCGGGCGGGGCGATCCAGCAGTACGACATCGCGGAGAACTACCCCGGCATCGTCGACGGCATCATCCCCGGCGTCTCGTTCCCGGACCCGCTGAGCACCGGCGGCCCGGTGTCGGACTGCCGCCTGCTGGAGCGGTACTTCGCCGGGCCGGGCGCGTCGTTCACCGCCGCGCAGAAGCAGGCCGTCGCGGGCTTCGGCAGCTATGACACCTGCGTGTCCTGGGACAGGACCTTCGCCAGCCGCGCCACCGCGACCGGCAGCTGCAACGCGGCCATCCCGGTCGCCGCGCGCTGGGATCCCGTCACCAACCCGGGCGGGGTGAAGTGCAACTCGAACGAGCAGCTGGTCAACCAGCTCGGGCGCGACCCGCGGACCGGGTTCGTGCCCAGCCCGCTGGACACCACCGGCGTGCAGTACGGCTTGGCCGCGTTGCAGGCCGGGACGATCACCGCGGCCCAGTTCGTCGACCTCAACGCGTCGATCGGCGGCCTCGACCACACCGGAACCCCGGTGCCGCAACGGATCGCGGCCGACCCCCGTGCACTGTCCACAGTGTACGCCGAGGACGTCGTGAACTCCGGCTCGCAAGGGCTCCGGGAAACGCCGATCATCGACCAGCGCACCGACCTCGACTTCGCCGGGTTCGGCAACGACATCCACACCACCGAGTGGTCTTACGTGATGCGGCAACGGCTTCTGCGCGCGAACGGCACCGCGGGCAACCAGGTCATCATCGAAAACCACGCCACCGCCGCCGAAGCCGCGGCCGCCGGTGCCTACGAGCTCGACGCCATGGACCGCTGGCTCACCGCGATCGACGCCGACGGTTCGCACCGGAACCGGCCGCAGAAGGTACTCGCGAACCGGCCGGCCGACCTCGGCGACGGCTGCTACCTGTCGCCCGCGTCGCGGATCACCGAGCCGCTGACCTACCCGGCGAGCGGCCGGTGCGGCGCGCAGTACCCGGTCGCGGCCAACACCCGGATGGTCGCGGGGGAGAGCCTCGCCCTCGACGTCCTGAAGTGCCGGCTCCGGCCGCTGGACTTCCGCGACTACCCCGTCGCCTTCACCGCGGCGGAGCGGACCCGGCTGCGATCGGCGTTCCCCGGCGGCGTCTGCGACTACCGCCGTCCGGGCGTCGGCCAGCGGGCGCCGATCGGGACCTGGCTGAGCTACGGCGACGAACGGACCGGCACCACGCCGCCGACGAAGCCGCGCTGATTGCGGTATACCCGGAGCGGTGGAGGAAATCCGGACCGAATTCATCCAGCCGTTGCCGACGTCGCTGGCCGCGCACCCCGCGGACCGCCTCGCGTACTCCGACGGCCGGCGGACGCTCACCTACGGCGAGCTGAACCGCGCGAGCGCCGAGCTCGCCGCGGGGCTCGACGTCTCCCGCGGCGATCGCGTGCTGGTGCACGTCGGCAGCCGGGTCGAGTTCGTCGTCGCGCTGCTGGCGGTGCTGCGCGCGGCCGCCGTCGGCGTGCCGGTGAGCGCGCGGTCGACCGAGGCCGAGCTCGCCCGCCTGGCCGCCGGCTCGGGCGCGACGCTCCTGATCACCGAGGCGCGCCACGCCGCGGTGGCGGACCGCCTGGGCCTGCGGGTGCTCTTCGTCGAGGATCCGCCGCCGCCCGGGACCGGACAACCGCGGGACGATCTCGGGCTGGACGAGCCGGCCTGGCTGCTCTCCACCTCCGGCACCACCGGGCAGCCGAAGGGCGTCCTACTCTCGCAACGGGCGTTGCTGTGGTCGACCGCCGCCTGCTACAACCCCCTCTTCGGGATCGAGGCCGGGGACACCGTGGTGTGGCCGCTGCCGCTGCACCACGCCTACGCCCTGTCGCTCGCCTTCACCGCCACGATCGCGCTCGGCGCCCACACCCGCCTCGCCGACGGCTGCTCGCCGGACCTGCTCGCCGAGCACCCGGGCTGCGTGCTCGCGGGGGTGCCGGCCACCTACCACCGGCTCCGCCAGGAGGCCGGCGGCCCGGTGGCCGCGCCGAGGCTGTGCCTGACCGGCGGTGCGCCGTGCACGCCCGCGACCCGCGCCGCGGTCCGGGACCTGTTCGGCCTTCCCCTCGTCGACGGCTACGGGAGCACCGAAACGGGCGGCAAGCTCGCGGCCGAGCGGCCCGGGGCGCCGGGGCTGGTCCCGGTGCCCGGCATGGAGGTCCGGATCGACGCGGGGGAGGTGCTCGTCCGCGGCCCGGGCCTGCTGCTGGGCTACCACGGGCAAACGGCGTCGCCGCTGGTGGACGGCTGGTACCGCACGGGCGACGCCGGCCGGTTCGAAGACGGCCGGCTGGTGCTGGCCGGCCGGGTCGACGACGTGATCGTCTGCGGTGGCCAGAACGTCCACCCCACCGAGATCGAGGCGGTGCTCGAAGAATCGCCGTCGGTGCGGGAAGTCGTCGTGACCGGACGGCCCGACGACGTCGTCGGCGAGGTGCCGGTGGCGTTCGTGGTCGCCGGGCCGGACGGCTTCGACGCCGAGGACCTGCGTCGCCGCTGCCTCAGCCGGCTTTCGCTGCACAAGGTCCCGGTGGCCTACGTCGAGATCGACGCGATCCCGCGGACCGCGTCGGGCAAACCGAGGCGGAACGCCTTGAAGCAACCGGATCTCGCCGCGGTGGTGCGGGCCGAGCTGACGGCCCTCTGCGGCCACGACGGCGGCGAGGGCTGGCGGGACCGGCCGTTCACCGACCTCGGGCTGTCCTCCCTGGCCGGCGTGCAGTTCCGGCACCGGATCACCGCGCTGACCGGCGTGCCCGTCCCGCACTCGCTGATCTACGACTTCCCCACGCCGCGCGCGGTGATCGCCGAGCTGACCCAGCTCGGCTCGGCACGCCCGGCGATTCCGGCGATTCAGCCGGTTCCGGTGGGGACGGCCCCGGCGCCGCCCGCGGAACCGATCGCCGTCGTGGCGATGGCGTGCCGGTTCCCCGGCGGGGTGCGCTCGCCGGAGGACCTGTGGCGGCTCGTGGCGGACGGGGTGGACGCGACCGGGGAGTTCCCCGCCGACCGCGGCTGGGACGTGGCCGGGCTGTACGACCCGGATCCGGACCGGATCGGCCACTCGGTGACCCGCCGCGGCGGGTTCCTCGACGGCTTCGCGGACTTCGACGCCGGGATGTTCGGCATCTCGCCGCGGGAGGCGCTGGCGACCGACCCGCAGCAGCGGCTGCTGCTGGAGACCTCCTGGGAAGCGTTCGAGCGGGCCGGCATCGACGTCGGCGCCCTGCGGGGCAGCGACACGGGCGTGTTCGTCGGCGTGATGAACGAGGACTACGCGAGCCGGTTCACCACCCACCACGAACTCGAGGCGTGGCTGGGCATCGGCTCTTCGCACGCGGTGGCCTCGGGCCGGATCTCCTACACCTTCGGGCTCACCGGGCCGGCCCTCACCGTCGACACGGCCTGCTCGTCTTCGCTGGTCGCGCTGCACCTGGCCGCGAAGGCGCTGCGCGAGGGGGAGTGTTCGCTCGCCCTCGCCGGCGGGGCCACGGTGATGGCCACCCCGCGGACCTTCCTGGCCTTCAGCCGGCAGCGCGGCCTCTCCCCGGACGGCCGCTGCCGGTCCTACGCGGCCGGGGCGGACGGCACGGCGTGGTCGGAAGGCGCCGGGGTGGTCCTGCTGGAACGGCTGTCCGACGCCCACCGCAACGGGCACCCGGTGCTCGCCGTGCTGCGCGGCACCGCGGTGAACGCCGACGGCGCGTCGAACGGCCTGACCGCGCCCAGCGGACGCGCCCAGCAGGCGCTGATCGCGGCGGCGCTCGCGGACGCGGGGCTGACCGCGGCGGACGTCGACGCCGTCGAAGGGCACGGGACGGGAACGCCGCTGGGCGACCCGATCGAGGCGGACGCGCTGATCGCGGCCTACGGGCGCGGTCGGCGCCGGGAACCGCTCCGGCTCGGCTCGGTGAAGTCGAACATCGGCCACACCCAGGCCGCCGCCGGGATCGCCGGCGTGATCAAGGTGGTGACGGCGTTGCAGCACGAGCAGCTGCCGCCGTCGCTGCACGCGGCCGAGCCGAGCCCGCACGTCGACTGGCCGGCCGGCGGGGTGGCGCTGCTGGCGCAGGCCCGGCCGTGGCCGCGGTCCGACCGCGTCCGCCGGGCGGGGGTGTCGGCCTTCGGGATCGGCGGCACCAACGCGCACGCGATCGTCGAGGAGGCACCGCGGCCGGAAACCCCGGCCGCGCGGCCGTTCCCCGCGGCGCCCTGGCTGCTCAGCGCCGCGGACGGCGACGCGCTCCGGCTCGTCGCGGCCGGCCTGGCCGAGGTGCCCGACACCGCCGACGTCGCCTACACCCTCGCCCGGCGGACGCCGCTGGCGCACCGCGTGCTGGTGCCCGCCGGGAACCGGGAGGCCCTGCGCGCCGTCGCCGAGGGGCGCGTGCCCGGCCGCACGGTCCGCAGCGGCACCCGGCTGGCCGTGCTGTTCGGCGGGCAGGGCGCGCAGCGGGCCGGGATGGGCCGGGACCTGGCCGAGCGGTTCCCGGTGTTCGCCGACGCCTTCGCCGAGGCGTGCGAAGCGCTGGGCGGCGACATCGCTTTCGCGGACGGGGAAGCGCTGGACCGCACCGACCACGCGCAGGCCGCGCTGTTCGCCTTCGGCGTGGCGCAGTACCGGTTGTACGAGTCGTGGGGCCTGCGCCCCGACGTCCTGCTGGGCCATTCGATCGGGGAGATCACCGCCGCGCACGTCGCCGGCGTGCTGTCGCTGGCGGACGCGGCGACGCTGGTGGCGGCGCGCGGCCGGCTCATGGCCGCGTTGCCCGGCGGCGGGGTGATGATCGCCGTGGCGGCCGCCGAGGCGGACGTGGTCCCGCTCGTGGGCGGCACGGTGGCCGTCGCCGCGGTCAACGGGCCGCGTTCGGTGGTGCTCTCCGGGGAGCGAGCCGCGACGACGGCGCTCGCCGGCCGCTTCGGCGGCGGGACGCTGCTGCGCGTCAGCCACGCCTTCCATTCACCGCTGCTGGAGCCGATGCTCGGCGAGTTCCACGAGGTCGCCGCCGGGTTGCGGCACCACCGTCCCGTGCTCCCGCTCGTCTCGTGCGTGACCGGCGAGCGGATCGAGGAGATCGAGCCCGGCCACTGGCGACGGCACGCCCGTTCGGCGGTCCGGTTCGCCGACGCGCTCGCCACCGCGGCCGCGCCCGGCCCGGTCGTCGGCCTCGAGATCGGGCCGGCGCCGGTGCTCGGCCGCTTCGCCGCCGACGTCCTGCCGCTCGCGCCGGCCGCGATGTCGGGCACCGGGGTGCTGGCCGCGGCCGGTGCGGTGCACACGGCGGGCGCCCGGGTGGACTGGCCCGCGGTGTTCGCCGGCTCGGGCGCGCGGATCACGCCGGTGCCCACCTACCCGTTCAAGCGCACCCGGTACTGGCTGGACCAGCCGGCCCCGGACCAGCCGGCCGGCGACCACGCGGTGCTCGGCCCGGCCCTGGAAGCGCCCGACTCGCCGCGGGTGGTGCACGGCGGCTCCCTCGGCGTCCGCCGCCACCGGTGGCTCGCCGACCACGTCGTCGGCGGATCCGTGCTGGTGCCCGGGACGGTGTTCGCCGAGCTGGCCCTGCACGCCGGTGCGGCGGCCGTCGAGGAGCTGACGATCGAGGCCCCGCTGCGCCTGGACACCGAGGACGTCCACGTCCAGGTCGTCGTGGACGAGCCGCGGATCGACGTCTACGCCCGGGCGCGCGACGACCGGCAGTGGCGGAAGCACGCCGGGGGCAAGCTGCGCCCTCGCTCTGCCACCCCGCCCGGCTGGAGCGGGGAGTGGCCGCCGCCCGGGGCCGCCGAAGCCGACGTCGCCGAGGCCTACCGCGGGTTGGCGTACGGGCCCGCTTTCCGTGCCGTGCACCGGTTGTGGCTGCGCGGCGAGGAGTTCTTCGCCGAGGTGGCGGTGCCGCCGGACGTCGGGGGCCGGTTCGAGCTGCACCCGGTCCTGCTGGACGCGGCCGTGCACGCGACCGCGCTCGCCGAGGGGCCGGGGGCGCCGGCGCGGGTGCCGTTCCTCTGGAACGGGGTCGAGGTCCACGCGCCCGGGGCCCGGCAGGCCCGGGTGCACGGCGTCCGCCTCGGCACCGGCTCCGTCCGCGTCACGCTGTACGACGAAAACGGGCACCCGGTGGCCGGTGTCGATGCGCTGACGACCCGGCCGATGGCGGCGCCCGACACGATGCTCTACCGTCCACAGTGGATTCCGATGGCCCCGGCGGCGGCCACGGAACCGGTCCGGATCGTCTCCGTCGCACCGGGTGACGTGCGCGCGGCGGCCGGCCACGCTCTGTCCGTGCTCCACGACTGGCAGGGCAGCGCCGACCGGCTGCTGCTCGTCACCCGGAACGCGACCGGCCCCGACCCCGACCCGGCCGCCGCGGCGGCCTGGGGACTCGGCTGCGCGGCCGCGGCGGAGCACCCGGGCCGGATCGGCCTGGTCGACCTCGAACCGGGGTTCCCGGTGGCGCGGGTGGCGGAGCTGGCGGGCGGCAGCGCGGAGCCGCAGATCGCCGTCCGCGACGGCGTGCCGCACGTCCTGCGGATCACCCGCGCCGCCCCGGCGCCGGCCCGGCCGATCGACGTGACCGGGACGGTGCTGATCACCGGCGGGACGGGCGCGCTCGGCGCCCTGCTGGCCCGGCACCTCGTCACCGCGCACGGCGTCCGGCACCTCCTGCTGGTGAGCCGGAGCGGGCCGGCCGCCCCCGGCGCCGCCGAACTGCTCGGCCTCGGCGCGGACGTGCGGATCGTCGCCGCCGACATCGCGGACCGGGCCACCGTCGAGCGGCTGGTCGCCCGCTGCGACCCGCCGTTGACGGCGGTGATCCACAGCGCGGCGGTGGTCGACGACGGTGTGCTGGCGGCCCAGACACCGGACCGCCTGGACGCCGTGCTGCGCCCCAAGGCGGACGCGGCGCTGGTCCTCGACGAGGTGACCCGGGATCTGCCGCTGACGGCGTTCGTGCTGTTCTCCTCGATCGCCGGCGTGTTCGGCAAGGCCGGGCAGGCCAACTACGCGGCGGCGAACCGGGTGCTGGACGCGGTGGCGGCCCGCCGCCGCGCGGCCGGACGGCCCGCGTTGTCGCTGGCGTGGGGGCTGTGGGAGCTCGGCACCGGCCTCGGCGACCGCATCTCGGCCACCGCCCGGCGGCGGATGCAGGCCTCCGGAGTCGAGGGACTGACCGCGGAGCAGGGCCTGGCCCTGTTCGACGCCGCCCTCGGCTCGCCCGAACCAGTGCTGGCGCCGGTCCGCTTCGACCCGTCGGCGTCGATGGCCCCGCCGACCGGCGGGCCGGCCGTCCGCCCGGCGCCGCCGCGGCCGAGCTGGCCGGAGAACCCGGCCGAGCCCGAGCTGCGCGAGCTGCTGCGCGCGGAGGTCGCGGCGGTCCTGGGCCACCCGGACCCGGCGGTGATCGCCGACGACCGCCCGTTCCCGGAGCTCGGCTTCGATTCGCTGACGGTGATCGAGCTGCGCACCCGCCTCACCGGGCTCTCGGGCGTCGACCTGCCGGCGACCGTGGTGTTCGACCGGCCGACCGTCGCGGAGCTGGCGCGCTACCTCCTGGAGGCGGCCGACCGCTGAGCCGCCCGGCTCATACCCCGGTGGCGAGTTCGCTCAGCGGGTCGGTGTGCACCGGTCGCCAGCCCAGTTCGCGCTGGGCCTTGGCCGACGTCAGCTGCTGGTCGAGGGCGAACGCGTCGGCGATCGGGCCCATCCGCTCGCGGGCCTCCTCGAGGCTGAGCGACACCGTCTTCCCGTCGAGCCCGGCGCCCCGGGCGCACGCCTCGGCGACCTCCTTGGCCGTCGGGTTGACCCCGCCCACCCCCAGGTACACCGAGCCCGCCGGAGCCGACAGCGCCGCCGCGTAGAGGGCGGCGAGGTCGTCGAGGTGGATCAACGCCCAGTGGTTGCCTCCGTCGCCGAGGTACGGGACGGCGCCGCCGTCCCGGCCCGGCTGCACGAAAAACGCGTCGATCAGGCGGTTTTCGCCGCCGTAGAGCAGACCGGGTTGGACGACGACCGGCCGTCCGCCGCGGGCCAGCACGGCGTCCTCGGCGGCCCGGCGCCAGGCCACGATCACCGGCGGGTTCCACGGCGCGGTCTCGTCGCGCACGCCGGCGGTGTCGCCGTAGACCCAGCTGCCGCCGGTGTGCACGTAGGCGCCGCCGCCGAGGCCGTCCTGCATCGCGGTGGCGGCCGCCAGGTCCTCCTCGCCGGTCGTGGCCTGCGCGAGGTGGATCACGGCTTCCGCGCGTGCAGCCGCCTGGTTGAGCACGCCGAGGTCGGTCAGGCCGCCGCGGACCGCGCTCGCCCCGGCGGTGGCGACCGCGGCTTCGGCGCGTTCGCTGCGGGCGAGCGCCTCGACGGTGTGCCCGAGCCGCACCAGCTCGCCGATCGTCGCGCGGCCGATGTAGCCCGAACCGCCCGTGAGGAAGATCTTCATCGCTGTCCTTTCGTTCCTCTCCACGGTGACCCGGGCCCCCGCGGCGCGTCCAAGACCCGTTCCGCGCGCTGTGATGCCGCGACGGCATCACCGAGCTGCGATGATGGGGCGGGAGGTGTGCCGAAGTGGACTTCGACCTGCGGAAACTGCGGTACTTCGTGGCGTTGGCCGAAGAGCTGCACTTCGGGCGGGCCGCGGCGCGGCTGCACATCGCCCAGCCCGCGTTGTCGCGGCAGATCCGCGCCCTGGAGAACGAGCTGAAGACGCCGCTGTTCGTCCGGGACCGCCGCACCACGGTCCTCACCGCGGCGGGTGAGCAGCTCCTGGCGGACGCCCGGGACCTGCTGGCGGCGGCCGAGGCCGTGCACCGGCGGGTCGTGGCCGCGGCCGAAGCGAAGCCGGTGCTGACGGTCGGGTTCATGCCGGGGATCGTGGTCACGCCGGCGGTGCGGGTGCTGGCCGCGGCGCGGCCGGACGTCGGCGTCCGGCTGCGGCGCACCGGCTGGCACGACCAGGTCGAGGTCCTGCACGACGGCCGCGTCGACGTCAGCATCGTCCGGCTGCCGATCGACCGGCGCGGGCTGACCGTGCGGCCGCTGTTCGAAGAACCCCGCGTCGTCATGGTGCCCGCCGGCCACCGCCTGGCCGGCAAGGAATCCGTGTCGGTCACCGAACTCGCCGGCGACCACCTGCTGCAGGACCCCGACGCCGTCCCGGAATGGCGGGACATCGCCCTCGAACTGCGCGAGCCCGGCCGCCCGGAAGTCCCGCGGATCCACAGCGTCGAAGAGAAACTGGAGCTGGTCGCGGCCGGAGCGGGGATCAGCGTCATCCCCCTGTCGACGGCGACGTTCTACACCCGCCCGGACGTCGTCGGCATCCCGGTCGAGGACATCGGGCCGAACCGCGTCTGCCTGGCGTGGCTGACGTCGCGCCGGTCACCGCTGATCGACGCGTTCGCCGCCGCGGCGGCGAGTTTGGTGCCCCAGGCCTAGCACGCCGGGCCGTCTCCCTCGGTGGGGAAACGGCCCGGCGGTGGGAAAAACGAACTCAGCTGTGCGCCGCGGCCGGTTGCTCGGTGGCCGGGGGCATCAGCTTCGGGTACTCCTTCTGGAACTTGTCGATCATCGTCGCGGACGGGATGATCCGGTTCGGGTTGGCCTGGCTCGTCGCCTGCTTCTCGCCCCAGGCGCCGGCGGCCTTGCGCTGCTCCGGGGTGCCGTGGCTGTGGTAGCAGTCGCCGATCGAGGCGTCCAGATAGGTCACTTCCTGCTGGGTGCGGGCGTTCCAGGCGAAGCCCTTGGCGTGCGCGACGAAGTAGCCGCCGTAGGCGTCCGGGCCCATTTCGGACGACTCGTTGCGCGGGTGGTTGTCGTGGGCGAAGTCGACCTGGTGACCGTATTCGTGGCCGACCACCGATTCGACCGAGACGTCGTCGAACCCCAGGGCGTCGACGGTGTCGAGCAGGCCGTCGCCGAGGGCCACGCGCTTGCCGCCGAGGCTGCCCGCCGGGGCGGAGAACGCGTTCAGGGTGATCAGCGGGTTGCGGCCGCCCTGCATCGCCGGGACTTCGTACAGCACCTTGGTGGCGAGCGCGGCCGCGGCCTTCACCTTCGCCGGCGCGAGACCGAGGCCGAAGGTCTGCGCCATCTTCGCCTGGCTGCCGAGGTCGGTGCCCTTCCAGGCCACCAGCTGGATGTTCCAGCTCTCGATGTCCCAGAAGCCGCGCAGCTTGTCGATCGTGGCGGTGGCGCGCGGGGTGTACTGGCCGTCGGTGCCGAACACCTGCGGTGTCTTGTCCGAGGCGACACCCTGGACGTAGAGCTGGCTGAGCCCCGAAAGCGCGTCCATCGCCCGGCCCTCGAGCGGGGTGAGCTGGGCGGCGAGCTTGTTCGCGTACGTCAGCAGCGAACCTTCGGTGCAGCCCGGGATCGGGCCCGCCGCGGCCCGGCTCCGCGGGCCGATGCGCGGGACGGGCGAGTCGATGAGCCGGTCGACGTCGCGCAGCGCGTCCGCGGGCAGCCCGTTGTAGAGGTCGATGACGTCCTGGTACAGCTGTGCGACGTCCTGTTCGACCGTGGATGGTGCGGCCGCGGCCGCGGGAACGGCCGTGGCGAGCGCGAGCGCCGCCGCGGCGCCCGCGGCCACGAGCGTCTTGCCGAGGAATCTGGTCCGGTCGGGCAAGGTGGTTTCCCCTCTTCGGTTCCGGTTGAAGATCACCAAGCACCGTCACGCTAGGACGGTTACTGGCGGTCGAACCGGCGCCGGGAAAGGAACCCCGGAATGGCCCACGTCTTTCGGAGGGTTTTCCCCGCGCGGACATCGGCCGAAAGTACCAGACGCGAGACGGTTACCGGTGCGGTGTAACTCAGTAGGGGTTGCCGGGCACGCCGAGCTGAGTCCGGTAGAGACCGAAGCCGGCACCGGGCACACTCGACGTGATGTACAGGGTTCGCCCGTCCGGGCCGCCGAACGCCGCGTTGGTGCTGGTGCGGCCGGCCGAGATGGTGCCGAGCTGCGCTCCCGAGGGCGAGTACACGTGGACGAGCCCCTCGCTGTTGGACACCCAGTACAGGTTGCCCGCGCAGTCGACGGTCGCGCCGTCGGGCGTCCGGATGTGCGCGAACGTCGTGCGGTCGCCGGTGCTGCCGTCGGGACGGACGGTGTACTTCACGATCACGTCGGCGCCGGTGGCGCCCGCGTAGAGCGTCCGGCCGTCGGGGGACAGGACGACGCCGTTCGGCTGCGGCAGCGTGTCGTCGACGAGGCCGACCACGCCGTCGCGGACGCGGAAGACGCTGGTGTGGCCGCCCTGCTCGTCGGCGCGGTTGCCGCGCTGGTAGTTCGGATCGGTGAAGTAGACGGTGCCGTCCTGGGCGATGGTCAGGTCGTTCGGCGAGTTGAACGCGTGGCCGGGAGCGCCGGCCGCGACGGTCGTCCGGCTGCGGTCGGCCAGGCGGTAGGACGAAACCGTGCGGTTGTCGTGGGTGGCGGCGAGCACCCGCGTGCCGTCGGCGGTGATCGCGAGGCCGTTGCTCCCGGAGCCGGCGACGAACGTCTCGAAGGTGGCCGGCGGGGTGTACCGGAGCAGGTTCGAGGGCTGCACGCCCTGGGGGCCGGTGGCGTTCTGCATGTCGGACACCAGCAGGGTGCCCGTCCGCTGGTCCCAGGTGGGCCCTTCGAGGAAGGTGAAGCCGCCGCGGACGAGCTGGGACGTCACCGCCGGGCTGGGCAACGGCGAGCCGTACGTCGTGCCCGGGGTGCACGGCGAGGCCGGGGTGGCGCCGGACGCCGGAGGCGCCACCACGCCCGCGACGACCAGTGCCACCACCGTCCACATGCGACTCTGCTGGGCCATGACGGCTTTCCTTTCGTCAGCGTCCGAGTTCGACCTTCAGGATGCTTTCGTTGCTGTTGTCCGGGATGCTGTCCTTGTCGCCGTAGTTGGTGGTGGTCAGCCACAGGCCGCCGTCGGCGGACGGTTCCACCGTGCGCAGCCGCCCGTAGGTGCCGGTGAGGTACGGCCGGACGTCGGTCAGCTCGTCGCCGGAGATTTCGGCCCGGTACAGCCGCATCCCGCGTTCGCAGGCGATGTAGAGGCCGCCCGAGACCACGGCGATGCCGCTGCACGAACCCTCCGCGACGGGGTAGGTGTGCTTGGGGGCGACGAAGCCGGGCTGCCCGCAGCTGCCGGTGGTGCCTTCGCAGGCGGGCCAGCCGTAGTTGCCGCCGCGGACGATCAGGTTGGTTTCGTCCATGACGGAGTTGCCGAACTCCTGCTCCCAGAGCCGGCCCTGCGAGTCGAAGGCCAGGCCCTGCGGGTTGCGGTGGCCGTAGCTCCACACCGGGGTGCCGAAGGGGTTGTCCGGCGGGACCGAGCCGTCGGTGTCGATGCGCAGGACCTTGCCGGCGAGGACGGTGAGATCCTGCGCCCACGCGCCGTTCTGGCCGTCGCCGGTCGAGATGTAGAGCTTGCCGTCCGGTCCGAACCGCAGCCGGCCGCCGTTGTGGTACTTGTTGCGCGGGATGCCGGTGAGCAGCACCTGCGGGCGGCCGGTGAGCACGCCACCGGCGTAGCGGACGCGCACCACCCGGTTGTCGGTGGCGCTGGTGTGCATGACGTACAGCCACGGATCGGCCGCGAAATCGGCGGCCACGGCGATCCCGAGCACGCCGCCCTCGCCGTCGGTGCCCGCCACGTCGGGAATCCGCCCGGCGACGGTCTTCGTGCCGGTGGCGGGGTCGAGGCGGACGATTTCGTAGGTGTCCCGGCGGCTGAAGAGCACCTGGCCGTCGGGCAGCGTGGTCAGCCCCCACGGCAGGTCGGTTTCGGTGGTCACCCGGGTGACCGAGCACAACGCCGTGGCGCAGGACGAACCCGTGGTGACCGCGGCCGGGGTGCTCGGGGCCGATCGGTTGCCCTGGGCGTCGCGGGCCCGCACCTGGTACCGGTAGCGGGTGTTCGCGGCCAAGCCGCTGTCGGTGAACGACGTCGCACCGCTGGTGGAGCCGGCCGAGGTGCCGTCGCGAAGCACCTCGTAGCCGGTGACGCCGACGTTGTCGGTGGCCGGCGTCCAGCGCACGGTGACCGTGGTGCCCGACGCGGTCGCCCTGACGCCGCCGGGGGTGGTGGGCGGCTCGGTGTCGGCCTGGCACTGCGGCACGCCGACCGGGACCGTGGCGCTGGCCTGCGAGACGTTGCCCGCGGCGTCGCGGGCGTTGACGTAGAGGCCCCAGGTGGCGCCCGGCACGACGGCCAGCTCGGCCGACAACGCCGTGCCCGGCACGGATTTCATGAGCTGCCCGTCGTGGTAGACGTCGTAGAAGGCGACCCCGACGTCGTCCGACGACGCCGACCACGACAACGTCACGCCGGTGCAGGTCAGGTTCGAGGTGCGGGGGTCGGCCGGCGCGGTCGGCGGCGTCGTGTCGGCGGCGAGCGGCCGCGGCCGGGTGATCCTGGCTCCCTCGGAGGTGGCGCTGCCCGGCGCCGGTGCGCCGGTGCGGTTGACGAGCACGGAGGCGGCGGTGGCAGCGGGGGAGGGGAGCGCGACACCCAGACCCACCAGCACCACGGTGCCCACCACCCGGAAGGACGTTCCCCGCGTTTTCCGCATGGTGTTCCTTTCACGGGAGTCCGGCGAAAGTTTCATCGTTGCCGCTGGTAGCAGGACTGGGAGCGCTCCCAAGCACGGTAGCGCAAAGAGTTTGCCGCCGACAAGGGCGGTGAGCGGATAACCAACATGCCGACGTGGCGGATCCCTTACCGGCGTGGCCGTTCTGCGCTACCGTCGAAGGGGACTGCAGGCACCGGGGGGTAATCATGCGTCGAGGGGTCGTCTCCGCCGTTTGTGCCGCGTTTCTGATCGCCGGCACCGGAACCGCTTCCGCGGCAACGGATCCGCGCCAGGCCGCGGTGGACGCGGCGGTGCAGGCGGGAAACGTGGGAATGGTCGCGGTCGCGGCGGATCCGGCCGGCCGGTGGCGGGGGCGGGCCGGCGTCGGCGACGTCGTCACCGGCGCGAAGCCGGACACCGGCGGGCGGTTCCGCGTCGGGAGCGTGTCCAAGACCTTCACGGCGACCCTCGTGCTGAAGCTGGCCGCGAACGGCCGGCTCGGGCTGGACGAGCCGGTCGCGCGGTACCTGCCCGGCCTGCTGCCCTACCCGGAGCCGATCACCGTCCGGCAGCTGCTGCAGCACACCAGCGGCCTGCCCCGGGACCTCGCGCCGCAGTACACCTGGACGACCGCGGAAGAGATCGACACCGAACGCCTCGTGCACTTCGGCGAGGTCGAGGCGATCCACGACAGCACGGTGCAGCCGCTGCTCTTCCCGCCGGGCACGAGCTGGTCGTACTCCAACACCGGCTACAACGTGCTGGCCCTGCTGGTGGAGAAGCTCACCGGACGGCGGTTCGAGCAGGTCCTCGCCGACTGGATCACCGGCCCGCTGCACCTGGCGGACACCTTCCTGCCGCGCGACTTCCCGCTGGTGCCGCGCCCGGCGATCCGCGGCTACGAGCAGCTCTACCCGGCGCCGCGGGGGCTGACCGACGTCACCGTCTACAACCTCAGCCGCTACTTCGGGGCCGGGAACATCATCTCCAGCGGCGCCGACCTGAACCGCTTCTTCCACGCGCTGCTCGGCGGCGAACTGCTGCCGCCCGGGCTGCTCGCGCAGATGAAGACCACGGTGCCGTGGCCGGGCGAGAACGGCCTGGTGGGCTACGGGCTGGGGCTGATGCGCATTTCCCTGAGCGGGATCTGCGGGCCGGGTGCCCCCGACGTCTGGGGCCACGCCGGCGACGTGCCCGGGTACAACACGTGGAGCATGAGCGACGAGGCCGCCACGCGCGGGATCACCGTCGCGTCCAGCCCCGATTTGAGCGCTTCGCCCGCCGCGTCGGGCCGCCGGCTGTTGGCGATGGTGACGGAGTTCTGCGCGCCCGCGGTGCCTGATGCCCAGGCGCGCGCTTCGCGGCTGCAGACCGCCGTGCGCTGACGAACTCCGGGGCGGCACCGCGACGGTGCTGCCCCGGCGACTTTCCTGCGGGCAAAAGAATTCTTCCGGCTTTCGCCGATGATGCTGCCTGCTTCACGAATGGTGGACCGCCTCGGCGCGCCCGTTGCGCGGGTACCCCCCGGGGGTGTATGAATGGTGCCGTCAGCAGATACCCCATGGGGGTAGTGCAGCCACGACGAAGGGGCACCCATGACCACCGGCAGTTACACCGTGACCGGCATGACCTGCGCGCACTGCGTGGCCTCGGTCCGCGAGGAGGTCGGCGCCATCGAGGGCGTCACCGGCGTCGCCGTCGACCTGCCCACCGGGGCCGTCACCGTCACCAGCGACCGGCCGGTCGGCGACGCGCGGGTGCGCGCGGCCGTCGAGGAGGCCGGGTACACGCTCGCCGGGTAGTTCCCGCGGGCGAAGGAGGAAGCGGACATGAACACCACAGCACGGCTGGCCGGGTTCGGCGGGGCGCTCGTCCTGCTGGCGGCCGGGGGATTCGCCCTGGGGAACGCGGTGGGCCCGAGCCCCGCCACCGGCGAGCACCGCGAAACGGGCGGCGAGCACGCGGGCATGACCGGACCGGTGGACGAACTGCCGGGCGGGCTCGCGTCGAGCCAGGACGGCTACACCTTCGCCGCCGCCCCGACACCGGAGGCCGGGCGGTTCTCGTTCACCATCACCGGACCGGACGGCGAGCCCGTCACCGCGTTCGACGTCGAGCACGAAAAGAAGCTGCACCTGATCGTGGTGCGCCGGGACACCGCGGTGTACCGGCACGTCCACCCGGAACCGGCGCCGGACGGCACGTGGAGCGTCCCGCTCACCCTGCCGGCGGCCGGGTCCTACCGGGCGTTCGCCGACTTCACGCCCACCGGCGGCAAGCCGATGACGCTCGGCCTGGACCTGTCGGTCGCGGGCGACTACCGGCCGGCGTCCTACGCGCCCGGCCGCACGGCGCAGGTCGACGGCTACACCGTCCGGCTCGACGGCGACCTGACGGCCGGGAAGGCGTCGCCGCTGACGCTGACCGTCAGCCGCGGCGGCGTGCCGGTCACCGACCTGCAGCCCTACCTCGCCGCCTACGGGCACCTGGTCGCGCTGCGCGAAGGCGACCTCGCCTACCTGCACGTCCACCCGGACGGTGGTCCCGGCGACGGCCGGACGGCCGCGGGCCCGCAGGTGAGGTTCGCCGCCGAAGTCCCCAGCGCGGGCACCTACCGGCTGTTCCTCGACTTCAAGCACGGCGGGGTCGTGCGGACCGCCGAATTCACCGTCACGACGGAGCGCCGGGCATGACCACCACCGAAACCCCGGTCACCGGGATCGAACTCGCGATCGGCGGCATGACCTGCGCGTCCTGCGCCCACCGCATCGAACGCAAGCTCAACAAGCTCGACGGCGTCACCGCGTCGGTCAACTACGCGACGGAGAAGGCGCGCGTGCACGCGCCCGGGGGTGTCGACCCGGCCGTGCTCGTCGCCCAGGTCGAGGCCGCGGGCTACCGCGCGACCCTGCCGGCGGAACCGGCACCGGCCGCGGAAGCCGGCGATCCGTTGCGGCAGCGGCTGATCACGAGCGCCGTGCTCGCGGTGCCGGTGATCCTCCTGGCCATGGTGCCGGCGCTGCAGTTCACCTACTGGCAGTGGATTTCGCTGACGCTCGCCGCGCCGGTCGTCACCTGGGGCGCGTGGCCGTTCCACCGGGCGGCGTGGACGAACCTGCGCCACGGCGCGGCGACCATGGACACCCTGGTGTCGATGGGCGTGCTCGCGGCGTCGGCCTGGTCGGTGTGGGCGCTGCTGTTCGGCACGGCCGGGACGCCCGGCATGGTGCACCCGTTCGAGCTGACGGTGGCGCCCTCGGACGGCGCCGGCAACCTCTACCTCGAGGTCGCCGCCGGCGTCACCACGTTCCTCCTGGCCGGCCGGTACTTCGAGGCGCGGTCCAAGCGCCGCGCGGGTGCCGCCCTGCGGGCGCTGCTGGAGCTGGGCGCCAAGGAGGTCGCGGTCCTGCGGGCCGGCGCCGAGGTGCGGATCCCGACGTCGGACCTGGCGGTGGGGGACCGGTTCGTCGTGCGGCCGGGCGAGAAGATCGCCACCGACGGCGTGGTCGAGGACGGCAAGTCCGCCGTGGACGCGTCGATGCTCACCGGCGAGCCGGTGCCCGTCGAGGTCGGCCGGGGCGACGCGGTCACCGGCGCGACGGTCAACGCCGGCGGGCGGCTGGTCGTGCGCGCCACCCGCGTCGGGGCGGACACCCAGCTGGCGCAGATGGCCGAGCTGGTCGAGGCGGCCCAGAGCGGGAAGGCCGAGGTCCAGCGGCTGGCCGACCGGGTGTCCGGGGTGTTCGTGCCGATCGTGATCGGGCTGGCGGCCGCCACGCTCGGCTTCTGGCTCGGCAGCGGAGTCGGTACGGCGGCCGCGTTCACCGCCGCGGTCGCCGTGCTGATCATCGCCTGCCCGTGCGCGCTCGGCCTGGCCACGCCGACGGCGCTGCTCGTCGGCACCGGCCGCGGCGCCCAGCTCGGGGTGCTGATCAAGGGGCCGGAGGTGCTCGAGTCCACCCGCCGGGTCGACACCGTCGTGCTGGACAAGACCGGGACCGTGACCGCGGGCCGGATGACGCTGGCCGGCGTCCACGTCGCCGGAGGCGTCGACGAGCACGAGCTGCTGCGGCTGGCCGGTGCCCTGGAGGACGCGTCCGAGCACCCGATCGCCGCCGCGATCGCCCGCGGCGCCCGGGAGCGGGCCGGGGACCTGCCCAAGGTCCAGGACTTCGCGAACGTGGAAGGGCTCGGCGTGCGGGGCGTGGTCGACGGCCACGCGGTCCTGGTCGGTCGCACGGCGCTGCTGGCGGACTGGAGCCAGCCGCTGCCGGACGACCTCGCGGCCGCGAAGGCCGCGGCCGAGGAGCGCGGGCACACCGCGGTGGCGGTGGCCTCGGACGGCGCGGCCCGGGGCGTCCTGGTGGTCGCCGACACCGTCAAGCCGACCTCGGCCGAGGCCGTCGTGCAGCTGCGGGAGCTGGGCCTGAACCCGGTGCTGCTCACCGGCGACACCACGGCCGTCGCCCGGGCGGTGGCGGCCGAGGTCGGGATCGCCGAGGTGATCGCGGAGGTGCTGCCCGCGGACAAGCTGGCCGTCGTCAAGCGGCTGCAGGACGAGGGCAAGGTGGTGGCGATGGTCGGCGACGGCGTGAACGACGCGCCGGCCCTGGCCCAGGCCGACCTCGGGCTGGCCATGGGCACCGGGACGGACGTCGCGATCGAGGCGAGCGACATCACGCTGGTCCGCGGCGACCTGCGCGCGGTGGCCGACGCGATCCGGCTGTCCCGGCGGACGTTGCGGACGATCAGGGGCAACCTGTTCTGGGCGTTCGCCTACAACCTGGCGGCGCTCCCGCTCGCGGCGGCCGGGCTGCTGAACCCGATGATCGCGGGCGCGGCGATGGCGTTCAGTTCGGTGTTCGTGGTGGGCAACAGCTTGCGGCTGCGTGGTTTCACGCCTCGGCCGGGCACGGTCAGGGGCAGGTGACCACTCCGGTGACGAGCAGCAGGCCCGCCGCGATGGCGGGCGCGGCGAGGAAGGCGGCGGCACCGCCGGCGACGGTCACCGAACGCGGCACCCGCGCCGCGCCGGGGCCGAGCCGGCTCAGGCGGAGGGCCGTGCCGCCGCCCGCCATGGCGAGGGCGCGTCGCGGGCCGTCCACCGCGTGGATCGACAGCAGGGCCGACCGGAGCGGTCCGGGGCCGCACCGGGCGGCCGCTGCCCGGTCGGCGGCCAGTTCCACCAGCAGCCGCGTCGCCGCGGGCAGTTCCCGCAGCAGGGGCACGAACCCGAGCGTCCGGCCCAGCACCTCCGCGACGCCGGTCAGCAGGTGGTGGTGCCCGAGGACGTGGGCGCGTTCGTGCGCCAGCACCGCGCCGAGTTCGGGTTCCGTCAGCCGTGCCGCGAGGCCGTCGCTGGCGACCACCAGGGGCCGGCGGCCGCCGAGGCTGTAGGCGATCGGCCGCTCGTCCGGCAGCCACAGGGTGGGCAGCGGCCGGGTGTCGCGGGCGCCGGCGAGCCGCAGCGCGGTCAGGTGCCGGCGGTGCAGGACGGTCCACCGTCGCCGCCGCGCCAGCCAGGTCAGCGCCAGCCGGCCGGTCGCGGCGGCCAGGACGGCAGCCGCGACCGTGCCGGCGACCGGATCGAGGGCGGGCAGCTCGTCGTGGTCGAGCGCGGCCCGGCAGTCGTGCAGCAGGCGCAGGACGGCGTCGGCCGGGCCGTGTCCCGGCAGGACGAGCAGCAGCACCCCGGCCACCGTGGCGCCGAGCATCCCGGCGGCGGTGAGCAGCCACCAGGCGAGCGCGGTCCGCGGATCGGTCCGCGCGGTGAGCCGGCCCAGCAGCCACGGGGACCACCAGCCGACCGCGGTGGTGCCCAGCAGCAGGGCGGCCGCGAGGATCACCGCTTCTTCGGCTTCCGGCGCAGGGCCCGGCGCAGGACGTCGGACTCCTCGTCCGTGACGGTGCTGACGAAGTGCAGCAGCACGGACTCGCGGTCGTCGACCGAGTCGAGCACCTCGCGCAGGCTCTGCGCGGTCGCCTCCGCCCGGGTGGTGGCGGCGCGGTAGCGGTACGCGCGGTTCTCCAGGTCGCGCACGACCCGGCCCTTGCGGTGCAGGTTGTCCAGGACCGTCATCACCGTCGTGTAGGCCAGGGTGCGGTTGCGGTTCAGCTCGTCGAGCACCTGGCGGACCCGCAACGGTTCCGCCGCGTCCCAGAGCACGTCCATCACCGACGCTTCGAGCTCGCCCAGACCCCGCATGACACCTCCGCGGGCCAGGGTACTGCCGGGGCGGTCGCCCGCCCCGGCGACCGTGATCAGCCCTGGGAGAGCAGGCCCCGCATCTCGGTGATCTCCGCCTGCTGCGCGTCGATGATCTTCCGCGCGAGCGCCTTGGCGTCGGCGTTGCCGCCCTTGGCCAGTTCGGTGCCCGCCATGTCGATCGCGCCCTGGTGGTGCTTGATCATCGTGCCGAGCCACAGCTGGTCGAACTCGGTGCCCTTGACCCGCTCGAGCTGCTTCGTCTCGTCGCCGGACATCATGCCCGGCATCGGCTCGCGGGTCATGCCGGGCATGGCGGCGTCCCAGGTGGTCAGCCAGCCCTGCAGCTGCCGGATCTCCGGTTCCTGGGCCTTTTCGATCCGGCTCGCGAGGTCGAGCACCTTCGGGTCGGTGCTGCGCGACGGGACGAGCTTCGCCATGTCGAGCGCCTGGCTGTGGTGCGGGACCATCTGCCGGGCGAAGGTGACGTCGTCGGCGTTGTGGTCGGCGGCCGCTTCGTTGCCGCTGCAGGCGCCGAGCAGGACGGCGGCGGCCAGCACGAAGCCGCCGATGAGGAAGTTTTTGCGCATGACAGGACTTTCTGTGTGGGGTACGTGATTCGGCCGTGCGGTGGAAGCCGGTCGATCACGTGCGCAGCACACACAGGGAAGTCAGGATGCGGCGGCCGTCGGGCGGCCGACCCCGGCCCGGCGGGCCGCGGGAGCCGATCGTGCGGGAGAACTTCGTGGTGCACCGGGCGGCACCCAGGAAGAGGACGACGGTCAGCAGCAGCGCGCCCGCCGCGCACAGCACGGCCAGGCAGAGGTGCAGGACGTCGTGCAGGCCGCCCGGATCGTGGTCGCCCGAACCCGAACCCGAGCCGGTGGCGGCCGGCGGGCCGGGATCGGCCATGGCGTGGATGGCCGTGCCACCGGCGGCGTCCGCCATCCCGACGTGGTGCATCGCGACGACGCCCAGGGCCAGGGCGCACAGCAGGAGAACCCGCTGCACCCTGCCGAGCCGGTCCGCCGCCACGGCTCCACGGTACTACTTGCGATAGTAGATGCTTCTCCGGCCCGGCTGATCGAACCGATTCGATAGCTGGCCGCATGTAAGTTTCCGGCGTTTTGCTGCTCGGACAGCCCCGTTCGTTGACCGTCGGCCGACCGCGTTCCTACGATCCTGATCGGTCGGATGCGAACCGGTTCGACACTCGGCGCGGGAAAGGAAGCCAGCATGATCAGGTCACCGCAGCGGTTCCCGGGCAGGTGGGCAGGCGTGCCGCTCGCCCTGCTCGTCGTCCTGATCACCGTCCTGGTGCCCGCGCACCCGGCGCACGCCGCCACGAACACGTTCACCCTCGGCGCCGTGCGGACCGACACCGAGGGCCACGCGTTGCAGCTGCACGGCTTGGGCATCGTCAAGGCCGGGGACACCTGGTACGGCTTCGGCGAGGACAAGACCGGCCAGACCACGGCGAACACGTCGTTCCAGGACATCCCCTGCTACACCTCCACCGACCTGGCGAACTGGACCCACCAGGGGATCGCGCTGGCGAAGCAGGGCAGCGGCGACCTCGGGCCGAACCGCATCGTCGAACGGCCCAAGGTCCTCTACAACGCCACCACCCGGCAGTACGTGATGTACCTGCACATCGACAACACGAGCTACTCCGAGCAGCGGGTCGGCGTGGCGACCAGCCCCACGCCGTGCGGGCCGTACACCTACCGGGGCAGCTTCCAGCCGCTGGGCAACCAGAGCCGTGACATCGGCCTGTACCAGGACACCGACGGGTCCGCGTACCTGCTGAGCGAGAACGCCGGCCGCAGCCTGCGCGTCTACCGGCTGTCCGCGGACTACCTGTCGGTGGCGAGCGCGGTGGCGACGTTGCCGAACTACGAGTCGCCCGCCGTGATCAAGGTGGGCGGGACGTACTACCTGCTGGCCTCCCACCTGACCGGGTGGGCCACGAACGACAACGTGTACGCCACGGCGACGTCGCTCGCCGGACCGTGGTCGCCGTTCCGGAACTTCGCGGCGACGGGCACGAACACCTACAACAGCCAGACTGCGAACATCATCACGGTCCAGGGCAGCTCCGCGACCACCTACATCTACGCGGGGGACCGCTGGACGGGCAACGCCATGGGCACTTCGCCGCTGATCTGGCTCCCGCTCACGATCCGCGGCACGACGGTCAACCTGGGCCAGTACCCGAGCTGGAACCTCGACGCCGCCGCGGGGACGTGGTCGGCGAACGCGGGCCTGCCGAGCGACGGCACGCACGTGCTGAAGAACGGCGGCAGTTCGATGGTGCTGGACGCTTCGGGTGCCTCGACCGCGGCCGGCGGCAAGATCATCCAGTGGCCCGCGCACGGGGGCGCCAACCAGCAGTGGCGGCTGACGAAGCTCGCGGACAACGTCTTCACGCTGGTCAACGTCAACAGCGGGCTGTGCCTCGACGTGCCGGACGGGTCCACGGCGAGCGGCACCCAGCTGCAGCAGTGGACCTGCACCGGCGGGGCCGGCCAGCAGTGGGCGGCGGACCTGGTGGGCAGCCTCACCGGCAGCCAGTACGTGCTGGCCAATGTCGGCAGCGGTCTCGTGCTCGGGGTGACGTCGACCGCGAGCGGCGCGCCGGCCGTCCAGCTCGGCGGGACGGGCGCGTCGAGCCAGGTGTGGACGGTGTCCTGAGCCGCCGTCAGTCCGCGAAGCCGTTCACCGGCAGCACGAGCCGGAAGCAGGCGCCTTCCCCGACGGTGGTCTCCAGCTCCACGTCGCCGCCGTGGGCGCGGGCCAGGGAACGGGCGATGGCCAGGCCGAGGCCGGCGTCGGCGCCCGGGGTGCGGGTGCGGGAGCGGTCGGCGCGGTAGAAGCGGGTGAACGCCCGGCTCGCCTGCTCGGCCGTCATCCCCGGGCCCTCGTCGGCCACCTCCAGCACGGCGCGCCCGGCCACCGTGCCGACCCCGATCCGGACGCGGGTGCCCGCCGGCGTGTGGGCGGCGGCGTTGCCCACCAGGTTGGTGACCACCTGCCGCAGCCGGGCCTCGTCGGCGTCGACCGGCGCCGGGCCGGGCGGGCCCGCGCCGCCCGGCCCGGTCAGGGCGACGTCGCGGGCGGGGTCGAGGGCCCGCAGGTCGTGGCGGGCGTCGCCGGCCAGGGTGCGCAGGTCCATCGGGGCCCGGTCGAGGTGCTCTTCGGGGGCCTCGTCGAGCTGGGCGAGCAGCAGCAGGTCCTCGGTCAGCGCGGTGAGGCGAGTGGCTTCGCGGTCGATGCGGCGCATCGCATCGTCCACATCGGACGGTTCGGGCAGCGCCCCCATCCGGTGGAGCTCGGTGAAACCCTTGATGCCGAACAGCGGCGTGCGGAGCTCGTGGCTGACGTCCGAAACGAAGGTGCGCATCCGGGTCTCCGACGCGGCCCGGTCGGCGAAGGCCCGTTCCAGCTGCCCGAGCATGGTGTTGAGCGACGCCGCCAGGTGCCCGATCTCGGTGCCGGGCGGCGCGAGGCCGGGGACGCGGCGGGTGAGGTCGCCGCCGGCGATGGCCGCGGCCGTGTGCTCGATCTGGCGCAGCGGCCGCAGGCCCCGGCCGAGGGCGAACCAGCCGGCCGCGGTCAGCACGACGAGCAGCGCGGCGCCGGTGACCAGGCTGCTCGTCCGCAGCTGGGCGATCGTGGCGTCGGCCTCGGCGAGCGGCGCGGCCGAAACGACCGTCCCGCCCCACCGGACGGCCGGCCGCGCGACGGCCCGCCACCGCTGGGACCCGTCGGCCGCGTCCACGTCGACGGCGGTCCCGTCGGCCGGGACCGCGCGCAGGGCGTCGATCGGTGGCAGCGTCGCGCCGTCCACCCGCGAGGAGTGCAGGCCGCCCGCCACCGCGCCGCCCGCGTCGAGGTACACGACGTACGGGGTGCCGAACAGCTCGAGCGCGGGGTCGACGAGATCGGGCCGCACGGCCGGGCTCGCGGCCGGCGGCGGCCCGGCCGCCCGGGAGATGAGCTCGGTCATCGAGCGCAGCTGGCCGTCGAGCCGTTCGAGCTGGAACCGTTCCAGCTGCCCGGAAACCAGCGTGCCGATGAGCGTCAGACCGGCCAGCAGCAGGCCCGCGGTGAGCAGCAGGAGCCGGGCCCGCAGGGAGAGCCGCCTCACCGGCGGGGCTCCCGCAGCACGTAGCCGACGCCGTGCACGGTGTGGATCAGCTTCGGTTCACCGGTGTCGGCCTTGCGCCGCAGGTAGGAGATGTAGGTGTCGACGATGCCGGCGTCGCCGCCGAAGTCCTCGCGCCACACCCGGTCGAGGATCTGCGCCTTCGACACCACGCGCCCGGCGTTCTCCATCAGGTAGCGCAGCAGCCGGAACTCCGTGGCGGACAAGCGGATCGGCCGCCCTTCGCGCGTCACGTGGTGGCCCTCGGCGTCGAGCGTCAGCGTGCCCACCGTGAGCACGGCCGCCGGGTGGCCCGCGGTCCGGCGCAGGATCGCGCGGATCCGCGCGATCAGCTCCGCCAGGTCGAAGGGCTTGGTGACGTAGTCGTCGGCGCCCAGGGAGAGGCCGGTGACCTTGTCGGCCGGGCGGTCCCGCGCGGTGAGGAACAGGACCGGCACCGGCGCGCCGTGGCCGGGCGGCTGTTCGCGCAGCCGCCGGACCACCTCGAAGCCGTCCAGGTCGGGCAGCATGACGTCCAGCAGGACCAGGTCCGGCGGCTGCGCGGTGGCGGCGGCGACGGCCTCGCCCGCCGTCGCCGCCGACGTCACCTGGAAGCCGGCGAACCGCAGCGCGGCGGAGAGCAGTTCGCGGACGGTGGCTTCGTCGTCCACCACCAGCAGCCGGGACGTCATCGCTTCCATGCCCGCGAGGATACGGAGATCCCGTCGGCGAGCAGGGAACCCGCGAGACCCGCGACGGCGCCACCCGCGAGCCCGGCCACCAGCGCGAGCAGCGGGTTCGCCGTCAGCCGAGCGGCGAAGACGGGCAGCGACAGGCCGAACGCGCCGACCGAGACGTCGACGGAAGCCCTTGCCAGCAGCGCCGTGACGGCGAGCACGCCACCGGTCGCCGGAGCGAGCCGCACGGCGCTCGCCACGGCCCGGCGCACGGGGCTGCCGGGCCGTCGGCTCCGGACCGCGACCCCGCAGGCGAGCAGCACCGCCGCCGCCACCCAGGACGCCGGACCACCGGGGTGCAGGTCCGGTGCGCAGGGCAGCAGACCGGTGGTGGTGACCGTCCACGGCACGCCCAGCCCCAGCAGCAGGACGCCGGCCACCAGCTGCGGCAGGAGGAGCAGCACGGCCCCGGCCGCGGCGGGGCCGCCGAACGCCCACGCGAGGGTCAGGCACAGGACGGTGATCCCGCCGGCCGGCCACCCGACGCTCCGCGCGCGGACGGGGAACCGGGCGAGGACCCAGCAGCCGCCGAGCACCAGCACCGTCCAAATCAGCGCACCCGACATCGCCGAGCCCACGGAGACGGAGAACACGGCGTCGAGCGTGGGGAGGCGCGGGGAACCTCCGCTGCGCACACAGCCGCCGGGGACGCCGGCCGAGAGGGGCAGGGTTCCTCGTGCTGCCAACGCGAACGCGCCGAGCGCGAGCGGAAACGCCACGGCGGCCGCCGCACCGCGCACCAGGAGGGCGCCCTCGCGGCGGCGCAGCAGCAGCCAGGCCAGCACCACCGCGCCCGCCAGGGAGACGCTCAGCGGTATCACCTCGATAGTGCCTCGCACGGCGACCGGGAGCCCGCCCGCCGGGACGGCGCCGACGTCGGCCGAGCCGCCCACGGCCAGCGCGACGACGGCCGCGGTCAGTGCGCCGAGATCACCGGCCCCCAGGAGGGCGAGGCCGGCCGCGGCGACCCCCGCCATGGCGAGCACCGCGGCGACGGCCGCCACCAGACCCCGGCCCGCCTCGCGCAGCAGACGTCCCGCCGGACGGCGGCGCACATCCCGGCCGGGGTGAGCTGCGGGGGCGGGAAGCCCGGGGCGGGCATCGTCGGCCGAGCCTGCCTCGCGCATCAGACGTCCCGCTGCCGGAAGACCACGAACGCCACGGCCAGCACCGCGGCGACGCCGGCGCACATCCCGGCCAGGTTCAGCCACGGGTGCGGGAAGTCCGGATCGGGCACCGTCTTGAGGACCGCGGACGCGCCGAGCGTCGGCCAGTAGAAGAAGAGCTGCCGCAGCCAGGCCGGGAAGAGGCCGGCCATCGCGGGGACCAGGAAGACGATCCCGACCAGCGTGGCGAGCGCGCCCGCGGTGGCGCGCAGGATCGTGCCGAGCCCGGCCGCCAGCAGCGCGATCGCCGCGAGGTAGAGCCCGCCGCCCGTCACCGCCGAGAGCACGCCCGGATCGCCGAGGCCGGCGTGCGGCACGCCGTGGGCGGCGAGGACGGCTTGGCCGAGGAAAAAGGCGCCGGACATCAGCACCTGGCCCGCCACCACGGCGACCGCCACCGCCACGACCAGCTTCGCCGCCAGCAGCCGGTGCCGGCGCGGGGTGGCGATCAGGGACGTCTGCATCAGGCCGGTCGCGTGCTCGGACGTGACGACCAGGATGCCGAGCACGCCGATGATCAGCTGCGCGACGATGTAGGACGTCAGGCTGCGGTTCGTCGGATCCCACGGTCCCTCACCGGGGTAGCCCTTCGCGGCGGCGTTCATCGCGAGGCCGGTGATCCCGAGCCCGGCCGCGAACAGGCACGCGAGGGTGTACCAGGTGGAGCGCAGGCTGCGGAGCTTGATCCACTCCGCGCGGACGGACCGGGTGAAGGGCACGCTCACGCGACGGCCCCCCGGTAGTCGATGCTGTCCTCGGTCAGCGCCATGAACGCGTCCTCCAGGGAGACGCGCTGCGGGGTGAGCTCGGCGAGCGCGACGCCGTGGTAGGCCGCGAGTTTCCCGATGTCGGCGCCGCTCATGCCGGACACGACCAGCGAGGCCTCGGTCCCCGCCCGCACGGTGGCCCCGGCGGTGGCCAGCAGCCGCGCGAACCCCGGCTCGGGTGTGCGGACGAGCACCGTGCCCTCGCCCCGCACGAGCTCGCTCACGGCGGTGTCGGCGACGAGCCGGCCCCGGCCGATGACGACCAGGTGGTCGGCGGTCTGCGCCATCTCGCTCATCAGGTGGCTGGACACCAGCACCGCCCGGCCCTCGGCGGCCAGCGAGCGCATGAAGTCCCGGATCCAGCGGATCCCCTCGGGGTCGAGCCCGTTCACCGGCTCGTCGAAGATCAGCACCCCGGGGTCGCCGAGCAGCGCCGCCGCGATGCCGAGGCGCTGCCGCATGCCGAGGGAGAACCCGCCGGCGCGCTGGCCGGCCACGCCGTCCAGCCCGGTCCGGGCCAGCACCTCGCCGACCCGGCGCCGGGGGAGGCCGTTGCTCACCGCGAGGGCCAGCAGGTGGTCGCGGGCCCTCCGGCCCCCGTGGACGGCCCCGGCGTCGAGCAACGCGCCCACCTCGGTGAGCGGCACGGGCAGGTCCCGGTAGCGGCGCCCGCCGATGGTGACCGTGCCCCGCGTCGGCGCGGCGAGGTCCACGATCAGCTTCATGGTCGTGGACTTCCCGGCGCCGTTGGGCCCGAGGAACCCGGTCACCTGCCCGGGCCGGACGGTGAACGAGAGGTCGTCCACCACGGTGTCGGGCCCGTACCGCTTGGTCAGGCCCCGGATTTCGATGGTCATGCGGCGAGCGTGGCCGACCCGCCTGGCCACTTCCTGGGAAGTTCTGTGCGAACTCCGAGAACCCGGCGGTCACGAGCGGGGCCGGCCGGGAACCGCTCCGGAAATCGCAACCGTCAGGGCCCGAGAACCGCCCGCAGCCCGGGCTGGAGCCGGTCGCCGTGGGCGCGGACCAGGTCGTCGCACAGCTCGAAGATCCGCTCGACCGGCAGCGCGGCCGCCGTCGCCGGGTCGGTCATCGCCGCGTGGCGGACGTGCCGGGGGTCGTCCTCGACGGCCGCCCGCACGACCAGGTCGTTGACGCTCAGGTACGTCCGGTTGAGCGCCGCGAGCTGCGGTGGCAGCGCGCCGACGCGGGTCGGGCGGAGGCCGGTGCCGTCGACCAGGCACGGCACCTCGACCACGCCGCCGGCGGGCAGGTTCTCGATCAGGCCCCGGTTGACGACGTTGCCGTAGACCGTCCGCGGCGTGCCGGTCAGGACACTGTGGACGATCTGCGGGGCGTATTCGCCGGTCCCTTCGACCGGCAGCGGCTCGTCGGCCGCGATCGCCCGCCGGGTCCGCTCGTACTCGGCTTCGTTCTCCGCGACGATGCCGAGGTAGTCCCCGATCGGCAGGCGCAGGCGCTCGACTTCGCTGTCGTGCTTGAGGTACCAGGGCACGTACTCGGCGGAGTGCTCGCTGGTCTCGGTGGGGTAGTAGCCCAGCCGGCGCAGCATGTCGAACCGGACGCGCCGCCGCAGCTGCCCGTCGGCGGCGGCCAGCTCGTGCAGCCGCGGGTACAGGTCCGCGCCCGCGTGCTCGAACCGCAGCACCCACGCCTGGTGGTTGACGCCGGCCGCGACGTAGGTGACCTCGTCGAACGGCACCCCGACCAGCGCGGCGAGCCCGTGCACCGTCCAGTACACCGAGTGGCACAGCCCGACGACCCGGGTCAGCCCGGTCGCCTCGCTCAGGTACTGGACGTTCATCGCCATCGGGTTCGTGTAGTTCAGCAGCCACGCCTGCGGGCAGACGTCGGCGATGTCCTCGCCGAGCGCCTTGAGGAAGGGGAACGTCCGCAGCGCGCGGAAGATCCCGCCGATGCCGAGGGTGTCTCCGATGGTCTGGCGCAGGCCGTAGCGTGCCGGGACCTCGAAGTCGGTGCGCGTCGCCGCCGCCATCCCGATCTGGACCATGTTGACGACGAAGTCCGCGCCGGACAACGCTTCCCGGCGGTCCGCGTGCGCGGTGAACACCGGTTCGGCGCCGCGTGCGGCGGCGATCCGCTCGGCCGCGGCCAGCGCCGTGGCCAGCCGGTCGGGGTCGATGTCGTGCAGGGCGACGTGCACGCCGCCCAGTTCCGGGTAGCCGAACAGGTCGGCGAGCAGGCCCTGGGTGAACACGACGCTGCCCGCGCCGACGAAGGTGATCTTGGTGGTCATCGAATCCGATCCGGAGTGTGCGAAGTGGACGGTCAGCCCTTGAGTCCGCTGGCGGTGACCGACTGGATGAACGTCTTCTGCGCGCCGAGGAAGGCCAGCAGCACGGGCAGCACGGTGATGACGTTGCCCGCCATCACCGCGGCCCAGTTCGTGTGGTGCTGGCCTTGGAACGTCGTCAGCCCCAGCTGCAGCGTGTACGTCGTGTCGTGGTTGACCGCGATCAGCGGCCAGGTCAGGTCGTTCCACGTGCTCAGGAACGTCAGCACGGCCACCGTGCTCAGTGCCGGCCGCGAGAGCGGGAGCACGATGGTGAACAGCACGCGCAGCCGCGAGCAGCCGTCGATCCACGCCGCTTCTTCGAGTTCCCGGGGCAGGGACAGGAAGAACTGGCGCAGCAGGAACACCGCGAACGGCGTCACCAGCGACGGCACGATGAGCGCGCCGAGGGTGTCGATCAGGCCGAGCCGCTTCATCACCAGGAACGTCGGGATCATGGTGAGCTGGAACGGGATCGCCATCGTCGCGACCATCAGCGCGAGCAGCGCCCGCGAGCCGGTGAACCGCATCCGCGCGAACGCGTACCCGCCCAGCGTGCCGAACAGCAGGTTCGACGCGACGGTGACCGCCGAGACGATCAGCGAGTTCGTGAACCAGCGCACGAACAGCGCGTTCTCGACGACGTAGCGGTACCCCGAGAAGTCCACACGGGACGGGAACAGCGCGGGCGGGAACCGGTTGATCTCGGCGTTGCTCATCACCGAACTGAGCAGCAGCCAGACCAGCGGCGCCGCGAACACCAGCGCCAGCGGCACCAGCAGCAGGTGCCACGGGCTGAACGGTAGCCGGGGCCGGCGCAGCACGGGCAGTGCGGCGCGCGTGGCGGGCGCCTCGAGCCGGGCGGTCATCGCAGCGCCTTCCCGGGCCGGCGCAGCACACGAAGGACGACCACGACGGCGAGCAGGGCCAGCGCGAGCACGTAGGCCGACGCCGCGCCGTAGCCGGCGGTGAAGTTCTTGAACGCCTGCTCCCAGACGAAGTAGACGATGACCGTGGTCGAGCCGAGCGGGCCGCCCTTGGTCGTCACGTAGACCAGGTCGAACACCTGCAGCGACGTGATCAGCTGCCACACCACGAGGAACGCCGTCACCGGGGTGACCGCGGGCAGCGTCACGTGCCGGAGCACGCGCCACGTCCCGGCGCCGTCCAGCCGCGCGGCCTCGACCAGCGACGGCGGCACGTCCTGCAGCGCGGCCAGGTACACCACGACGCAGAAGCCGGTGCCGCTCCACAGCGTGATGCCGACCAGCACCAGCAGCGCCTGCGCCGGGTCGGTCAGGAACCCCTGCGGTGACAGGCCGAGGTGGTGCATCAGGGAGTTGGCCGCGCCGAACTGCGGGTCGAGGATGAAGGAGAACAGCACGCCCTGGGCCGTCGCCGACAGCACGAACGGGACGAACACGAGCGTCCGGTAGACGCCGACCAGGCGGATGCGCCGGTTCAGCGCCTGCGCCAGCAGGAACCCGAACAGGATGCTGAGCGGGACGTACAACGCCGTGTACAGCAGCGTGTTCCCGACCGCCTGGGCGAAGTGCGGGTCCTGGGCCAGCGCGGCGTAGTTGTCCAGGCCCACCCAGCGGCTCGGCGTCACCAGGTCGTCGGCCTGGAAGGACAGGACGAGAGACCAGGCCACCGGCACCACGCCGAGGCCGAGGATGATGAGCACGGCGGGGGAGATGTAGGCCCACGCGGCCGCGGTCTCGGTGCGCCGTCGGCGTATGGGTGTGACGGTGATGGGCCTGGGCAGTCCGGGCATGGCGGCCTCCTATCGCGGAATGATCAGGGCGGCGTTCGCGGCCGCGGCGCAGTCGCGCATCGCGTCGGCCGGGGTCGCCCGGCCGAGCAGCACGGCGACGATCGCGGTGCCGAGCGCCGCCGACACCTGGGGGTAGGCCGGGTGCACCGGCCGGACGCGCGCGTTCTCCAGCGCGTCGACGAACACCGGCAGGCCCGGTGTCGCGGCGGTTTTCTCGCTCCAGGCGGGCAGTTGCTGCGTCCGGCGGCTCAGCGGGAGGCTGCCCGCGCCGTCGTCCCAGCGGACGTCCTGGGCCGGGTCGGCCAGCCAGGACAGGAACGTGCGGGCCGCCGCGACCCGGTCTTCGCCGTTGTCGAACAGCGTCCAGGTGTCCGGGCCGGAGATGGTGACCGGACGGCGGCTGAAGCTGGGCAGCGGCACGACCGCGTAGTCGATCCCGGCGTCGGCGATGTCGGGCAGCTGCCACGGTCCGGTCGGCACCATGCCGATGTGCCCGGCTTCGAACGCCTGGTACATCTGCTCGCTGCCGGTCTTCGGGTCGAGGTAGACCGCGTGCGCCGCGGCGAGGTCGCGGACGACTTCCAGGGCGCGCACACCTTGCCCGGCGAACCCGATGCCGCGCCCGCCGGCGCCGATGACGTCGCCGCCGAGGTCCCAGATCATCGGCCACAGCCGCCACACGGTGTCCTCGTCGCCGGTGGCGGGCCAGGCGGTGCCGAAGGTGCCGTTGCCCGGGTCGGTCAGTTTCCCTGCGGTGGCGACGAAGTCGGCCCACGTCCAGCCCGCGGCGGGCAGCGGGATCCCGGCCGTGGCGAACAGCTGCTTGTTGCACACCACGGCGAGGGAGTCGAGCAGCGCCGGGACCGCGCGGACGCGGCCGTTGACCGTGACCGCTTCCCGGGCCGGGGCCCAGAACCCGGGGCCCGCGTCGACGAGGTCGGTGACGTCGACGACGCTGGGGCTGCGCGCCACGCTGGCGAGGTCCGAGCCGAAGACGTAGGCGATGTCCGGGAAGGACCCCGACGCGAGCGCCGCGGTGATCTTCTGCAGCATCGCGTCGGCCAGGACCCCGCCGCCGAGGTCGATCCGGATCCCGGGGTGCGTGCGGTGGAAGTCCGCGACGAGCTCGTCGAGGACCTTCTTGCCGGTGTCGGTCTGGCCGTGCCAGACCTCGACGGTGACCGGGCCCCCGGTGGCCCGCGCCGGGCCGCAGCCGGCCAGGGCGGCACCGAGGGCCAGACCGCCGGTGCCGCGCAGGAATCCGCGGCGGTCCATCAGCTTGTCCTGCCGGGGAACGGGAAGCACATCATCGCCGACTCCGGATGATGGTGGGCACGACCCCGCCTCGGACCACGGGGTCCTGGCGACTCGGTCCGGGCTCGCGGTGGAACCGACATACCGGCTGGGCGTACCTCTGACGTCGGGGGTTCGCGCCGACGTGGACAGCAGTAAAGCGAGTGCGTCCGGACGTGTCAACAGGTCTTGCGGACGTACCCGCTCGTCCCCTGGGGCACCACGTACAGGTCACGCCGGACCATGCTGATCTTGGACTTCCACTCCGGGCAGCCCTTGCTCATGCCCGAAGCGGTGTACTCGACGTCGACCACCCGGTTGTCGAACGGGCCGGCGTAGTCGGCGCATTCTTCGTACTCGCCGCACTCCTCGGTGACGGCGAAGTCGAGGCCGTTGGCGACCCGGTTGCCGGCCAGCTCCGGGGTGTTCTTCTGCGCGATGGCGAGGTTCTTGCCGTGCGCGTGGGCGGAGAGGAGCTTGATGTACTCCTGCGCGTGCGTCGTGGTGAGCAGGTTCTTGGACCGGCTGTAGCTGTCGTAGTTGTCCGGCTCGATCGCCTGGTACCCCTTGGCGGCGCACGTGTCGATCCAGCCGCCGACCTTGGCCGCGACCCGGGAGCGCTTGTCGGCGGTGCGCAGGTCGAGCAGGGTTTCCTTCCAGTCCGGGTCGACGACCTTGTTCCCGTTCGAATCGCGGAGCAGTAGGTCGCTCGGCCAGTCGCCGTCCGCGCCTTCCTGGGCCTGGAAAGCGTTGAGGTAGCAGATGTTGTACTTGCCGCTCGCCGGCGCCGCGGAGACGTCGCGGCTCACGATCTGCACGCCCGAGGGCGGGGTGTAGGCGCCACCGATCTGGTAGTCGAACCCGGCGGCCTGCGGCGGCAGGGTGACCGCGGCCGCCGCCGGCCCGGCCAGCGCGGCGAGGGTACCGGCGGCCAGCGCACCGGCGGCCGCGAAGGAGGCGAACCGCTTGCCGTGGACGGGGAAGGAACGCTTCATCCGGACTCCATCGTCGTCGAGGGCTGTTGTCGGCGAAAGGTAGGCAGGACGACCGGCGCGGTCAACGAAACGCGCATTCGCGGTGCGCGTTTCACCGGTCCTTCGCGGCGCGGGCCTCGACCACGGTGACCCGGACCCCGGCCCGGCGGATCGCCGCGACCGCGCCGGGATCCGCCGAGGAATCGGTGATCACTTCGTGCACGTCCTGGATGTCCCCCATCCGGGCGAGGGTGGTGCGTCCGAGCTTGCTGCCGTCGGCCAGGACGACCACCCGCCGGGCGCGCCCGAGCATCGCGCGGTTGGTCCGGGCCTCGTTCTCGTCGTGCGTGGTGATGCCCGCCGTCGCGTCGATGCCGTCCACGCCGACGAACGCCGTGCCGACGCTGATCGAGGCCAGCACGTGCTCGGCCCACGGACCGACCAGCTCGTAGGACTGGGGCCGGGCGACGCCGCCGACGACGACCAGCTTCAGCCGGGGGTGCAGGGCCAGGTCCATCGCGATGTTCAGCGCGTTCGTGACCACCGTCAGATCCGCCCGGCCCGGCAGTTCCCTGGCGAGTTCGCTCGTGGTCGAGCCGCCGGTCAGGGCGAGCACGTGCGGCCCGGTCGGCAGCGTGCGGATCGCCGCCTGCACGATCGCGCGCTTGGCGTCCCGCGACCGGCCTTCCCGGTACGGCGGCGGCACCTCGTTCGTGCGGCCGCGGGGCCGCGCGCCGCCGTGGGTGCGGGTCAGCAGCCGCTGTTCCTCCAGTTTGGCCAGATCGCGCCGCAGCGTCGCGGCGGAGACGCCGAAGCGGGCGCTGAGCTCGCCCACGTGCAGCGAGCCGGTGTCCGCGAGCACCCGCAACAGCTCCGAAAGCCGTTCGGCCCGGGTGGTGCGCCGCTTCCGCGTGGACATGGGCCGAGCCTACGACAACCGGCGAAACGCTCACTCCGGATGCGCGTTTGGACACCGGACCTTGCCTCCGCGGACCGGCGCGGATGACTCTCCCGGAGTACGTCCCGGAAATCGGAGGCAGCACCTATGCACAGCAGCGGGCGGTGGCCCGGCGACAGCCGGACCGCGCGGGAGATCGGGCAGCAGCCCGCCACCTGGCTCCGGGTGGCGGACGCGGTGCGGCGGGCCCGGCCGGAAATCGGGCGGCTCGTCGGGGACGAGCGGCGGCGGATCGTGCTGACCGGTGCGGGTACTTCGGCGTTCGTCGGCGAAGTCGTGGCCCGCGACCTCGCGCGTCACCTCGGCCGGCCGGTCGAAGCGATCGCGACCACGGACATCGTGGCCGACCCCTCGGCGGTGACCGTCGACGAGCGGCCGATCCTCCTGGTGTCGTTCGCCCGCAGCGGCAACAGCCCCGAGTCCGTCGCCGCGGCGGACCTGCTGGACCGGCTGACTCCCGGGCTGCGGCACCTGGTGATCACGTGCGACCCGGAAGGACAGCTGGCGCGGCGGTGGTCCGGCGCCGCGGACGCGGTCGTGGTGGCCCTGCCGGACGAGGTCAACGACCGCGGGTTCGCGATGACGTCCTCGTTCACCGGGATGGCACTGGCGGCCCTGCTCGCGTTCGGCGTGGACGTCGACGTCGAGGCGCTGGCCCGCGCCGGGACGGCGGTGCTCGAGGAGGCCGCCGAGCACGCGTCCGCGATCTCCGGCGCCAAGCCGGCCCGGCTGGTGTTCCTGGGTTCCGGGCCGCTGCTCGGGCTCGCGCGGGAAGCCGCGCTCAAGTGCCTGGAGCTGACCCGGGGTGAGGTGGTCGGCATCGCCGATTCCGCGCTGGGCTTCCGGCACGGCCCGAAGTCGGTGCTCGACGAGCGCACGATCGCCGTGGTCTTCCTCTCCACCGATCCGCACGCGCGGCAGTACGACGTCGACATCGCCCGCGAGCTGGTGCAGTCCCTCGGCGAGGAACGCGTGGTCGTGGTGGGCACCGGGTTCGGGGGTGCCCGGGTCTGGCCCGTGCCCTCGCCGCCCCAGGTACCCGTGGCCGGTTACGCGCTGCTCGCCGTCATCGCGGCGCAGACCACGGCGCTCGCGTGCTCGCTCGCCCTGGGCATCACCCCGGACAACCCGTTCCCGGACGGCGAAGTGAACCGCGTCGTGCAGGGCGTGGTCATCCACGACTTCACCCCGGAGGTGAGCTGAGGTGTTCCTCGGTGTCGACGGCGGCGGGACGAAAACCGCCTTCTGCCTGATCGGTCCGGACGGCCGGGTCCTCGCGGAGGCCAGGACCGCGAGCGTGTACTACCTCAGCGAGGGCCTCCAGATCGTGGAACCCCTGCTGCGGCAGGGGATCGGCGAAGTCTGCCAGGCCGCGGGCATCGAGGTCCCCGACCTCGCCTACGCCTTCTTCGGCCTGCCGGCCTACGGCGAGATCAGCGCCGACGTGCCGACGCTCGACGCGATCCCCGCCCGGATCCTCGGGACCGGGAACTACCGCTGCGGCAACGACATGATCTGCGGCTGGGCCGGGTCGCTGGGGGCGATCGACGGCATCAACGTCGTCGCCGGCACCGGTTCGATCGCGTACGGCGAACACGAGGGCAGGCAGTGGCGCGGCGGGGGCTGGAGCGAGCTGTTCGGTGACGAAGGCTCCGGCTACTGGGTCGCCATCCAGGGTCTCAACGCCTTCAGCCGGATGGTGGACGGCCGGCTGCCCGCCGGGCCGCTCGCCGGGGAGATGCGCGAGGCGCTCGGTCTCGCCGTCGACTTCGACGCGATCGACGTCGTGGTGAACCGGTGGCACGGCGACCGGGGCCGGATCGCGGCCCTGAGCAAGGTCGTGGTCCGGGCCGCGGACGCCGGCGACGGGGTTGCGACCGGGGTGCTCCGGGAGGCCGGGCGGGAGCTCGCGCTGCTCGTGGACGTCGGCCGGACTGCGCTCGGGTTCGAGGCCACGAAACGGGTTCCGGTGTCGTACTCCGGGGGCATGTTCGGCTCGGCGCACGTGCTGTCGTCGTTCCGCGACGCCCTGTCGGTGGAGTACAACCTCCGGGAACCCCTGCTGGAACCGCACATCGGTGCCGCGTTGTACGCGGCGCGCCTGCACGGACACCCGTTGCGGGCCGAGCAAGTCCGTCCGACCGCGTCCCTGCCCCGGTGAGGAGCTCGTCATGACCGGAACCGCCCGCGGCACCGGCTGGATCCCGTACGCGGGACTGCTGGTGGTGTTCTGGGGCCTGTGGGGGGCCATTTCCAGCCTGCCCACCAAGCTCTACGCCTACCCCGACCCGATGGTGTACGTGGTCTGGGCGCTGACCATGCTCGTGCCCGCGTACTTTTCCCTGCGGGGCAAGAGGTTCGACCGCGGCCGGACCGCCGCCGGGTACGGGCTGCTGATCGGGCTCACCGGCGCGGGCGGGCAGCTGCTGCTGTTCAAGGCCCTCACGATCGGACCGGCCTACGTGATCTTCCCGATCGTCGCGCTTTCGCCCGCGGTGACGGTGTTGTTCGCCTTCTTCGCGCTGCGGGAGCGGCTCGGCGGGTGGTCGTGGGCCGGGGTGCTGCTCGCGCTCGTCGCCGTCGTCCTGTTCTCCGTGTCCACAGGGGACGGTGGCGACGCCGGGTGGCTGTACCTGGTGCTGGCCGCCGGGGTCTGCGTGGCCTGGGGTGTCCAGGCGTTCTTCATGCGCAAGGCCGCGCTCGCCGGGGTGGACGACGCTTCGACGTTCGGCTGGATGACGATCAGCGGGCTGCTGCTGATCCCGGTCGCCGTGCTGATGATGGGCGGGCTCCCGCTCGGGTTCCCGTGGCAGGCGCCCGCGCTCACCGCGGGGACCCAGCTGCTCAACGCGGTCGGCGCGCTGTTCCTCGTGATGGCGATGAGCCGCGGCAAGGCGTCGATCGTGGCGCCGGTGACCAACGCCCTCGCCCCGGTGCTGACGATCGTCCTCTCGCTGCTGTTCTTCGGCGCCGCCCCGACCGGGTTCCAGCTGGCGGGCATCGTGCTGGCCCTGATCGGCTCGACCCTGATGGTGTACCGCGCGGAAAAGTCCACGGAACTGGTCCCCGGCGGCGCGGTTTCATGACGCCGCGGATCCTCACGGTCACCCTCAACCCCGCCGTCGACGTGACCTACCGGGTCGGCGAACTGCGCCTGGGCGGGACCACCCGGGTGCCGGACGTCCGGTCGCGCGCCGGCGGCAAGGGCGTCAACGTCGCGGCGGTGGTCCGTGAGCTGGGTGGCGACAGCCTGGTGCTGGCGCTGACCACGACCCGGGCACCCGACGAGTTCCGGGCCGGCCTGGACGAGCTGGGCCTGCCGCACCGGCTCGTCCCGGCGCTGCCCGCGGTGCGGCGGACCGTGGCGGTGGTCACCGCCACCGAGGGCACGACCATGCTGCAGGAGAACGGTTTTCCGCCCGACGCGACCGCGGAGGCGGGCATCTTCGCCGCACTCGGCGCCGAACTGCCGGCCGCCGCCGTCGTGATCTCCGGCAGCGTGCCCGAGGGGCTGGGGGCCGACGTTCCCGCGAGGCTGGCCCGGCTGTGCGCCCGGCACGGCGTGCCGGTGATCGCCGACGTCTCCGGCGCCGCCCTGCGCGCGGCCGCCGGGAGCGGTGCGGTGCTCATGCCGAACGAAGAGGAGCTGAAGGAAGTGGCCGGATCCGGAGCCGAGGCGTGCCGGGAGCTCGTGGCCGCGGGCGCGCCGGCGGTCGTGGCGACCTTCGGGGCCGAAGGCGCGATCGCCGTCACCGCGCAGGGCGCCTGGCGCGCCCGGCCGGCCGAAGTCGTCACCGGCAATCCGGCCGGCGCCGGGGACGCGGGCGCCGCCGCGCTGGCCATGCACCTCGCGGAGTCCGAAGTGGACTGGCCGGCCGCCCTCGCGGACGTGGTCGCCACGTCGGCCGCCGCGGTGCTGCGGCCGGTCGCCGGCGAGCTCGACATCGCGGCCCGGGACCGGTGGCTGCGGACGGTGGAAGTGGAGCGGATCCGATGAACTGGGCCACCTTGCCGGCGGACCTGCGGGCGCAGCGGCGCGGGATCGGGGCGTTCAACGCGATCCTGATCGAGCACGCCGAAGCCGTCGTGGCCGGCGCCGAGCAGAGCGGGCTGCCGGTGGTCCTGCAGATCTCGCAGAACGCCGTCCGCTACCACGGTTCGCTCGCGCCGTTCGCGCTCGCCTGCCTGCGGCTGGCCGAGACCGCGACCGTGCCCGTCCTGGTGCACCTCGACCACGTCGAGGACGAGGACCTGATCCGGGAGGGACTCGACCTGGGCATCACGTCCGTCATGTTCGACGCCGCCACGCTGCCCTACGCCGAGAACGTCGCCCGGACGAAGGCCGTCGTCGAACGCTGCCACGCCGCCGGCTGCCGGGTCGAGGCGGAACTCGGCGAGATCGGCGGCAAGGACGGCGCCCACGCGCCCGGGGTGCGCACGGACCCGGCCGAGGCGACCGCGTTCGTCGCCGCGACCGGAGTGGACTCCCTGGCCGTGGCCGTCGGGTCGTCGCACGCGATGGCCGACCGCAGCGCGGTGCTCGACGAGGAGCTGATCGCCGCGCTCGCGAAGAGCGTTCCGGTGCCGCTGGTGCTGCACGGCTCGTCCGGCGTGCCCGACGAGGGCCTGCGCGGGGCGGTCGCGAGCGGCATCGTGAAGGTCAACATCGGAACGCGGCTGAACCAGGTGCTCACCGAGGCCGTGCGCTCGACGCTCGGGACGCACGCGGGCCTCACCGATCCCCGCCGCTACCTGGCCCCCGGCCGGGCCGCGGTCCGCGACGAGGTGGCCCGGCTGCTGACCCTGCTCGCGAAATGAGGAATGTCTACTGATTGCTCCGCCGGGGTGTTTTTGTTGTGGCAGTAGCAAGTCGGCGTGCAAAAGCGATGCCCTGTACGAGGTCGACGATCGGGGGGATCGCGATGCCGTACCTGCGGATCCACTTCACCGAAGGCGATCTGGGGCGCACCCGGCTCGCGCCGCGTGTGGACCACATGTGGGAGATCGTCAGTGCGGTGCAGCTGCTGCAGCACCGGGAGGGTGCCCTGTACTTCGACGGCTGGCGGCGCCGGGTGCGGCAGGAAGCGCTCGCCGATCCCCGGCTGCGGAGGCTCCTGCACACCCTTCCGTGCATCGCTCCGCACGCGGAGTACTTCCCGGATTTCCTCACCCCGCCCGGGGAGTACGACGATCTCGGCGACGCGCTCGACGCCGTGGTCTGCGTGCCGAAGCCCCAGCTGCACGCGCAGATCGCTTTGCTGGGCGAAGAATCGGCACCCCTGCGGGCCGTCGCCGACGGCGGGACGTCCGCCCGGCACGGACTGCGCGACGCGCTGGGCGGGTTCTACCGTGCGGCCGTCCTGCCGCACCTGGACGTCGTCAAGGCCGCCCTGCACGCCGACCTCGCCCGCCGCATGCACACCTACCTGCACGACGGCATCGAAGCGATGCTGACCGGGATCGCGCCCGGCGCGGTCTGGGAGGCCCCGACGCTGCGGGTGCCCTACGCGATCGACAGCGACCTCCACCTCGCCGGCCGGGGGCTGCGGCTCGTGCCGTGCTACTTCTCCCTGATGCACCCGGTGGCGCTGGCCGACCGCGAGCTGCCGCCGACGGTGGCCGTCCCGATCGACCCGGCCACCCGGCTGCTGGCCGGCGAACGCCGCCCGGGTGACCACCTCGGCGCCCTGGTCGGCACCACCCGCGCGGCCATCCTGCGGCTGGCGATGGAGGGCTGCAGCACCCGCGAGCTGATCCGCCGCACCGGCGTGGCCCCGGCCACGGTCACCCACCACACGGCCATCCTGCGCGACTCCGGCATGATCACCACCCACCGCGAGGGGACGGTCGCCTCCCACCACATCACGCCGCTGGGCCTGCAAGTGCTCTCGTGGAACGGATGAGGCCGCGAGGTGAGCGGTGTGGTGGCCGTGCTCGGGGCCGTCGAACTGCGCACGTGGTTCGGCCGGGCGCTGTACCGGACGTGATCAGTCCCCGCCGCGGCCGTGCACCGGCCAGCGGCCGTGGACGCGTTCCCGGTCGGGCGCCGGCCGGTGCACGGTTCCCGGGGTGGGCCGCACCCGCCCGCGGGTGAACACGGCCAGGTGCAGCAGGGGGCCGACGAGCCGGTCGTAGAGCCGGGGCAGCAGCCGGAACCCGGTGACGACGAGCGGGTTGCCCGGCCCGACCGGCACGGACACGTGGCGCCGGGGCCGGTCGGCCAGCCGCGTGATCACCGCGGCCACCCGTTCCGGGGCGAGGACCGGCCACGGGGGCCGGACGGCGCGGCCGGTGTAGTTGGCCGCCTGGTCGTAGATCGGGGTGTTGATGCTGCCAGGGCTGACGATGCAGACCGAGACACCGGGCTCGTCCCGCGTTTCCTGCTGCAGGGTGCGCAGGACGGCGCGCTGGCCCCATTTCGCCGTCGCGTAGGCCCCCATCCGCGGCACGGTGACCGATCCCAGTAGCGAGTTGACCCCGATGAACGTCCCGCGGTGCCGGCGGCGCATGACCGGGAGCACCGCGCGGGCGAGGTGGAGGGTGCCGTGCACGGCGGTGTCGACGACGGTGGTGAAGACGTCGGCCGGCATCGTCTCGACGCTGCCGTACCCCATCACCGTCGCGGTGTGCACGACGACGTCGACGCGGCCGTGCCGGTCCAGCACCCGGTCGACGAGCCGCCCGGCGGCCGCAGGGGCGCCGATGTCCTCGGCGACGGTGTCCACAGTGCACGCACCGGCACGCCGGCACGCCCTTTCGGCGGACTCGAGCGCTTCGGAGCTGCGGGAGACGAGGACGAGGTGATCGCCCCGGCCCGCGAACGCGACGGCGGAGGCCAAGCCGATCCCGCTGGAGGCACCGACAACGACCACCACCCGCCCGGCGGCGGCCCGCGGAGCCGGTTTCAAGCGGCGCATGGCGCTCTCCTGTTCAGCCGGCTGGCGGCGACATCGCTGCAGAATCGCCGTGCGGGCGCGGGGATTCGTGGGTTCCGCGCCCGCACGACTCGCGGCCGGCGCACCGGTAGTGGCTCGGGCGCGCGGCGGGTTCGGGTCTGGCGTCGGTGTGCTGGGCCGGCGGGCGGTCGGACGGTTTCCGGCGCCTGGTCATGGCAAGGGCCCCGCGCCTGCCAGGGCGCCGGTGGCGGCTCGGGCGCGGGGCGGGCCCCGATCTCACGCGGGCGTACTGGATCCGAACTCGGTCCGACACCCGCCGCGCGGTCAGGGCAGCAGGCCGGAGACGGCGCACAGGGCGGCCCAGCCCGCGGCGAAGGCGGCGACCTTCGTGCGGGCGGAGCGGTCGGGCAAACCTGTCCCGAAGACCAGGGCGTCCGCGGCGTCGGACGCCACCCGGGCGGCGAGGGCGATCCGCAGCGGGCGGCCGGGTGGGGCGAACACCATCGCGAGGCCGATGGCGGCGTCGCGCGCCCCGATGCCGCCGATCAGGGTCCGCACCTCCCGGCTGACCCCGCCGGCGGGCGTGGTCAGGCCACACGGTTTCGCCAGCACCTTCGGCGCGGCGATGATGGTCGCGCTGTAGGCGGCGGTCGCCGCTCCGAGTACGCGGGTCAGCGCAGGCATCGGTCACTTCCTTCGCGTCGGGTTCGCGACCGCATACCCGGTCGAACCGCTCACAAACCGATGCATCCCCGGAGACAGGGCTCGGCGGCGAACGGGGGGCGTTTCGCCGCCGAGCCGGACTGCCGGTGAGCGGGCCGGTCGGGGGGCTGCCGGACCGATCACCTCAGCACCGGACATGAGGGCCGGCGGCGGCCGGAATGACGTCCCGGACCGCAGATCACCGGATCGGGTGACGCTGCGGGCTCTCCGGTCCGAAGTCACGGCTTCCAGAGCGCCCCGCCGGGTCGGCGGGGGCACGGCCGAGCCCCGCGCACCACAACCTGGGCGAGACAGACAGACGGCATGGTGTCCTCCCGGTCTCCGCGCCGAGGGGGAACGCTCCGTGGCCGGCCGGGGCCCGGGCCGCC
Source organism: Amycolatopsis sp. NPDC004625 (assembly GCF_040609695.1). Classification (NCBI taxonomy): domain Bacteria; kingdom Bacillati; phylum Actinomycetota; class Actinomycetes; order Pseudonocardiales; family Pseudonocardiaceae; genus Amycolatopsis; species Amycolatopsis sp. NPDC004625. The sequence continues at coordinate 151,683 of NZ_JBEXKX010000019.1, forward strand.
GGAGAGGGTGTCCGCGCGGGCTGCCCGCCGGGGCGGCCACTCCGGCAGGAACCGGACAGGGGCCCACCCGGCGCCGCGTCAGGCGCTCGGGGGCCACCGGCGGACGGCGAACCGGCTGCCGTCCCGGCGGACCTCGGCCGCGCCCGATCCGCCGAAGTGGGCGGGGACGACCAGCTCTCCGGTGTCCGCCGCCCGCCCGAGGACGGCCTGCCGGGTGGCGGCCGCCTGACCGGGGTCTTCGCAGAAGCAGCTGCTGTGCTCCGGGGCCAGGATCTGGACCGGGCTGTGCAGCAGGTCCCCGACGAACACCGCGCGGTCCGCGCCGGACGTCACGCGCAGCACCGACGAGCCCGGGGTGTGGCCGGGTGCCGCTTCGAGCGTCAGGTTCCGGTCGATGCGGTGACTGCCTTCCCACAGCACCGCCCGGCCCAGCACGGGAGCGACGCTGTCGGCGTAGACGAGCAGGCTGCCTTCGCGGCGAAGCTGCTCTTGCCCGGTACGCGGCGCGGGACGGCGGTGGGCGTTGCGCGGGTCGAAGTACACCTGGTCCGCGCGCGGGATCAGGTAGGTGGCGCGCGGGAAGGCCGGCACCCACTCGCCGTTGCGGAGCTCCGTGTTCCAGCCGACGTGGTCGTAGTGGATGTGGGTGTTGACCACGAGGTCGACGTCCCCGGGGCGGACGCCGGCCGCGGCCAGCCGGTCGAGGAAGGGCGTGGCCAGGTGGTCGAACCGGGGGATCTGCGGGCGGTCGCGGTCGTTGCCGACGCCGGTGTCGACCAGGATCACGCGGCCTTCGCTGCGGAGCACCCAGGTCTGCACGGCACCGCGGTAGCCGCCGGTCTCCGGGTTCCAGTGGTCGGGGGCGAGCCAGCCGGCGTTGTCCGTCCAGAGCCGGTCCGGGCTGCCGGGGATGATGGAGCGCGCCGGGGCGATCTCGCCCTGCCACTCGATGACCTTCAGGACTTCGACCTCGCCGATGTGCATGCCTCCACGCTAGGACGCCTTAATGAGCGTTCCCATGCTCGAACAGCTCATTCTGATGCGTGATCGTCTCACGGCTACGATGACTGGGTGGACGTCCTGAGTGCGGCGATCGCCGCGGTGCGGGTCGGGCAGCCGACGTCGAACCGCCTCCGGGCCGGTTCGGAGTGGTGTTACCGCTTCGCCCCTTACGAGGGCGCCGGCTTCCACGTGCTGCTGCGCGGCAGCGGCTGGCTGCTGCCGGACGCCGGGCCGCCGGTGCCCCTCGGCCCGGGCGACGCCGTCCTGGTCCCGCACGGCAGCGCGCACACGCTCTCCGCGACGCCGGACGCGACCGGCGCGGTGCCGTTCGAAACGGCGGTGGCCGACCCGGCGGGCCGCACCGAGTTCCTGTGCGGCAAGTACCGGCTGTCCCGCGCGCGGCGGCACCCCCTGCTCGCGAGCCTGCCCGAGGTCGTGCACCTGCCCGCCGACGTCGGACGGCACCCCGAGCTGCGTGCGGCCATCGCCCTGCTCGGCAGCGAGGTGAGCGACCGGCGGCCGGGCTCGGCCACCGTCGTCACCGGCCTGCTGGACCTCCTGCTCGTCTACCTCGTTCGCGCGTGGCTGGCCGAGCACCCCGGCACGGGCTGGCCGCAGGCGCTGCGGGACCCCGAAGTCGCCGCCGCGCTGGAAGCCCTGCACGACCACCCCGAAGCGCACTGGCGGATCGAGGACCTGGCCGCCCGGGTCGGGGTTTCGCGGGCGACGTTGGCGCGCCGGTTCACGGCGCTGACGGGACAGCCGCCGATGGCGTACCTGGCCTGGTGGCGGCTCACGACGGCGGCGCGCCTGCTCCAGGACACCGACCTGCCACTGCCATCGATCGCCGCGAAGGTCGGCTACGCCTCGCAGTTCGCGTTCTCGCACGCGTTCAAACGCCGGTTCGGCGTCGCGCCGGGGGGTTTCCGGGCCGCCCGGTGACGGCGGCCGTGCGACGATGGCCGGGTGCGCCGAGCGAGTGCCCCGGAGCCGCTGGTGGTCACCCTGGCGGTCGACGAGCGCGCCCAAGCCGCGTGGAACACCCTGCGCCGCCGGTGGTTCCCGCCGGACCGGCTCCACGTCGACGCTCACCTGACGCTGTTCCACGCCCTGCCGGGCGAGCACCTGGCGGCGGTCCTCGCGGACAGCGCGGAGGTGGCGGACGGCGTGTCGCCGTTCACCCTGACGGTGGCCGGTGCCCGCTCACTCGGCCGCGGCGTCGCGCTCGACGTCGTGTCGCCGCTCCTGCTGGGGGTGCACGCCGCGCTGCGGACGCGCTGGTCGGCGTGGCTCACCGCGCAGGACGCCCAGCCGCTGAAGCCGCACGTGACGGTCCAGAACAAGGTGACCCCGGAAACCGCCGCGGAGACACTCGAGGCGGTGCGGCGCGACCCTGGGCCACGCACGGCGACCGCGACCGGCCTGACCGTGTGGCGGTACGTCGGCGGCCCGTGGACGTTCGCCGCCGCGGTGCCCTTCACCGCCTGACGGCGCGGACTTCGCAGTGGGCGCCCGGACCCGGCGGGTCATCGCGATCGGCGGCCGGCGGGGAACTCCTCGGTGCCGAGCACCGCGAGCAAGGCGAGCTTCTCCCGGTCTTCGCTCCCCGGCGTCGCCGTGAAGACGAGCAGTGACTGGCCCTCGTCGGGTTCCAGCAACAGCTGGCAGTACAGGTCGAGCCGGCCGATCGCGGGGTGGACGAACCGCTTGGTCTCGCTGAACCGCAGGCCCACCTCGTGGCGTTCCCACCACCGCCCGAACTCGTCGCTGGTGCCGCGCAGGGCCGCGACGAGGTCCGCGGCGGCCGATCCGGGGCCGTCGCGGGTGACCGCCGCACGCAGCTGGGCCACGTTGACGCGGCTGGTCTTCTCGTGGTCGCCGGGGTGGTACCGCTCGCGGGCGGCCGGGTCGGTGAACCAGCGGAAGGGTGCGCTGCGGGCGTGGCCGGTGTACCGGGTCTGCTCGCCCAGCAGCGCGACCGCGGACGGGGTCTGCAGCAGCGTCTCGCCCAGCGGGCCCATGATCTGGGCCGGCGTGCCGGCGATGCCGTCCATGACGCGCAGCAGCCCGGGGCTCACGTGCCGCACCCGCAGGTCGCGGCGGGCGGCGCGGTAGCCGGCCAGGAGGAACAGGTGGTCGCGTTCGTCCGGGGTGAGCCGCAGTCCGCGGGCGACGGCCGCGAGCATCGGCTCGGACGGCTGCGTCCCGTCGCCGCGCTCCAGCCGGGCGAAGTAGTCCGCGGACATGCTGCACAGCTGCGCGACCTCCTCCCGCCGCAGCCCCGGCGCGCGCCGGCGTTGCCCCCGGGGCAGCCCGACGTCCTCAGGCTGCAGCGCCGCTCGCCGGGCGCGCAGAAAGGCGCCGAGCGTGGCGGGGTCGAACGTGCTGTCCATGAGCTCATTCTCGCCACTCCGGTGTTGCCTGGCCACGACCTGCGAGTCAGTGGTTGCGCGTGTCCTTCCCCGTCCGGGCCGCGGTCCGTTCACTGGGCTGCATGACCCAATGGACGGAAAACGACCTCCCGGACCAGACCGGCCGGACCGTGGTGATCACCGGCGCCGGGCGCGGGCTCGGCCTGCTCACCGCCCGGGCGCTGGCCCGGGCCGGCGCGCGGGTCGTGCTCGGGGTGCGCGACCTCGACCGGGCCCGGCGGGCCGTCGCGGGGCTGCCCGGCGCCTTCGACGTCCGGCCGCTCGACGTGGCCGACCTCGGCTCGGTGCGGGCCTTCGCCGGCACCTGGTCCGGCCACCTCGACGTGCTGATCAACAACGCCGGGGTGATGGACGTCCCGGCCGCGCGGACGGCGGACGGCCTCGACCGCCAGACGGCCACCAACCACCTCGGCCCGTTCGCGCTGACGACCGCGCTGCTCGGGCACGTCACCGACCGGGTGGTGCACGTGACGAGCCAGCTGCACCGCCAGGGCCGGATCGATCTGGCCGACCTGGACTGGCGCACCCGCGCGTACCGCGGGATGGCCGCTTACCGGGCGTCGAAGCTCGCCGTCGTGCTGTTCTCACTCGAACTGCAGCGCCGCCTGGACGCGCAGGGCAGCGTGGTCCGCTCGGTGCTGGCCAGCCCGGGGATCGCCCGCACCGGCCTGGCCGCCCACTCGCGCGCGAACGTCGTCAACCGGGTCCGGTTCCTCACCAACCCGCCCGAAGTGGGTGCCCTGTCGGTGCTCTACGCCGCGACGCAGGACGTTCCCGGCAACGCCTACGTCGGTCCCGGCGGCTTCGGCGGCCTGCGCGGCTGTCCGGTCGTCGGCCGGCCGGGCCGGAACGGGCGGGACGAGGTGCTGGCCGGCCGGCTCTGGGACGTGTCCGCCGAGCTCAGCGGCGTGCCGGCGGGACTTCTCCCGCCAGCTTCAGCAGTGCGGCGAACACCTCGTCGGTGATGTCCGCCAGGGATCGGTCCTCGTCCTCGCGGAGCCAGCGGATGAACGAGATCCCGAACACCGTGACACCCGATTCCGCGGCCAGGGTGGCCGCGAGTTCGTCGACACCCCGGGCGCGGAGGGCGGCGGCGACCGTCGTGGCCAGGGTGGTCAGCTTGTGCCGCTCGCGTTCCTGCAGCGCGGGGTTCCGGTCGATCACGGACTGGCGCAGGCGGGAGTGCGCGCGGCGCTCGGCCGGGAAGAAGGCCGACGCCGAGCGCAGGGCGGTGGCGACGACTTCGAGGGGTGCCGCCGACGGCGGTGCCGCGGTCACGCCGTCGAGGAAGCTGTCGACCAGCACCTGCTGCCCGTGGAAGAGCGCCTCGCGCTTGTCGCTGAAGTGGCGGAAGAAGGTGCGCTCGGTCAGGCCGACCGCCTCGGCGATCTCCGCCGCGGTCGTCTGCTCGAACCCGCGGGTGGCGAACAGTTCGAGCGCGGCCTTCTGCAGCCGCTCCGGGGCTCCCGGTTCCCAGCGCACCATGCGGCCAGCCTAGTGATGACAGCGGCTGACATCTAGGCGTAGGGTGGCGATGTCAGCGGCTGACGTCGGTCACTGACATCATCGCATCCCGAAGGAGAGCACGTCATGCACGTTTTCGTCACCGGAGCTTCCGGCTGGATCGGCTCCGCCGTCGTCGCCGAGCTGCTCGCCGCCGGCCACGAGGTCGGCGGACTGGCCCGGTCGGCCGCCTCCGCCGAGCGGCTCGAGGCGCAGGGCGTCCGCGTCCGCCGCGGTGACCTCGACGACCTCGACGGCATCCGCGCCGGCGCGGAAGCGGCCGACGCCGTCATCCACCTCGCGAACAAGCACGACTTCGCGAACCCGGCCGTGTCGAACGCGGCCGAGCGCGGCGCCGTCCGGACCATCGGCGAGGCCCTGTCCGGCAGCGGCCGCCCGTTCCTGCTCGCGTCGGGGATCGCCGGCGTCGCGCCGGGCCGTCCGGTGACCGAGGCCGACGCGTCGCCGTTCCACGGCCCGGACTCGCCGCGCGGCGGCAGCGAAAACCTCGCGCTCGAGTTCGCCGACCGCGGCGTGCACCCGGTGAGCCTGCGGTTCTCGCCGACCGTGCACGGCCACCGCGACCACGGGTTCATCGCGGTCCTCGCCGCGATCGCCCGGCAGCAGGGCGTTTCCGGCTACCCCGGCGACGGGACCAACCGCTGGGCCGCCGTGCACGTGGGCGACGCCGCGCGCATGGTCCGGCTCGGCCTCGAGAAGGCGCCCGCGGGTGCCCGCCTGCACGCGGTCGCCGAACAAGGCGTGCCGACCCGCGAGATCGCCGAGGCGATCGGCCGCGCCTTCGATCTGCCGGTCGCCTCGATCCCGGCGGACGCCGTCCAGGACCACTTCGGGTGGATCGGCGGGTTCTTCGCCCTCGACCTCGCGGCGACGAGCACCGGCACGCAGGAGCTGCTCGGCTGGACCCCGACCGGGCCGACCCTCCTCGAGGACCTCGCGGCGGGCGCGTACTCGGGGGAGTAGCCGCGGTTCCCGGCCTCGTCAGGGCAACCCGTAGACGCGGGTCGCGGTCCCGCCGCGGACGGCGTCGCGTTCCGCCGGGGTCAGGTCGTCGAGCAGGCTGCCGGTCGCGTCCATGACCTCCGCGTACGTCCCCGCGAGCAGGCACACGGGCCAGTCGGAACCGGCCATCAGCCGGTCCGGGCCGAACGCGGTGAGCGCGGTTTCCGTGTAGGGCCGCAGATCCTCGGCCCGCCACGGCCGGCCGGCTTCGGTCACCAGGCCGGACAGCTTGGCGACGACGTTGGGTTCCCGGGCCAGCGTGGCCAGGCCGGTCGCCCACGGTTCGAGCGCCCGGGCGGCGATCGGCGGTTTCGCGAGGTGGTCCAGGACGAAGATGAGCTCCGGCAGCGCCCGGACCGCCGCGGTGGCCGCCGGGAGCTGGTGGGGCCGCACGAGCAGGTCGTACACCAGCCCGGCGTCGCGGACCGCGGCGAGCCCGGCCAGCACGTCTTCGCGTTCCAGCCAGCGCGGGTCGGGTTCGGCCTGAACGAGGTGCCGGACGCCGGTCAGGAGTTCGCCGCCCGGGGCCGAGCGCAGCCGTTCGAGGTCCCGCGCGGGCGAGCCGGTGAGGTCGATCCAGCCGACCACCCCGGCGATGAGCGGCTCGGCGGCGGCGATCGCGAGGAACTCGATCGACTCGTCCAGGTCCGGCAGGACCTGGACGAGCACCGTCGCGTCGATGCCGGCGGCGGCCGCGCGCAGGTCGGCCGGGGTGAAGTCGCGGCGGATCGCCGCGGTGTCGTCGCCGTCGAGCCACGCGTGGCGGCGGACGGAGGTCCGCCACAGGTGGTGGTGGGCGTCGACGCGCCGGCCGGTCACGCCCGGCCGATCCGGTGGTGCTGGCGGCCGAGGCCGTCGATCGCCACGGTCACTTCGTCCCCTTCGGACAGGTAGGGGAAGTCGTTGGCCCCGAAGGCGACCCCGGCCGGCGTGCCCGTGTTCACGACGTCACCCGGTTCCAGCACCATGAACTGGCTGAGGTACCAGACGAGGTGCCGGACGCCGAACAGCATGTTCCGCGTGGTGCCGTCCTGGCGCGGCTGCCCGTTGACGGCCAGCCGCAGGCGGAGGTCCTGGGGGTCGCCGGCCTCGTCCGGAGTGACCAGCCACGGGCCGAGCGGGTTGAACGTCTCGCAGGACTTGCCCTTGGTCCACTGGCCGCCGCGGTCGTGCTGGAACCCGCGCTCGCTGACGTCGTCCGAAATCGTGTACCCGGCGATCACCGCGTCGGCGTCCGCCGGCGTCGCGAGGTACCGCGCCCGGCCGCCGAGCACCACCGCGAGCTCGACCTCGTAGTCGGTGCGGGTGCTGGTCCGCGGGATGAGCACGGTGTCGTCCGGGCCGACGACCGTGCTGGTGGCCTTGAGGAACACCACCGGTTCCGCGGGCGGCTCCGCGCCGGTTTCGGCGGCGTGGTCGGAGTAGTTCAGCCCGATGCAGACGAGCAGGCCGGGCCGGGCCACCGGGGCGCCGACGCGCAGCCCCGCGGGATCCAGCACGGGGAGGGTGCCTTCGCGCACCGCCGACCGGGCCCGCGCGACGCCGTCCGCGGCGAAGAAGGCACCGTCGATGTCCGGCGTCAGCGCACGCAGGTCCCGTGCCGCGCCGGTTCCGTCGAGGACGACCGGGATCTCCCGGCCGGGTTCGCCGAGGCGTTGGAAGCGCATGCGGGAACCGTAACAGACATATGATGTCTCGCTCAAAGATCGAACCGGTCGTCATACGTAAAGCGACAACCAGTAGTCATCGACTACGCAAAGTCCACGTTATTGCCGTGTTACGGCCCGGCTCTGGACAATCCGCGGACCGGCGCGTAGCCATACATATGTTGTCTGCGCCGGATGAGAGGTGGCCCCGTTGGCCGAAGTGATCAGCGCCATCGACGCCGTGGACGTGCGCTTCCCGACGTCGCTGAGCCTGGACGGGTCGGACGCGATGAACCCGGAACCGGACTACTCGGCGGCGTACGTGACCATCCGCACGAGTGCCGGCGACGAAGGCTACGGCCTCGCCTTCACCGTCGGCCGCGGCAACGACGTCGAGGTCGCCGCCGTCCGGGCGCTGGTGCCCCTGGTCGCCGGGATGCCGGTCGCCGACGCGCTCGCCGACCTCGGCGCGTTTTCCCGCCGGCTGACCGGGGACAGCCAGCTGCGGTGGCTGGGCCCGGACAAGGGCGCGATCCACATGGCCGCGGCCGCGATCGTCAACGCGGCCTGGGACCTGCGCGCCCGCCGCGAAGGCAAGCCCGTCTGGCGGCTGCTCGCCGAACTGCCGCCCGAAGAACTGGTCGACCTGGTCGACTTCCGGTACCTGCAGGACGCCCTGACCCGCGACGAAGCCCTCGGCATCCTCCGCCGCGCCGAACCCGGCCGCGCGGCGCGCCAGGCCGAACTCCTGGACTCCGGTTTTCCCGCCTACACCACGACTCCCGGCTGGCTCGGGTACTCCCCGGAAAAGCTGGCGGCGCTGTCGGCGGAGGCGGTCCGCGACGGATTCACCCAGATCAAGCTCAAGGTCGGCGCCGACCTCGACGAGGACGTCCGCCGGCTGCGGCTCGCGCGGGACGTCGTCGGGCCGGACGTCCGGATCGCCATCGACGCCAACCAGGCGTGGGGCGTCGGCCAGGCCATCGAATGGCTGCGCCCGCTGGCCGAGTTCGACCCGTACTGGATCGAGGAGCCGACCTCGCCCGACGACGTGCTCGGCCACGCGGCGATCCGCCGGGCGGTCGCCCCGATCAAGGTGGCCACCGGCGAGCACACCCACAACGCGGTGATGTTCAAGCAACTGCTGCAGGCGCAGGCGATCGACGTCCTCCAGCTCGACGCCAGCCGGGTCGCCGGGGTCACCGAGAACATCGCGATCCTGTTGCTGGCCGCCAAGTTCGGCGTCCCGGTGTGCCCGCACGCCGGCGGGGTCGGGCTGTGCGAGATGGTGCAGCACCTGGCGATGTTCGACTTCGTCGCGGTGAGCGGCACCCAGACCGACCGGGTCATCGAGTACGTCGACCACCTGCACGAGCACTTCGTCGACCCGGTGCGCATCGAGCGGGGCCGCTACCTCGCCCCGCGCGAGCCGGGCCTCGGGGCGCGGCTGCACGACGAATCCGTGGCGCAGTACCGGTTCCCCGACGGCCCGGTCTGGCAGCGGGACGCGGTGGTGGTCGCGTGAGCGGCGAGTTCGACGGCGTCCGGGCGATCGTGACCGGTGGCGCGTCCGGCATCGGGCTCGCCACCGCGCTGAGGTTGTCCGCGCGCGGCGCCCGCGTGGTCTGCCTCGACCTGAACGACCGGGTCGAGCCCCCGCTGACCGGCGTGCGGGCCGACGTCTCGGACGACGAGTCGGTACGGGCCGCGGTCGCCGCCGCGGTCGAGCACCTCGGCGGCCTGGACGTCCTGGTCAACAACGCGGGGATCGGCGCGCAGGGAACCGTCGAGGACAACGACGACGCCGAGTGGCACCGCGTCTTCGACGTCAACGTCGTGGGCATGGTCCGGGTGGCCCGCGCGGCCCTGCCGCACCTGCGCGAGTCGGGCGCGGCGGCGATCGTCAACACCTGCTCGATCGCGGCCACCGCCGGGCTTCCGCAGCGAACGCTCTACAGCGCCACCAAGGGCGCGGTCCTCGCGCTCACCCGCGCGATGGCCGCCGACCACCTGGCCGAAGGCATCCGCGTGTGCTGCGTGAACCCCGGCACCGCGCACACCCCGTGGATCGACCGGCTGCTCGCGCGGGCCGACGATCCCGCGGCCGAGCTGGCCGCGCTCGCCGCGCGTCAGCCCACCGGCCGGCTCGTCACCGCCGAGGAGGTCGCCGCGGCGATCTGCTACCTGGCCGGCCCGGACTCCGGCGCCACCACCGGCACCGATCTCGCCGTGGACGGCGGGATGTCCGGCCTCCGTCTCCGCCCGAAACCTGTCAACGAGGAGAGGTCATGAAGTTCCAGCACCTGCGCGCCGCGACTGTCGTCACCGCCGGCGTCCTGACCGCGGCCGCACTGGCCGGATGCAGTGGCAGCGGTTCGACCGCCGCTTCGGGCGGCAAAACCGTCGTGGGGGTCGACTACCCGCGCTCGGACACCGACTTCTGGAACGCCTACATCAAGTACGTGCCCCAGTTCGGCGGCCAGTTCGGCCTCGACCTCAAGACCACGAACTCGCAGAACGACGTCGCCAACCTGACGGCCAACGTGCAGACGATGATCAGCCAGGGTGTCAAGGGCGTGGTGATGGCGCCGCAGGACACCGCGGCGATCATCCCGACCCTGCAGCAGCTGGCGAGCAAGAAGATCCCGGTCGTGTCCGTCGACACCCGGCCCGACCAGGGCAACGTCTACATGGTCGTGCGGGCCGACAACCGCGCCTACGGCGAGAAGGCCTGCCAGTTCCTCGGCACCAAGCTCGGCGGCCAGGGCAAGGTCGTCATGCTGCAGGGCGACCTCGCCTCGATCAACGGCCGCGACCGCACCGAGGCGTTCAACGACTGCATGAAGAAGACCTTCCCGGGCATCACGGTGTTCGGCGAGGCGACCAACTGGGACGCCAACACCGCGGCCCAGAAGCTGCAGACCCGGCTGACGGCGAACCCGGACATCAAGGGCGTCTACATGCAGTCCAGCTTCGCCCTGTCCGGCACGCTGCAGCTGCTGAAGCAGCGCGGCCTGGCTGTCCCGGCGAGCGACCCGAAGCACGTGTTCATCGTGTCCAACGACGGCATCCCCGAGGAACTCGCGAAGATCCGGGCCGGCGAGATGGACGCGACCGTGTCCCAGCCCGCCGACCTGTTCGCCAAGTACGCCCTGCAGTACGTCAAGGACGCCATCGACGGCAAGACGCCCGCCGTGGGCAAGACCGACCACGACAGCACCGTCATCCAGGTCCGCGAGGGCCTGATGGAGGACCAGCTGGCCGCGCCGCTGGTGACCGCGGACGGGGCCGCGTTCGGGCCCGTGCACAGCGTCAAGGTCGACGACCCGTCCCTGTGGGGCAACAGCAAGAGCTGAGGCGCTTTCCGGAGAGGAACCGAACATGAACACCGTGCCGGTCGTCGAGGCCCGACAGGTGGTCAAGCGCTACGGCGCCACGGTCGCGCTGGACCACGCCGACCTGACCGTCCTACCCGGACAGACGCACGCCCTGGTCGGCCGCAACGGCGCCGGCAAGTCGACCCTGGTGTCCGTCCTCACCGGACTGACCGGACCGGACGCCGGGACCGTGCGGCTGAACGGGCACCCGGCGCCGGCCCCGGCCGACCGGGACGGCTGGCGGTCCCGGGTGGCGTGCGTGTACCAGCGCTCGACGATCATCCCCGACCTGTCCGTGGCGGAGAACCTGTTCCTCAACCGGCAGGAGACCCGCGGCGGGTTCGTCCGCTGGGCGGCGCTGCGCCGCTCGGCCGCCGAGCTCCTGGAGCGCTGGTCGGTGGACGTCGACGTGCACCGGCCGGCCCGCGAGCTCGGCGTCGAGCAGCGGCAGTTCGTCGAGATCGCGCGGGCCCTGTCGTTCGGCGCCCGGTTCGTCATCCTCGACGAGCCGACCGCGCAGCTCGACGGCGCCGCCATCACCCGGCTGTTCGGGCACATCGCCGAACTGCAGCGCCAGGGCGTCACCTTCCTGTTCATCAGCCACCACCTCCAGGAGGTGTACGAAATCTGCGACACGGTGACGGTGTACCGGGACGCCCGGCACGTCCTCACCGCGCCGGTCGCCGAGCTGCCGAAGGCCGGCCTCGTGGCCGCGATGACCGGCGAGAACGCCGTCACCACACAGGAACGGACGTCGTCGGCCCGCCGCGGCACTGAACCCGTGCTGCGGGTGGACGACCTCACGCTGGCCCCGCACTTCGAGAACGTCTCGTTCGCCGTCGCGCCCGGCGAGATCGTCGGCCTGGCCGGGGCGGGCGGCAGCGGCAAGACCGAGCTGGCCGAAACCCTCGCCGGGCTGCGCAGACCGACGTCCGGCACGGTGCTCGTCGGGGACCGGCGGCCGCGGCCCGGCGACGTCCCGTCGGCGCTGGCGGCGGGTGTCGGGTTCGTCCCGGAAGACCGGCACCACCAGGGTTTCGTGCCCGAGATGTCCATTGCGGACAACTCCACGATGAGCGTCATGGACCGGCTCGGCCCGGGCATCTTCGTCCGGTCCGCCCTGCGGGACCGGCTCGCCGGGAAGCTGATCACGCGGCTGGCGGTGAAGACGCCCGGGCCGGACCTGCCGGTCTCCGCGCTGTCCGGCGGCAACCAGCAGAAGGTCGTCATGGCCCGGGCCCTCGCGGGCGACCCGCGGCTGCTCGTGCTGATCACCCCCACCGCCGGGGTCGACGTCCGGTCGAAGGAGTTCCTCCTGGGCAAGGTCGCCGAGGCCGCCGCGGCGGGCACCGCGGTGCTGATCGCCTCGGACGAGCTCGACGACCTGCGCCTCTGCGACCGGCTGCTGGTCGTGGTGCACGGCCGGCTCACGACCGAAATCCCCGCCGGCCGGCCGGACCGCGAGGTCGTGGCCGCCATGGAAGGAGTCGACCTCGATGCCTGAAAGCCCCGTCGCGGTGGACGCCCCGCCGCGGACCGGACCCGGCGCCGCCCGGCCGCCCCGGCGGATCGCGCTGGCCCGCCTGCGCGACTTCGCGCTCGTGCCGGGGATCGTCGCGATCGCCGTCGTCGGCCAGCTGGTGAACCCGGTGTTCCTCCAGTACGACAACGTGATCAACATCCTGCAGACGATGTCGGAGATCGCGCTGCTGGTGCTCGCCCAGACGATGGTCCTGGTCGTCGGCAAGATGGACCTCTCGCTGGAATCGACGTTCGGGCTCGCGCCCGGCGTGGCGGCCTGGCTGACGATCGAAGGCGGCCACTCGCTCGGGGTGCTGCCGTCGTGGACCGGCGTCCCCGTCGTCCTGGTCGTCGGGGTGGTGGTCGGGGCCCTCAACGCCCTGCTGATCGTCCGTTTCGGGCTGAGCGGGTTCGTCGTGACGCTCGGCATGCTCATCGTCCTGCGCGGCCTGCTGACCGGCATCTCCGGCGGCCAGACGTTCTTCGGCATGTCCGACTCGATGCTCTACCTCGGCACCACGCTGTGGGCCGGGATCCCGGCGTCGATCTGGATCTGCGTGCTGCTGTTCGCCGGCGGGATCGTCCTGCTCGGCTACACCCGGTTCGGCCGCAGCCTGTACGCGATCGGCGGCAACGAGGACGCGGCGAAGGCGGCGGGCATCCGGACCGACCGGATCGTGTGGATCGTGCTGATCGGGGCGAGCGTGCTGGCCGCGCTCGGCGGGCTGCTGCTCTCGGGCCGGCTGGCCTCGGTGGCCGCGGCGCAGGGCAACGGCTACATCTTCACGGTGTTCGCCGCGGCCGTGATCGGCGGGGTGAGCCTGAACGGCGGCCGCGGCACGCTCTTCGGCGCCTTCACCGGCATCCTGCTGCTGTACATGATCCAGAACGTGCTGACCCTGGCCGGCGTGCCCGCCCAGTGGATCGGCGCGCTCAACGGGGCGATCATCCTCATCGCGCTGGTGATGTCCCGCATCACCAGCGGCAAGCGGCAGACCTGAAGCGCCCGGCAAAGCGGCTGCCGCAGCCTGTCGTGAGTGAGAAACAGGGTTAGAACACTGTTTCTCACTCACGACGAGCCGCGGCAGACCGGACTCGCGAGCTCCTCCCATCCGACACGAGATTACA
>NZ_JBEXKX010000020.1:0-161731 GCF_040609695.1 Amycolatopsis sp. NPDC004625
CTCGCCACCCCCGCTCCTCCTCCTTCTGTCTTTGTTTTAACCTCTCAACCACCCCCGCCTTACCACTCACGACGGCTCAGCCCAGTTCCTTCAGTTCCTGTTCCACCGCCGCCAGTTCCGCCGCGGAACCCTGGACCTTGGGGCCCTTGAACCACTTCCGGGCCGACACCACCCACCAGAGCGCCGCGCCGCCGAGCACCACCAGGAACGCGATCGGCGTGTAGTTGAAGGAATCCACCGTCACCGGAGACGCCGGCGGCAGCATGAACAGCACGAAGATGAACGCGACCCAGACGGACGCGACGATGCCGATCGGCTTCCCCCACCTGCCGAGGTTCCACGGACCCGCTTCGAACGAGTCACCTCGCCGGACCCGGAGGAACACGGGAATTACGTAGGCGACGTAGAGCCCCACGACCGCGATGGAAGTGACCGCGTAGTACGCCGTCGTGCTCCAGAGGTACGGCAGGGCCAGCACCAGGGCGCCACCCGCGGCGAGCCACACGGCGTTGGTCGGCGTCTGGGTGCGCTTGTTGATCCGGTGCCAGATCCCCGAGCCCGGAATTGCGCCGTCGCGGGCGAAGGCGTAGATCATCCGCGAGTTCGCCGTGACGGACGACATCCCGCAGAACAGCTGCGCGCCGATGCAGATCAGCAGCAGGAACTTGCCGGTGGTGGCCCCGGTGGCGTCGATGAAGATCTGGGCGGGCGGCACGCCGGTCGCGGAACCGACCGCCCCGTCGTAGTCCTGGATCGCGAAGGTCAGGCCGATGAGCAGGATCCACCCGGCGACCAAGGAGACGAGGATCGAGGTGACGATTCCGCGCGGTCCGGCCTTGGCGGCGTTCTTCGTCTCTTCCGTCATGTGCGCCGAAGCGTCGTACCCCGTCAGCGTGTACTGCGCGAGCAGGAGACCCAGTGCGAACACGTAGATCGGCGAAGTCCAGCCGGTCTGGTTCACGAACTGCCCGAAGACGAAGCCGGCGTCCTGGTGCTTGGCGGGAACGAAGGTCAGCACCCCCACGATGACCAGCACGCCGACGAGGTGCCACCACACGCTGACGTTGTTGAGGATCGCGACCAGGCGGACGCCGAAGGTGTTCAGCAGGCCGTGCACCACGAGGATGATCGCCAGCAGCAGGATCGTGTGCCCCGGCGTGGCGGCCAAGCCCCATTGCAGGTCCAGGAACGCGTTGAGGAACAGGGCGGCGCCGAAGTCGATGCCCGCCGTGACGGCGATCTGGCCGATCAGGTTGAACCAGCCGGTGAACCACGACCAGGCCGCGCCGTTGCGAGGGGCCAGTTTGGCCGCCCAGTAGTACAGCCCACCAGCGGTCGGGTAGCTGGAGCACACCTCCGCCATGCCGAGGCCGACGAGGATCACGAAGAAGCCGACCAGCACCCAGCCCCAGATCATCGCGGCCGGTCCACCGGTCTTCATCCCCGTGCCGTAGAGCGTGAGGCAGCCGGAGAGGATCGAGATGATCGTGAAGGAGACGGCGAAGTTCGAGAACGCCGACATCGTGCGTTTCAGTTCCTGCGCGTACCCCAGCTGGTGCAGGCGCGCGCTGTCCTCGTCGGCGTGGTCGGGGGTGGTCTGCTGGTCGGAAACGTCCATCGGGCACCTCTTGAAAGGTATGCGGCCAGACCATTGAATTCGCCGAAGGTAGCCCTGGTGCCGGAGGGTGTCAAGCCTTCGTCAAGAACTCGTCCAGCCGCCGCAGCCGGGGCCCGCCACCTCGGTGGTCGTTCGAGATCAGGGTCGCGACGAGCCCGGTCGACGGCTCGTGCGTGCTCCGGAACGCGACGCCGTGGTCGCCGCCCACCAGCCGGACCACGCCGGGCCGGGGCAGCCAGAAGCCGAGGCCGTAACGGCCGGTGTGCGGGCGCAGCATCCGCGCGACCCACTCCGGCGGCACGATCCGGCCGGCCAGGAAGGCGGGCCAGAACCGGCGGAAATCCGGGGCGGAACTGTAGATCCCGCCGTCGCCGTGGCCGACGACCGGGAGGCTGAACACGTTGGTGCGGCCGTCTTCCAGGTAGCCGGTGGCGGTCCGGGGCGGTAGCGCGTCCGAGCGGAGGAACGCCGTGTCGGCCAACCCGGCGGGAGTGCACACGCGGTCGTGGACGAGGTCGGTGAAAGGTATGCCCGCGATCCGTTCGGCGATCAGGCCGAGGACGGCGAAGGCACCGTTGTTGTAGTGGAACCGTTCGCCGGGCGGGAACTGCTGCGGATACCCGTCGAGGGCGGCGAGGTAGTCGGCCGACGTGACGAGGCCGGGCGGCGTCTCGGGCGGGTTTTCGTCGTCGCAGTAGTCGCCGATGCCGGAGGTGTGCGTCAGCAGGTGTTCGACGGTGACCCGGTCGTCGATGAGCGGCAGGTCCTCGCCGAGGATGTCCCGCGCCCTCATCGACAGCTCGAGGCGCCCTTCGGCGACGAGCCCGACGACGACCAGCGCGGTGAACCCCTTGGTGCCGCTGGCGATGGCGAACCGCGTGTCGATCGTGTTCTCGACGCCGTGGGCGACGTGCGCGTACCCGGACGCTTCGGCGAGCAGCGTCTCGTCACCGCGGCTGACCAGCACAACACCGGAAAAGGGCGCTTCCACGGACCCAGCGTCCACGGAAGCGCCCTTCGCGAAAAGCGATTAACGGCCCAGGAAGGCGTGCAGCGACTCCAGCGCGGTGTCCGGCTGGTCGGCGAAGAAGCCGTCGACGCCGGCCTTGAAGAAGGCCGCCTCTTCGGTGAAGACGTCACCGTAGGCGTCCGGCGCGGCCGACGAACGCAGGTTCGCGGGCAGGAACGGGTTCTCGTTCCGGAAGGTGTACGGCTGCACCTTCAGGCCGGCCTTGTGCGCGTCCGCGACGAGCGCGGTCGGCGTGCCCAGGTTGTCGTTCTTGTCCCGCGGGATGACCTGCGCCTTGTCCGGCCCGAGGTACTTCGCGTACTTCGCGACTTCGCGCAGCCCCTGCGGCGTGACGAGGTCCGCGTACGTCCGCTTGTCGCCGTTCGCGACGAAGTCCGCCGGGGCGCCGGTGGCCGACGTCAGCTGCAGCAGCGGCGTCCGGAGCTGCTTGTGCAGCGCGATCAGGTTCGACACCTCGAAGGACTGGATGATCGCGGGCGCGTCCGGCCGGTCGAGGCCGTTGCGCTTGAGGATCGACACCAGCTTCGGCTCGGTCGGGTTGCCGATGGACTGGAAGAACGTCGAGTGCTTGACCTCGGGGTAGGTGCCCAGCGTCCGGTGCAGCTCGCGGCCGAGGCGCCGGGTCAGGTCGAGCACCTCCTGGTAGGAGGCGATCTGGTACCGGCCGTTGTACAGCGTGTTGTGCGGCCGGTTCTGCGGGATCCGCTCGACCGCACGCAGCGTCTTCAGCTCGGCGAGGGTGAGGTCCTGCGTGAACCACCCGGTGGTGGTGACGCCATCGAGCACGACGGTCTTCTTCCGGCCCGCGAACTCGGGGTGCTTCGCGACGTCGGTGGTGCCGCCGATCTCGGGTTCGTGCCGGGCAACGAGCTGGCCGTCCTTGGTGGGCACGAGGTCGACGTCGACCCAGTCGGCCCCCATCCGGAAGGCGAGCTCGTAGGAGGCGAGGGTGTGCTCCGGCCGGTACCCGGGCGCACCGCGGTGTCCGATGATCACGGGGTCATCGTGGCCCCGCCCGTGCGCGGCCGCATCGCCGGACCCGCTCTCGGCAGCGGACGCCGACCCAACGGCAAACCCGGTGACGCTCAGCAACGCCAACCCGGCGAGTGTCAGTACGCCGACACGTTTGCGCTTCATGTGGTGACCTCTTTTCACACAGGGTGTGCCCTGGATGTACCCGCGCCACCCTCGATGTCGCAAGCGTCCGAAGTACGTACCTGGGCGGTCGACGCGGTAAACGGCGCGTGGACTCCTGTTCGTGGGGGGTGCGGGGGTTTGCGTGGATTGTGCTGCTCGCGGGTGTGCGGGTGCGCGGGTTTGTAGGTCCGCCGGTGCGCGGGCCCGCCGGTGCGCGGGGATGCGGGGATGCGGCGCCGGTGGCGGGGCATGGCGATGGAGGCTGGGCGGCGGAGGCCCGGCAGCGACGGCCCGCCCTCCCTGGGGGCTGCCCCCGCTTCCAGCGTATCGGCGGGGTCCGACGAAACCGCCGGATCGCGGAGCCTGCGGCCGCGGTTGTCCACATCAGCGCGAACCTGTGGACAGGCCCCGCGGAGGGCGGGGCGAGGGCCCTCAGCGGAGGCGCGGAGGCGATGGCCCGGCGGCCATGGCGCGGTGGCGATGGCCCGGCAGCGATGGCCCGGCAGCGATGGCCCGGCAGCGATGGCCCGGCAGCGATGGCCCGGCAGCGATGGCCCGGCAGCGACAGCCCGCCCTCCCTGGGGGCTGCCCCCGCTTCCAGCCTATCGCCGAGGCCCGACAAAACCCCGTGCTCCCGGCCCCACCGGCCGAGGTTGTCCACATCAGCGAGAACCTGTGGACACGCCCCCCGGAGGACGGCGCAATGTCCCCCTCGAACCCGGCCGGATACGCTGTGCGGCGTGCGCGTACTGGTAATCGGCTCCGGCGCCCGTGAGCACGCCCTCGTCCTCGCGGCCTCCGGTGATCCCGCCGTCACCGCTCTGGCCTGCGCTCCCGGCAACGCCGGGACCGCCGCCGTCGCCGAGCAGCTCGGTGTCGATGCCGCCGATCCCGAGGCCGTTGCCGGGCTCGCCAAGAGCTGGCAGGCCGACCTCGTCGTCGTCGGGCCGGAGGTGCCGCTCGTCGCCGGGGTTGCCGACGCCGTCCGCAAGGCCGGCATCGCCTGCTTCGGCCCGTCGGCCGCCGCCGCCCGGATCGAAGGGTCGAAAGCCTTCGCGAAGGACGTCATGGCCGCCGCGAACGTGCCGACCGCCCGGTGCGAGGTCGTCGACAACCCCGCTCGCCTCGATGCCGCGCTCGCGCGCTTCGGGCCGACCTGGGTGGTCAAGGACGACGGGCTCGCCGCCGGCAAGGGCGTTGTCGTCACCACCGACTACGACGTCGCGCGCAAGCACGCCATCATGCTGCTCGACGGCGGGCACCCGGTGCTCCTGGAGTCCTTTTTGGACGGTCCGGAGGCCTCGCTCTTCTGCTTCGTCGACGGCAACACCGTCGTGCCGCTGCTGCCCGCGCAGGACTTCAAGCGCGTCGGCGACGGCGACGCGGGCCCGAACACCGGCGGCATGGGTGCGTACGCGCCGCTGCCGTGGGCGCCCGAAAACCTGGTCGACGAGCTGGTCGAGCGGGTCGTCCAGCCGGTCGCCGACGAGCTGGTGAACCGCGGCGCGTCGTTCTCCGGCCTGCTCTACGCCGGGCTCGCGCTGACCTCCGACGGCCCCCAGGTCATCGAGTTCAACTGCCGCTTCGGCGACCCCGAGACGCAGGTCGTGCTGGCGCTGCTGCGCAGCCCGATCGCCGGGCTGATGCACGCCACCGCCACCGGCAAGCTCGCCGAGCACCCGCCGCTGGAGTGGTCCGGCGGGGCCGCGGTCACCGTCGTGATCGCCGCCGACGGCTACCCCGGCAAGCCGCGCACCGGCGACGTCATCACCGGCGCCGAACTCGAAGGCGTGCTGCACGCCGGCACGCGCCGCCGTGACGACGGCGCCGTCGTCTCCTCCGGCGGCCGCGTGCTTTCGGTCGTCGGCACCGGTAAGACCCTGAAGTCCGCGCGCAAGCACGCGTACGAAACCGTCGAAAAGGTCCACCTCGCCGGCTCGCACCACCGCACCGACATCGCCCTGAAGGCGGCGAACGGCGAGGTCGGCGCTCCGACGGCGAAGCAGCGCGCCTGATTTCAACGGATCGGGGGAACCGGCCGGGCCCGCTCTTCGTCCAAACTCAGGCTGCCGCCACACGCGGATTGGTAGCCTCGACGGGAACCGGCCGGTCACTGTCCGTATGACGTCAGGGGAGCGCATGTCAGGACCCTCGTACGACCTCAGCACGGCCGTCCCGGTGGCGCCGGCGGCCGCGGACGTCCTGGTCCACCCGGACAAGCTGCTCGACGTCGCCCGGATCGTCGAAGAGCAGGCCAACGCCCTCGAAGACCAGCTCGTCACCCGGCTGGACCAGCTGCGGATCGACGCCCCTTCGGCGGACGTGATCAGCACCCAGTCGGTCGAGGCGTGGAACTCCCTCATCGCCGACGGCGACCGCTCCTACGCCGGCCAGGTCCGCGAGTACGTCGCGGGCCTCAAGCGCCTGGTCTCGCAGCTGCGAGACGCCGCGAAGGACTACAAGGTCGGCGAAGAGGAGAAGGCGGCGGTGTTCGGTGACCGCGGCAGGCACGGTGCGTAACCACGCGCTGCGGATCACCGGAGGCGTGCTCGCGACGGCGGCGCTCGCCGGCTGCTCGGCGGGCACCGACGGCACCCCGTACCCGGTCGAGACGGCGGCCACCGCGGCGTCGCAGAGCGCGAAGGCCGCCCAGCTGCCGCAGCGCCCGGCCGACCTGCCGCTGCAGGGCGTCGACCTGTGCGAGCTGTTCCCGCAGGTCGAGCTCGACGCGCTGAAGATCAGCAGCGTGCCACGGCAGGCCGACGGCGCGGACGGGCCGGTCTGCGTGTTCGACGCCGACAAGGCGGAACCGTTCCACGGCTACGAGGTCGGCGCGGTCGCCGCGGACCTCGGCCAGTGGATCACCGGGGCCCGGCGCAAGAACAGCATGACCACCGAACCGAAGGCCGTCGGCGGCTACCCGGCGCTGACCAGCTACCGCGCGGCCGCCGACCCGGCCGACTGCACCACCCTCGTCGGCGTCGCCACCGGCAAGACGCTGACCGTCCGGACGTTCCCCATCACCCGCGGCGGGTTCACCCAGCCGCAGCTGTGCGAGATGTCGGCGCACGCCGCCGACGTGGCGCTGCAAACCCTGAAAGCACGCAACTGAGGGAGGGCGCGTGGAATTCTCCGAGCTCGCGGCCGGGATCCAGAACCACCGGTTCGACGGCTGGACCAACACCGCGATCGCCACGCAGATCACGCGGATGGTCAACGGCGACGGCACCGGCAGCATCGGCACCGCCGTCGACGCGCTGAAGGCCGTCGCGACCGCGCTCGCCCACACCGACCAGACGCTGCGCGCGCAGCTGCTGAAGCTCGGCGTCGAATGGCAGAGCCAGGCCGGCGGCGCGGCGAGCCAGGTGCTCACCGAGCAGGCCGGGTTCTCCCAGGACGCCACCACGAAGGTCGCGCACGCCGCGGAAATGGTGTTCGAGCAGGGCGAGGCGTTCAACCGGACCAAGTACAAGCTGCCGGACGCCGAGACGGTCCGGAAGGGCGCCGGCGGCTTCACCCTCACCGACGGCGTGCTGCTGAGCCTGATCGGCTTCGAAACCGACCACGCCCGGCAGGTCGAGGCCGCGAACGACGCCAAGGCGCAGGCGCAGCAGGCGCTGAACGAGTACGCGCAGCAGAGCGGCACGAACCTCCTGTCGACGCAGTCGCTGTCGGACCCGGAGTCGCTGAAGCTGGCCGTCCCCGGTGTCACGCCGGGGGTGCTCGACGTCGCCGGCGCCGCGGTCCAGGTGACGCCGGACGGCGGCGTGAAACCGGCGTCCGACAAGGTCCGCTCGGTGCACGTCGACCCGCCGGTGGTGCAGCCGGTGTCCCACACCGTGCACGCCGACCCGCCGACCCCGGCCTACGGCGTCGCGGCGCAGCAGCAGCCGTCCCGGCCGGTGCAGCAGCAGCCGCGGCAGACCGGCTCGGCGGGCGCCGCGCCCGGCCAGCACACGTCGACGAGCTCGTCGACGACGCCGGCGGGCGTGAAGCCGCCGACGTCGGCGCCCGGCCCCGGCTGGGTCCCGGCCCCGGGCCGCGGCTCGTCGGGCGACCCCGCCGGCCGCTTCACCCCGGGCCCGCTGACCGCGGGGCAGGGCGAAGGCTTCGTCCCGCCGGGCGCGCCCGGCGCGGTGCCGCCCGGCGCGGTGCCGCCCGGCTCGGCTCCGGCGACGGCGCCGATCAAGTCCCTCGGCGGTGGCGGGGGCACGGCCGGCGGCTCGGCCGGCCTCGACACCTCGGCCGGCCGCGGCCCGGACGGGCTGCTGGCGAAGGGCCGCACGGTCGGCGCGATGCCGCAGGCCCCGCTGCCGCCCGGCCAGTACACGGCCGAACGCGGCATCACGGCCAGGCCCGGTGCGACGCCGGGAGAGCTGGGCGCGGGCGCGGCGGCGATCGGCGCGGGCGCGGCCGGCGGCGCGCTGAGCGGCGACAAGGAGCGGCTGCGGCGCGAGAAGAGCGGGCCGAAGGGCCCGGTGCGGCCGTTGCCGGTCGGCGAGCTGCCCGAAGAGGAGGCCGTCGCGCTGCGGAAGTCGGAGCAGATCAGCCCGAAGCAGCGGCCAGGCGAGGCGAAGTTCCTGTCGGAGGCGGCTCCGCAGGAGGACGACGCCGAGCACGTCCGCCGCTTCGGCGTCGACGACCAGGACCTGTTCGCCGACCAGCGGATGGTTTCGCCCGACGTGATCGGCGACCACGGCGGGGATGTGCGCTGACCGTGTCGCTCGTGCTGTCGGCCCTCGAGTTCGACGTGCTCTGGGAGTCCTTCGAACTGCCCCGGCGGCACGTCGCGCTCGACGTGCCGAGCGCCGGAACCACCCGCAGCGAACGGCGTGAGCTGGTGGAGTCGGCGTGGGCGTCGCTGAGCGAGCGGCGCCTGGCCCGCAACGGGCGCCCGTCCGGCGAGCTGGCCGACATGCTGCACCTGCTGGCGCGCCCGGGCTTCGGGATCGACGTCTGGGTGTGGGCGGAACGGGAGATCCGCGGCCGCGCGGTCAGCCTGCGCAGCCAGGCGGTGCTGGCCGTGGTGGACAGCGGCGAGGTCTGGCTGATCCCGGCCACGGAGGACGGCCTGGCGGACGCGGCGGTCTCGGTGGCGGGCGACCTGGGCCCGGGCATCGGCCAGACGGTCAGCCTCCCGTACGACGTCGTGAAGTCGGCCGACGCGGCGGCGAAGGGCGACGCGAAGGCGCTGGTGACGGCGTTGGAGGACCGCGGCGTGCCGTTGTTCCAGGCGCAGGAGCTGTCGGGCATGCTGCTGGGCCAGGAGGCCCGCGGCCAGTTCGGCGCGGAACGGACGTCGCGTGACGGTGTGGTGCACCGGGCGGCCCGGGTGGTGGCGTTCTTCGACACGGACGCGGGCCGGTACCTGTTCCAGGTGGGCCGTGACCGCGACGCCCGCGAGTGGGCGACGGTGACTCCGGCGGACAACGCCCTGCTGGCCACCCGGATCCGCGAGCTGATGGCGGAGGCCTGACCCCGCTGGGGTGGAAGTTGCCGGAGATCCGTACCCGCGTCCCGGGTGAAGTCATAAAGTAAGCGCGGGAACCGTCCTGGTCATGGCGACGTCTGACCGGGCGGAGACAAGTTTCGCGAAGGGGATGACGAACCGTGCCTGTCTACGACCCGGACTCGATGGCCATCGCGGCCGGCCAGGTGGAGAAGCTGAAGGACGAGTTCGAAAAGTCCAAGCACAAGGTCACCGGGCTGGACCACGAGAAGGAAAGCCCCTTCGGCGGGATGGACGAAACGGGCGACGCGCACGGCGCGGTCGGCAAGTTCAAGGACGGCGTGCACAGCCAGTTCGACGCCGCGGGCAAGCACATGGAGGCGCTGGGGTACGCCATGCGCAGGGCCGCCGGCCTGATCGCCGAAACCGACCAGGTCGGGGCGAGCGACCTGAAGCTGCACGTCGACAAGTAAGCAGGGGGCACGAGAGTGGGACTGAACCCGGGCGGCGCGGGCACGCCGGACAATTGGGACGCCTTCCTGAAGAAGGTCGACCAGGTCGAAAAGGTCGACCTGGAAAAGATTTCGGCGGCGGCAACGCAGTTCCGCGAAGCGGGCAAGAACGCCGGCGACCACAATGCGTCCCTGAAGAATTCGACCGACGCGCTCAACGACAGCGTGTGGGTGGGCCCGGCGGCCGACCAGTTCTTCCAGTACGTCCGCCAGGTCCGCGACGCCGGCACCAAGGTGCAGACCCACCTCGAGGACGTCGCCAAGGACCTCGACGACCTGCAGTCGAGCCTGGCGCAGATCAAGAAGACGGTCCAGGACAAGCAACTGGCCGCGGAGAAGGCGGTCAACGAGCGCAACGCGACGGCCGAAACCCAGATCAACAACGCGCTGGCCGCGGCGCAGAAGGCCCACGACGAAGGCAAGCCGGGGCCGAGCCCCAGCGCCGACGAAATCCTGGCCACGGCGAAGACCGACGTCCACAACATCACGGCCGGCTTCGACGGCGACGTGACCGGCCTCCAAACCCAGGCCGACACGGCGATCAAGGCCTCGCAGAAGCTGATGTCCCAGCAGATCGAGGGCGGCTACGACCAGGTCCCGCTGCCGAGCAGCTCCGCGGCGCCGCCCCAGAGCACGGGCGGCATCCACAGCAACGGCGCGTCCCACCACGGCGGAGGCGGCGGTGGTGGCGGCGGCGGAGGCGGGGGCGGTGGTGGCGGCCTCGGGCCCAGCGGTGGCCCGCCTTCCTCACCGCCGCCGGGGAACGTCCAGCAGTGGATCCAGGAAGCCATGAAGGCGCTGCAGGCGGCCGGAATTCCGGTGACGGATGCGGATATCCCGAAGATCTGGGCGATCATCCAGCACGAATCCGGCGGAAATCCGAACGCCATCAACAACTGGGATTCGAACGCCGCCGCGGGGCATCCGTCCAAGGGGCTCATGCAGTGCATCGACTCCACGTTCAACGCGCACAAGCTTCCCGGGCACGACAACATCTACAACCCGGTCGACAACATCATCGCCGGTGTGCGGTACTCCTTCGACCGGTACGGGGGGCTCGACAACGTGCCCGGCATCAAGGCCATGGCCCACGGCGGTGCCTACCGCGGGTACTGAACCCGGAAGGCAACTAGCCTGGCCGCATGGTCGATCTCGGAGCCTTCGCCGGGCCCGCGCTGCGGGCCGGTGTGCCGCCCTTCCACGTCATGGACGTCCTCTCCGCGGCCGGGGCCCGGCAGCGCAGTCACGGCGATCTCGTGTCGCTCGCTGCCGGGCAGCCCTCCGCGCCCGCGCCGGGGCCCGTGCTCGAGGCCGCCCAGGAGGCGCTGCGGAAGAGCACCCTCGGGTACACCGAACAGCTCGGCATCCCCGAACTGCGCGAGGCCGTGGCCGGGCACTACCGGATGCGGTACGACGTCGACGTCCAGGCGCACGACGTCGTCCTGACCACCGGCTCCTCCGGTGGGTTCCTGCTCGCCTTCCTCAGCGCCTTCGACCCCGGCGCCAAGGTCGCCATGGCGCGGCCCGGCTACCCCGCCTACCGCAACCTGCTCGCCGTGCTCGGCTGCGAGGTCGTCGAGTTCGCCACCACCGCCGAGACGAACTTCCAGCCGACCGTCGCCCTCCTCGACGAGCTCGGCCCGATCGACGGCCTCATCGTCGCCAGCCCGAGCAACCCGACCGGGACCGTGCTGCCGCCCGGGGAGCTCGCCGCCATCACCGGCTGGTGCGCTTCGCACGGTGTGCAGCTGATCAGCGACGAGATCTACCACGGCATCTCCTACGGCGCCGAGCTCGACTGCGCGTGGCAGTACGGGCGTGAGCCGATCGTCCTGGGCAGCTTCTCGAAGTACTTCGCGATGACCGGCTGGCGGCTCGGCTGGATGCTCGCCCCGCAGCGGCTGCACCGCGCCATCGACGTCCTGACCGGCAACTTCACCATCTGCCCGCCCGCCGTTTCGCAGTACGCGGCCCTCGCCGCCTTCACGCCCGAGTCGTACGCCGAAGCCGACGCGCACGTCGAGCGGTACCGCGAGAACCGCGATCGTCTCTTCGCCGGCCTGCGGCGCATCGGGCTCGGCAAACTGGCCCCCGCGGACGGCGCCTTCTACGCGTACGCCGACGTCAGCGCGTACACGAACGACAGCCTGAGCTGGTGCCAGCGGCTGCTCGCCGACACCGGGCTCGCCATCACCCCCGGCGTCGACTTCGACCCGGTGGACGGCGGCAAGTTCGTCCGGTTCTCCTTCGCCGGCAGCGCCGAGGACGTCGACGAAGGCGTCCGGCGGCTCGGTGCGTGGCTCGGCCAGGGGGAACCCTGATTTAACCCCGAACGTTGACCGTCCGAGGGGAGTTTCCCGGCGGCAGGTGGCAGTGTGGAGTCATCGGGCCGGTGGGGCCACGGGGAAGAGTCGGAGGAGCCATGTTCTGGAAGATCGTCGGCGGCCTGATCGTCGCCTGGGTGGCGTTCATGGTGCTGGGCGCCGTGATCGGCTTCGTGTTCAAGGCCGTCCTGTGGATCGCCATCATCGGCGGCATCGCCTTCCTGGGCGCCGCCGGCTACAAGGCGATCACCGGTGGCCGCAAGGACCCGCGGCGCATCAACCGCTACTGAGCCACGGCTAGGGAATCCGCGCCACGCCGGCCAGCGCCGTCCAGTTGACCGGCGTCAGCGGCGCCAGGCGCGGGCCGTCCGGCCACCACAGGTGCGGTGCGGTCAGCCCGGGCTCCAGCAGGTCGAGGCCGTCGAAGAACGACGTGATCTCGGCCCGGGTGCGGTAGAGCGTGCCGAGGCCGGTGCGGCCGAAGCGGTCCTGCAGGGAGGCCGCGACGGCCGCCGCTTCGGAGCCGTCGGCGGGGTTGTGGCGGTGCAGCAGGAGCAGGTACGAACCCGGTGCCAGCGCGCCGACGTAGGACTTGACCACCTGCTGCGCCTGCTGGAGGTCGGCGATGTGGTCGACGACCCCGCACAGCACCAGCCCGGTGGGCCGGTCGAAGTCGACGAACCGCGTGACCCCGGCGAGCGTCTCGCCGGGGTTCAGCGGGTCGGTGCCGCAGATGTGCGTGTAGTCGTTGTCGACGAGCAGCGCGCGGCGGTGGGCCTCCACCACCGGGTCGTCGCCGACGTAGACGACGTGGGCTTCCGGGTTGTACTTCTGCGCCACCTGGTGGGTGTTCTCCGCCGTCGGGAAGCCCGAGCCGAGGTCGACGAACTGGTCGACGGCGAGCCGCTCGGTGAGGTAGCGGACGGCGCGGACCAGCCACTGCCGCACTTCCTGCGCCATCGCCGGGGCCTCCGGCGCGATGGCCAGGATCTGCCGCAGCACCGCGCGGTCGGCCTCGTAGTGGTCCTGCCCGCCCAGCAGCGCGTCGGAGACGCGGGCGATGCTCGGCCGTTCGAAGTCGACGCGCGCCGACGGTCGTTCGCTCTCCGCCATGGGCACCTTTACCGGGGGAAGTCGGGGGACGCCCAGCCTAGGTCATCGGGATCACGCCCGGTAGGCGGCCGTGCGGTGCGGGTGAACCCCTCAGTCCAGCCAGGCGCGCGCGGCGTCGGCGCCGTTCCAGACGTGGGCCCGGAGCCCGACCGCCCGCGCACCCTCCACATTGGACTCACGGTCGTCGAAGAACAGGCAGTCGGCCGGTTCGGCGCCGAGTTCGTCGAGCAGCAGGCGGAAGATCTTCGCGTCCGGCTTGACGCAGCGGACGTCGCCCGAGAACAGCGTGACGCGGAAGTGCCGCGCCCAGTCCTGCGCGCGGACCCACTCGCCGAACGCGATCGGCGCGTTGGACAGCAGCGCGAGGTTCGCGCCGGCCTCGGCGAGCGCTTCGAGCAGCGCCAGCGAAGACGGTTCCAGGTGCCCCCAGCCTTCGACGTCGATGCGGGTCAGCTCGGCCGACAGCGTGTCGTCGACCGGCACGCCCGCGGCGTCGCCGACGGCCTGCCAGTACTCCAGCGGCGTGCTGCCGGCGTCGTACGGGATCCGGTACTCCCAGTACGCCTTCAGGAACTCCGGCAGCGGCGCGCCCATCGCCGCGGCCAGGTCCGGCAGCGCCGCGCTCGGCTTGCTGAGCACGTCGCCGTAGTCGAACACGATCCAGTTCACGAGGTCCCCCGCGGGTTTCAGGCGCCGGTCTTGATGCGGCGCAGGGCTTCTTCGACGTCGGTCGCGCTCAGGTCCCGATGGGTGACGAAGCGGACCTTGCCCGCCATCGGCACCGCGCGGATGCCGAGCGAGTCGAGCCACGACAGCGCGGTCGGGATGTCGGGCACCTCGGCGAGCACGATGTTGGTGTCGGGGTCGTTCGTCGGCCAGCCGTGTTCGCGCAGGCCCTCGGCGAGCCGCCCGGCGTTCTCGTGCGACTCGGCCAGCTCCGGGACGCGGTCCAGGGCGACCAGGCAGGCCGCGGCCAGGATGCCGCCCTGCCGGACGCCGCCGCCGAGCATCTGGCGCATCCGGCGGGCGCGTTCGACGAAGGTCCTGCTCCCCGCGACGACCGAGCCGACCGGCGCGCCGAGGCCCTTGCTGAAGCAGGCCGACACGGTGTCGACGCCGACGGTCAGCGCGGCGGGCGGCACCTCGAGCGCGACCGCGGCCTGCCACAGCCGGGCGCCGTCGAGGTGCACGGTCAGGCCGGCTTCCTTCGCGACGGACAGCAGCTGGGCGTGCTCGTCCGGCGGGGTCACCGCGCCGCCGGCCGCGTTGTGGGTGTTCTCGAGGCAGAGCAGTGATGTCCGTAACGTGAAGTACGGCCCGGGTTGTCCGATCGCGGCCGCGAGGGCGTCGGGAGAAGGACGGCCCGGGCCGCCGTCGTGCTCCAGGATGTCCGGCATGCCGCCCGCCAGCCAGGCGGCCGAGCCCAGCTCGTTGGTCAGCACGTGCGCGCCCCGGGTGGCCAGGAACCGGTCGCCGCGCTGCAGGTGCAGGCTCAGCGCGATCAGGTTGGCCATCGTCCCGCTCGGCACCCACAGGGCGGCCGGCATCCCCAGGACGTGCGCGGCCCGCTCCTCCAGGGCGGCGACTGTCGGGTCGTGCTCGAGGACGTTGTCCCCGACCTCGGCGGAGGCCATTGCCGCCCGCATCGTTTCGTCCGGCCGGGTGACGGTGTCGGAGCGGAAGTCCAGTACGGGCGGGCTGAAGGTCACGGACCGATCACATCACACCCACGTCGTGGGGATCAATCAGCCCTTGAGTGGTCGAACCCACTCCGTCCGTGCAACCGTGGACGCCCCTGATTCCGTCTTACCGGCCGGACGACCACAGAGCGGAGCACGACTGCGCGTGGACCAGCGCGACGAGCAGGAGTTCGCGGCGTACTTCGCCGCCAGGCGGGACGCCGTGCGCCGGACCGCGTACATGCTCTGCGGTGACTGGCACCGGGCGGACGACCTCGCGCAGACGGCGTTCGTCGCACTGCACCGGAGGTGGAAGAAGATCAGGGATCGCGCGGCGACCGACGCGTACGTGCGCACGACGCTCGTCCGGGCGTCGATCGACGAATCGCGGCGCCCGTGGCGGCGCGAGTGGCAGACCGAGACGCTGCCGGAGCCGGCCGACGACACGCCCGGCCTCGACGACCTCGTCGCGACCAGGGAAGACCTGCTCGCGGCGTTGAAGGAAGTGCCGCCCAAGCAGCGGGCGGTGCTGGTCATGCGGTTCTTCGAAGGACTCGACGTGACCAGCGCGGCGCAGGCGCTGGGCTGCAGCGAAGGCAACGTGAAGAGCCAGACCGCCCGCGGTCTGGCGAACCTGAGGCAGGTCCTCGAACGGGAGGTGGAGACCAATGGATGAGCAGGAGCTGCGCTCGTTGTTCTCCGCCGCGCCGCCGGACGCGCCGCCGCCGTCGTTCACCCGCGACGACGTCGTCCGCGAATCGCGCCGGCAGACCGTGCGCCGCCGGAACCGGATCACCGCCGGGCTGGGCGCCGTCGTGCTGGTCGTCGCCGGGTTCGGGGTATACGGCGTGGTCTCCGGGGGTACCCCGGGCTCGCTGACCGCCGCGAAGAGCGACTCCGCCGCCCAATCGGACGCCTCCGGGCAACCGGGAGACAACCCGATGCGTCCTCAGGTCGGTGGGGAGTCACCGAACTTCTCGTCCCAGGTACCCCAGCAGGGGGGTCCCGGGGAGGGGAAGACCGGCCAGCTGGCCGAAGGCGCCTCCGGGTGCGAACAGGTGGACGGGGAGCTCGCCACTGCCCTCGCTGGCGAGCTCCCCGGCCACGTCGACACCACCCAGGCCGTCCCGGGCGGCGCCTGTTCGACGGTGTCGAGGTCCGCCGGGTTCCCGGTGCCGGGCGGCGAAGTCGCCGCGGCGGCGTACCCGAAGGGCATCCCGGAGGTCTTCAAGTCCCAGCCCGCCGGCACGGTCACGTCCCGGGTGGGCACCGCGTCCGGCGGGGTGTTGGTGCTGGTCAGCGTGCCTCAGGCCGGTGGTGCGGCGCCGTACGCGGGGCAGCTGGACCAGTTCGCGCACGCTCTCGCGCCCCGCTTCTGAGCCCGGTTACGCCCGGTTGGCAGAATGACCGGCCATGACCGCTGCGACCACCCCCAAGGGGGAACGACGGCGCGCCGCGCTCGTCGAGGCCGCCGCGAAGCTGCTCATCGAGGGCGGGTTCGACGCCGTGCGGCACCGGGCGGTCGCCGAGCGGGCGGGCCTGCCCCTGGCGTCGACGACGTACTACTTCGACTCGCTGGAAGACCTGGTCACGGCGGCCGTCGAGCACCACTCGAACGCCGAGCTGGCCACCGGCCGCCGCCGGCTGGAGGAGCTCGCGACCCGCAACCGCGGGGTGCAGGCGACCGTCGACCTGGTGCTGGACATGCTGCTCGGCCCGGAGAGCGGTGACCCGGCGGCCGACGCCGAAGCGGTCCTCCTGCGGTACGAGCGGCTGGTCGCGACCGGCCGCCGCCCCTACCTGCGGCCGTTGATGCGGACGCTGTCGGCCCAGCTCAACGAGCTGCTGACGGAGATCTTCGCCCGCTCGGGCACGCCGGTCTCCGAGACCGAGCTGGAACGCCTGGTCGCCCTGGTCGACGGCGCGGTCGTCAACGCCCTGATCGCGATCGACCCGGCACCCCGCGCGGCCGCGGCCCGCATGCTCCAAGCCGCCCTCGCCTGACCCCCCCTGCCGCAGCTCGTCGTGAGTGGTAAGGCCGGTTAGAACCCGCCTTACCACTCACGAGCGGGTGCGCTGGGCCTTCTCCAGGTCGTCGCGGGACTTGGTGACCAGGGCGAGCATCGCCTGCTCGGCCGCGGCCGGGTCGCCCGCGACGATCGCGTCGAACACCTTCCGGTGGTTCGGCACCGGGTCCTCCGCGCCCGCCGAGCCGTGCACCAGCTTGTCCCGCTCGGCCAGCCCGATCGCGATGACCCGTTCCATCCGCATCAGGAAGTTGTTGTGGGTGGCGGTCATCAGCCGCCGGTGGAAGGCGAGGTCGGCCTGGACGCTCGCCTCCGGGTCGTCGCCGGCGGCGGCCATGTCGGCCAGCGCATCCCGCAGCCCTTCGACGTCCTCCTCGGTCGCGCGCCCGGCGGCGATCCGGGCGGCGGCGGGTTCGACGACCGCACGCACCTCGGTGAGCTCGTCGAGCAGGGCCGGGTCGTCGGCGGCCGCGGTCTGCCAGCGCATGACGTCGGCGTCGAGCATGTTCCACTTCTCGCGCGGCTGGACGAAGGTGCCCCGCTTCTGCCGCGCGTCGATCATGCCCTTGGCGGCCAGCACCTTCAGCGCCTCGCGCAGCGCGGTCAGGCTGATGTCGAGCTCTTCGCGCAGCGCGGGCAGGTCCAGGACGGTGCCCTCGCCCCACTCGTCGGAGAGGATCCGGCTGGCCAGGGTTTCGACGGTCTGGCCGTGCAACCCGCGTGGCCGGTGTTCGCTCACTGGAGGTCCTCCCAGCTGGCCGGTCGTGACCGCTGCATCCTACGTAGTCAGGGCAGGGAAACCGGCAGCACGAACGTCGGCGACCCCGTCGGGTGGTACCGCAGCTCGGCCTCGCCGGACGCGGTCAGCGTGAACGCCGTGATCGCGTCCTCCGACTGGGCCGCCACGTAGCAGGTGCCGTCCACCAGCGCGAAGTGCCGCGGGTTCGCGCCGCACGGCTGGTCCGCCACCGCCGCCGCGTCGTCCAGCGCGAACTCCGTCACGCAGTCCGGCCCGCGGTTCGACACGTACAGGCGCGCGTCGGCCAGCTCCAGGTGCGCCACCAGGTTCGGGCCGGACGGCGCGGCGAGCGTCGAGGAGGTGGAGGCGACGACGTCGAACGCGCCCGGCGAAGTCTCGCGGACCGTCACCAGCGTCCCCGCCAGCTCGCCGACGACGTACGCCAGGTCGGTGCCGGGACGCCGCACCAGCTGACGCGGTCCCGTGCCCGGCGGCAGCGACGACACGGCCAGCGGCTCGAGGGAACCCGACGCCGTCAGCGTGTAGCTGCGGATCTCGTCCGTGCCCAGGTCGACCGCGCTCACCACGGAACCGTCCGCCGACGGGACCACCATGTGCACGTGGGCCGCTTCCTGGCGGTCGGTCACCGGGCCGCTGCCGCGGTGCTGCACCAGCGCCGTCCGGGACACCGGCTCGCCCGACGCCGACAGCGAGAACACCGCCACGCTGCCGCCGGTGTAGTTGGCGCACAACAGGAACCGGCCGTCCGGTGTCACCGCCAGGTGGCACGGGTGCGCGCCACCCGTCTCCGCCGTGCCCAGCACCGACAGCTTGCCGGACGGCGAGATGGCCACCGCCGTCACGCCGCCGGCCTCGGTTTCGTTCGCCGCGTACAGCACCGGCAACGACGGGTGCCGCGTCAGCCACGACGGCGATTCCAGTGGCAGGGAACCGATTTCGGCGAGCTCGCCCGAGGGCGACCGCTCGAACGCCGTGATCCCGGTGCCATTCCCGGCGTCCCCCGTGTAGCACCCGACGAAGACCAGTTCAGCCATGCGCGCTCCTCACCAGCGTCCCGACCCGGGCGGCGATCTCCGCCGCGGTGCCGCGGGTCAGCGCCGAGCCGATCCCGCAGGCCACCGCGCCCGCCGACAGCCAGCCTGGCACGTCTTCGGGCGCGATGCCGCCGGTGGGTACCAGCGGCGCCTGCGGCAGCGCCGCCCGCACGTCCGCCACCCACGACGGCCCCAGCGCCGACGCCGGGAACACCTTCACCGCGTCCGCGCCTTCTTCCAGCGCGCGCACGATCTCGGTCACCGAACCGGCGCCCGGGAAGGCGGCCGCGCCGTACCGGTGAGCGGTGCGGATCACCGCGCTGTCCACCGACGGCGACACCAGGAACCGCGCACCGGCGCGGATCGCCAGCACCGCGGACGTCTCGTCGAGCACCGTCCCCGCCCCGATCGTCGCGTCCGGGTAGGCGGCGGCGAGCCCGGAAATCGCGTCCAGCGCGCCGGGGTTCGTCAGCGGCAGTTCGATCGAACGCAGCCCGGCTTCCAGGGCCGCGCGGGCCGCTTCGACGGCGGATTCCGCGTCGCGCGTGCGCACGATCCCGACGACGCCTTGGCGCAGGGCGGCCGCGGTGATCTCCCAGCGATACGTCATGGCCGTAGTCTACCTTGTGAAATCGTATTTTAGGATTTATTCTTGCTCTGCTGTTCGAGAAGGGAGTCGGCGATGCCCACAGCGGTGGTGACCGGAGCGGCGTCCGGGATCGGCAAGGCGACCGCCCGCAAGCTCCTCGACGACGGCTACCGCGTGCTCGGCGTGGACGTCGCCGAGCTGCCCGACGGCGTCACGCCGATCCGGGGTTCGGTGGCCGACGAGGCGACCTGGGCCGGGATCGGCGAGGTGGACGCCCTGGTCAGCAACGCCTACGTGCCCAGCACCGGACCCCTGCACGAGATCGATCGCGCCGAGTGGCAGCGGCAGCTCGACGTCAACCTGACCGGAACGTACCTCGCCGTGAAGGCGTGCCTGCCGTCGTTGCGGGAACGGCGGGGCGCGATCGTGCTGGTCTCGTCGGTGCACGCGCACTTCGGGCTGCCGGGCCATCCCGCGTACGCCGCCAGCAAGGGCGCGCTCGTCGCGCTGGCCCGGCAGCTGGCCGTCGAATACGCACCGGACGTGCGCGTCAACTCCGTGCTGCCGGGGCCGGTGCTCACCGAGGCGTGGGCCCGCATCCCGCCCGAGGACCGTGAACGCAGCGCGCGGGCGACGCCGGCGGGCCGGCTCGGCCGCCCCGACGAGGTCGCGGACGTGATCGCTTTCCTGCTGTCGGCCGCCGCGTCGTTCGTGACCGGGGCCGAAC
This sequence comes from Amycolatopsis sp. NPDC004625, assembly GCF_040609695.1. Taxonomy (NCBI): domain Bacteria; kingdom Bacillati; phylum Actinomycetota; class Actinomycetes; order Pseudonocardiales; family Pseudonocardiaceae; genus Amycolatopsis; species Amycolatopsis sp. NPDC004625. The sequence goes on from NZ_JBEXKX010000020.1 coordinate 20,000, forward strand.
TGACCGTCGACGGCGGCTGGTCCGCCGCCAAGGATTCCGCTTAGCTGGGAGACCCGTGAAGATCACCGCCGTCGAAACGTTCCTGGTCGCGCCGCGCTGGCTGTTCCTCAAGGTCAGCACCGACGAAGGGATCAGCGGCTGGGGCGAGCCCGTGGTCGAGGGCCGCGCGGGGACCGTGCGCGCGGCCGTGCACGAGCTCTCGGAGCTGCTGATCGGCCAGGACCCGCTGCGCATCGAGGACCACTGGCAGGTGCTGCGCCGCGGCGGGTTCTACCGCGGCGGCCCGGTCCTCTCCAGCGCGCTCGCCGGGTTCGACCACGCGCTGTGGGACATCGCGGGCAAGGTCCGCGACGCGCCGGTGCACGAGCTGCTCGGCGGCCCGGTCCGCGACCGCGTCCGGGTGTACAGCTGGGTCGGCGGCGACCGGCCGTCCGGCATCCGCGAAGCCGTGTCCGCGCAGGTCGAGGCCGGGTTCACCGCGGTGAAGATGAACGTCGCCGGCCCGCTGGCGGCGATCGCGTCGCCCGCCGAAGCCGACGCCGCGGTGGCCCGCGCGTGGGAAGCGCGGGAGGTCCTCGGCCCGCACCGCAACCTGGCGATCGACTTCCACGGCCGGGTTTCGCCCGCGATGGCACGGCGGCTGGTCAAGCTGCTCGAGGACGTCCAGCCGATGTTCGTCGAGGAGCCGGTGCTGCCGGAGACCCAGGGCGACGCGCTGCGGTCGGTCGTCGAGGCGTCCACCGTGCCGGTCGCGGTCGGCGAGCGGCTGTACTCGCGCTGGGAGTTCAAGCCGGTGCTCGACGCGGGCGTCGCGGTGGTCCAGCCCGATCCCTCGCACGCCGGCGGCATTTCCGAGCTGCGGCGGATCGGCGCGCTCGCCGAGATGTACGGCGCTTCGCTCGCGCCGCACTGCCCCCTTGGGCCGATTTCGCTGGCGGCGTCGCTGCAGATCGCCTTCGCGACCCCCAACTTCCTGATCCAGGAACAAAGTGCGGGCATGCACTACCACGAGGGCCGCGAGCACGCGTACCTCGTGGATCCGTCGGTCTTCGCCTTCCGGGACGGCTACGCGGCCCGCCCCCTGGGCCCCGGCCTCGGCATCCAGGTGGACGAAGACGCGGTGCGCCGCGCGGACGAACTCGGGCACGCCTGGCGTTCCCCGGTGTGGCGCCACGACGACGGTGGCTTCGCCGAGTGGTGAACGCTCCCGGCGGTTCTGGGAACATGACATGTGACCTTCACCGTCAGAAGCCTGACTGCCGCGGTGTTCGCGCTGGTGATCTCCGCCGCCGTGCCCGTGACCGCGTCCGCACAGGACACCCCGTCGCCCGAATGCCCGGCCGATCTGGACTGCCGGTTCGTGCCGGCCGCCTACGACTGGTCGAGCGCCGGCCACACCGACCCCAACAACTACGGCAACTACGACCCCGCGAACCGGCCGGCCGACGGCCAGCAGATCAGGTACATCGTCATCCACGACACCGAAAGCCTGCCCAGCAGCACGGTGAGCCCGTACGACCAGGCCATCGCCACCTTCCAGAACCCGGCGATCCAGTCGAGCGCGCACTACGTGATCCGCTCGTCCGACGGCCAGGTGACGCAGATGGTGCGCACCAAGGACATCGCCTACCACGCCGCCAACTGGACGATGAACGAGCACTCGATCGGCATCGAGCACGAAGGCATCGCGGCGCAGGGCGGCACCTGGTACACCGAGCAGATGTACCGCGCTTCGGCGAACCTGGTGAAGTACCTGGCGGCGAAGTACCACATCCCGCTGGACCGGCAGCACATCCTCGGCCACGAGGACGTTTCCCGCGAGCGCACCAAGAACTTCGGTGCCGCGCACTGGGACCCGGGTCCCTACTGGGACTGGAACCACTACATGGACCTGCTCGGCGCACCGATCCGGCCCACCGGCGGCCCGGCGAGCCAGGCCGTCACGATCAAACCGGACTACGCGACGAACCAGCCGCCGATGACCACCTGCACCGGCACCAGCTGCACGCCGCTGCCGGCGCACGGCGCGAACTTCGTCTACCTGCACACTGCACCGGACGCCACCTCGCCGTTGGTCACCGACCCGGTCGTGCACCCGGACGGCTCGCCCGGCACCACCGCGATCGACGACTGGAGCGACAAGGCGGTCGCCGGGCGCACCTACGTCCTCGCCGGTGAACAGGGCGACTGGACGGCGATCTGGTACGGCGGCCGGCAGGCGTGGTTCGAAAACCCGGGGCACCGGGCGACCGTGCCGGCGCGCGGCCAGCGGGTCACCGCGGCCACGTCGGTGCCGTTGTACGGGCGGGCCTTCCCGGAGCAGTCCGAGTACCCGGCGGACATCCCGTTCGACCCGGTCTGGACCGTCGGCGCCATCCCGTGGACGCTGCCGGCGGGCCAGAGCTACGTCGTCACCGGCGAGTTCCAGGCGGAGAACTACTACGCGCGCTTCGACCCGGCCGGCGTGCCGGACAACCACACGCTGGTCACCGGCGCGACGAAGTACCTCCAGCTCTCCTACAACCACCGGGTCGTCTACGTGAAGGCGTCCGACGTCCAGGTGCAACCCTGCTGACCTGCGCAGGTACTGTGAGGGCGTGACGGACAAGCCCCGCATTCCGAACGTGCTCGCCGCCCGCTACGCCTCGCCGGAGCTGGTCCGGCTCTGGTCGCCCGAGCAGAAGGTCGTGCTCGAGCGGCAGCTCTGGATCGCGGTCCTCGAGGCGCAGCGGGACCTCGGCGTCGAGGTGCCCGACGGTGTCGTCGAGGCGTACCGGCGGGTGCTGGAGCAGGTCGACCTCGACTCGATCGCGGCTCGCGAGCGCGTCACGCGGCACGACGTCAAGGCGCGGATCGAGGAGTTCAGCGACCTCGCCGGGCAGGAGCACATCCACAAGGGCATGACCTCGCGCGACCTCACGGAGAACGTCGAGCAGCTGCAGCTGCTGCGCTCCCTCGAGCTCGTGCGCACCCGCGTCGCCGCCGTGCTGGCCCGGCTGGCCGCCCTCGCCGTCGAGCACACCGACACCGTCATGGCCGGGCGCTCGCACAACGTCGCCGCGCAGGCCACCACCCTCGGCAAGCGGTTCGCCACGGCGGCCGACGAGCTGCTGGTCGCCTTCGAGCGGCTCGACAACCTCATCGAGCGCTACCCGCTGCGCGGCATCAAGGGCCCGGTCGGCACCGCGCAGGACATGCTCGACCTGCTCGGCGACGAGTCCACTTTGGACCAGCTCGAGGACCGCGTGATGGCGCACCTCGGCTTCAACCGGCGGTTCGTCAGCGTCGGCCAGGTGTACCCGCGCTCGCTCGACTTCGACGTGCTGTCCACTGTGGTCCAGCTCGCCGCGGCGCCGTCCAGCCTGGCCAAGACGATCCGGCTGATGGCGGGCCACGAGCTCGTCACCGAAGGCTTCAAGCCCGGCCAGGTGGGCTCGTCCGCCATGCCGCACAAGATGAACACCCGCTCCTGCGAGCGCGTCAACGGCCTCGCCGTCGTGCTGCGCGGCTACCTGTCGATGATCGGCGAGCTGGCCGGCGACCAGTGGAACGAGGGTGACGTCTCCGACTCGGTCGTCCGCCGGGTCGCGTTGCCGGACGCGTTCTTCGCGCTCGACGGCCTGCTGGAGACGTTCCTCACGGTGCTCGCCGAGTTCGGCGCCTTCCCGGCGGTGATCGAGCGTGAGCTCGATCGCTATCTGCCGTTCCTCACCACGACGAAGGTGCTGATGGCGTCGGTGCGCGCGGGCGTCGGGCGTGAGGCGGCCCACGAAGCCATCAAGGAGCACGCGGTCGCCGTCGCGCTCGAAATGCGCGAAGGCCGCGCCGAAAACGACCTGCTCGACCGGTTCGCCGCCGACGCCCGCATCCCGCTCGACCGCGGTGAGCTGGACAAACTCCTCGCGGACCGGATCTCGTTCACCGGGACGGCCGGGCGGCAGGTGGCGCAGGTGGCCGAGCGCGTGACGTCGGTCCTCGAGCGGTTCCCCGAGGCCGCGGGCTACGCGCCGCAGCCGATCCTGTGAGCTGACGCACCCGTCCACGGAGTGGAACAAATCCACTCGAACGGGCGAAATCCCTAATCTCGATCGCTGACCACGGAGCGCTGCGAAGCGCCAGTTCTCACCATGGAAGAAGCGATGAGATCCACGCTGTCCAAGATCGCCGCCGCCCTGACCGCGGGCGCGCTGACGTTGACCCTCGCCGCCTGCGGTGGCTCCGACGCGGGGTCGACCACCCTGCGCGTCGGGACGCTCAGCGACGCCCCGCCGTCGATCTACCTGGAGAACGGCCGCTTCACCGGCTACGACAACGAACTGCTGCGTGACATCGCCAAGCGTGAGGGCTTCGAGGTCGAGTTCGTCGGCACCGAGTTCGCCGGGCTGCTGGCGGGCGTGGCGAACGGCAAGTTCGACATCGGCAGCTCGACGATCTCCAGCACCGAGGCGCGCAAGAAGACGGTCGCCTTCTCCAACGGCTACAACACCGGGTTCACCACGGTCGTGACGGCGAAGGGCGCGAACCTCAAGGACGTCGCCGCGCTGTCCGGCAAGCGCCTCGGCGTGGTCCAGGGCTCGGTGCAGGACGAGTTCGCCGGCGGCAAGGTGGCCGGCGCCCAGGTCGTGCGCTTCCCGGACTACAACGCGGGCTTCGCGCAGCTGAAGAACGGCACTCTCGACGGCTGGGTCGTGCCGCAGGACATCGGGCAGAAGTACCTGGACCAGAACCCGGGTGTGCCGCTCGAACTCGGGTACACGGTGGAGGACAAGGACACCCCGTCGGCGTTCGCCGTCGCCAAGAAGAACCCGGACCTGCTGACCAAGCTGAACGACGGGCTCGCGAAGGCCGTCGCGGACGGCACGGTCGCCCGCATCTACGCGCAGTTCTACAAGAACACGCCGTTGTCGAAGGAACTCCAGCAGGGCGGCCCCGGCCTCCCGGTCAAGAACGCGGGTGCGTGACATGAAGAAGCTGATCGTCACCGTGGTGGCCGCCGCCTTGACGCTGACCGCGTGCGGCGGCGGTTCGGACAGCGCTTCCACGACCCTGCGCGTCGGCACCCTGAGCGACGCGCCGCCGAACATCTTCCTCAAGGACGGCAACTACACCGGCTTCGACAACGAGCTGCTCAAGGCCATCGCGGCCAAGCAGAACCTGAAGCTGGAGTTCGCCGCGACCGACTTCTCTGCGCTGCTCGGGCAGGTCGCGTCCGGCCGCTACGACGTCGCCAGCTCGGCGATCGCGCAGACCGACGAGCGCAAGAAGACCGTCGACTTTTCCGCGGCCTACGACTTCGAGACCATGAGCATCCAGGCCAAGCAGGGGACGCCGGTCACCGACGAGAAGGGCCTGGCGGGCAAACGCGTCGCCGTCATCCAGGCGACCGTCGGCGACCACTGGCTCGGCACGACGGTCCCGACAGCCCAGGCCGTGCGGTTCCCCGACTACGCCGCCGCGCTGACCGCACTCAAGTCCGGCGCGGTCGACGCGTACGTCCTGGACCAGAGCATCGCCGAGAAGAACGTCACCGACAACCCGGACGCCAAGCTGGTCGTCGTGAAGAGCTTCATCACCGACGTGCCGCACGGGTTCGCCGTGAAGAAGGGCAACAGCGAGCTGCTGGGCAAGATCGACGACGGGCTCAAGCAGGTGATCTCCGACGGGACCTGGCTTAAGCTGCACCAGCAGTTCCTGCCGACCGCTCCGGTGCCGGCCGGGTTCCAGGGTTAGGAGAAGCATGAAGAAGACACTGGTCACGGCGATCGCGGCGACGCTGCTCACGGCGTTGACCGCGTGCGGCGGAGGTTCGGATAGCGGCGGTGACAAGACCCTGCGAGTCGGCACGCTCAGCGACTCCAAGCCGAACGCCTACCAGGAAAACGGCACCTTCACCGGCTTCGACAACGAGCTGCTGAAGGCCATCGCGGCGAAGGAGAACCTGAAGCTGGAGTTCGTCGCGACCGACTTCTCGGCGCTGCTGGGCCAGGTCGCGAACGGCACGTTCGACATCGGCAGCTCGGCGATCTCCCAGACCGACGCCCGCAAGAAGACGGTCGACTTCTCCGCGCCGTACAACTACCAGTCCCTCGGCATCGAGGCGAAGGAGACCGCCGGCATCACGGACGAGAATTCCCTGTCCGGCAAGCGGATCGGCGTCGTGCAGGGCACGGTTTCGGACACCTGGCTGGGCACCAACGCCCCGGCCGCGCAGGCCGTCCGGTTCCCGAACGACGCGGCGGCGCTGGCCGCGCTGAAGACCGGCGCGGTCGACGGCGCGGTGTTCGACCAGGCCACCGCCGAGGACTACGCGAAGAACAACCCGGACGCGAAGCTCAAGGTGACCAAGGCGATCACCACGACCATTCCGCACGGGTTCGCGTTCAAGAAGGGCAACACGGACCTGATCGCCAAGATCGACGACGGCCTGAAGAAGGTCATCGCGGACGGCACCTGGGTCAAGGTGCACGACCAGTTCGAGCCCAGCGCGCCGGTGCCCGCCGAGTTCAAGCCGGGGCAGTAATCCGCCCATGGAACAGTTCTTCGACACCTTCCTGAACTGGGAGTACATCTGGCAGGTCTTCCCGGACCTGCTGAAGACCGGCCTGCTCAACACGCTGGTCCTGGCGGTCACGTCCGCGCTGATCGGCACCGTGCTCGGCATGGTGCTGGCGGTGATGGGCCTGTCCACGAAGATCTGGCTGCGCTGGCCGGCGCGGGTGTACACCGACATCTTCCGCGGGCTGCCGGCGATCCTGACCATCCTGGTGATCGGCCAGGGTCTCGGCACGCTCGCGCGGGACGTCGTCGGCACCAACCCGTACCCGCTGGGCATCCTGGCGCTGAGCCTGATCGCGGCCGCCTACATCGGCGAGATCTTCCGGTCCGGCATCCAGAGTGTCGACAAAGGACAGCTTGAGGCCAGCCGCGCGCTGGGGATGAGCTACGGCAAGGCGATGCTGCTGGTGATCATCCCGCAGGGCGTGCGGCGGGTGCTGCCGGCGCTGGTGAACCAGTTCATCGCGCTGATCAAGGACTCCAGCCTGGTGTACTTCCTCGGCCTGCTGTCCGAGCAGCGCGAGCTGTTCCGGATCGGCCAGGACCTGGCGGCCAACACCGGCAACCTGTCGCCGCTGGTCGCGGCCGGGTTCGTCTACCTGGTGATCACCGTGCCGCTGACGCACCTGGTGAACTACATCGACAAGAAGCTCCGGACCGGCCGCAAGGTGCGCGCGGACGAGCCGGGCGAGGGTGATGAGCTGGACCTGGTCGCCAGCGGGAAGGTCAGCTCGTGACGACGACGGCGGTGCGTTCGTCCAGTGTGGAGCTGCGGGACATCCACGTCAGCTTCGGCACGCTGGAAGTCCTGCGCGGGGTCGACCTGCGCGTGGAAAGCGGCCGGACGACCTGCGTGATCGGGCCGTCCGGCTCGGGCAAGTCGACGCTGCTGCGCTGCGTGAACCGCCTGCAGGAGCCGGATTCCGGCGATCTGCTGCTCGACGGCGAGTCGGTGATCCGGTCGGACCCGGACGCCCTGCGCCAGCGCGTCGGCATGGTGTTCCAGCACTTCAACCTGTTCGGCCACCGCAGCGTGCTGGACAACATCGTGCTGCCGCTGCGCAGCGTGAAGAAGCTGGGCAAGGAGGAAGCGGCCGAGATCGCCCGCGCCCGGCTGGCCGAGGTCGGCCTGGCGGACAAGGCGCCGTACCGGCCGAGCGCGTTGTCGGGTGGGCAGCAGCAGCGCGTGGCGATCGCGCGGGCGCTGGCCATGGACCCCGAGGTGATGCTCTTCGACGAGGCCACCAGCGCGCTGGACCCGGAGCTGGTCAAGGGCGTGCTGAACCTGATGGCGGGGCTGGCCGAGCGCGGGCTGACGCTGATCGTGGTGACGCACGAGATGGGGTTCGCCCGCAGCGTCGCCGACGAGGTGGCGTTCATGGACGCCGGCCGGATCGTCGAGCAGGGGCCGCCGGCCCGGATCTTCGACGAGCCGCAGAGCCCGCGCCTGCAGCGGTTCCTCTCGCAGGTGCTCTGAACGGCGGCGCTTCGGCGGCCGCAACCCGGGTAGCCTGCGGAGATGGCGAGAATCGCTCGGCTGACGTACTACCCGATCAAGGCGTGCGCCGGCATCGACGTGCCGTCCGCCGACGTGACCGCCACCGGGCTCGCGGGTGATCGCGTCTTCCAGCTCGTCACGCCGGAGGGCGAGATCCTCACCCAGCGGCCGCACCCGGTGCTGGCCACGGTCCGGCCGCGGATGCTCGGCGGCCGGCTCGCGCTGTCCGCGCCCGGCCGCGACGAGGTCGTCTTCGACATCCGGCGCGACGGCCCCCGTCGCCCGGTGTCGATGCTGACCTGGCACGGCGAAGGCGTCCGCCAGGGCGAGGACGCCGACGAGTGGTTTTCCGACCTGCTCGGCCGGCCGGCCGAACTGATCGGCGTCACCCCCGACCACCACCGCGTCACCGGCGGCGAAACCCCGGGTACGGCCGCCTTCCCCGACGGGCACGCGCTGCTCATCGCCTCCGAGTCCTCTTTGGACACCTTGAACGAACGGATCGCCTCCGGCCAGGGCGATCCCGTCCCGATGGACCGCTTCCGCCCCAACATCGTCATCGCCGGCTGGGCCGAACCCCACCGCGAGGACGAGGCCCGCGAGCTGACCATCGGCACCGCGAAGGCCGGCTACGCCGAGAGGTGCGTCCGCTGCACGGTCCCGATGGTCGACCAGGAAACCGGCGCGAAGGCCGGCCCCGAGCCGATCCGGACCCTCGCGACCTACCGGCGTGACCCGCGCGGCGGCGTCACCTTCGGGATGAAGGCCGCGGTGCTGCGGCCGGGTCAGGTCGCCGTCGGCGACGCGGTGATCGTGCACTCCTGGGCCGGCCCGAGCCCGAGCACCGCGGCCGCCGAACCGCCGTTGACGGCGACGGCGAGCCGTCCCGCCGAGTCGGTGTAGAGCACGCTCGCCCCGGCGGGCACGTCCGCGAACGTCCGCCCGAGCACCGTCGTCACGGCCACCCGCTCGCTGTGCACCGAAACCGCGCCCGACAGGCCCGACAGCTCGAGGTCCGCCGGGGTGGCGGCCAGCTGGACGTTGCCGAAGTGGTCGACCGTCAGCACCTCCGACACGAGCTTCCCGGGGAACGCGGCCACGAACGGCTCCGGCATCGCGACCAGCTCGGCCACCGGCTCGCCGAAGTCGGCCGGCGACACCCCGAGCGCGAGGTGGGCGGCTGCCGGGGCGAAGACGTCACGCCCGTGGAACGTCGCCGACGTCGTCGGCAGCCGCAGCGACGGCTCCGCCAGTTCGTACGCCGCTTCGACCCCGCCCAGCGCCTGCGCGGCCGGCAGCAGGAGGCCGTTGTCCGGCCCGACCAGCAGGCCGCCGCCGGCGGCGACGACCACGCCGAGCCGGGCCGTGCCGACACCCGGGTCGACGACGGCCACGTGCACCGACGGCGGCAGGAACGGCACCGTCTGGGCCAGCGCCATCGCCCCGTGCCGGATGTCCTGGGGTGGCACTTCGTGCGTCACGTCGATCACCCGCACGGCGGGCGCGAGCCGCGCGATCACGCCGTGGCAGGCCGCCACGAAGCCGTCGCGCAGGCCGTAGTCGGTCGTCACCGAGATCCAGTCGTACGCCATGCCAGCATCATCCATGGTGGCACAGGGTGCCCGTTAGGGTTCGGTGCGTGACACCCCTCCCCACGTGCCGGAGGCTCGACTCCGGCAAGGTTCGTGACCTGTACGCCGTGGGCGACGACCGCCTGCTGGTCGTCGCCTCCGACCGCATTTCGGCCTTCGAGCGCGTCTTCCCCACCCACGTCCCGGACAAGGGCCGGGTGCTCACGGCGATGAGCGTGTTCTGGTTCCGCGAGCTGGCCGACATCCTCCCGAACCACCTGGTGGCCTGGGACGGGCCGCTGGTCCCGGCGCCGGTCCGCGGCCGCGCGCTGGTGGTCGAGCGGCTCGACATGCTGCCGGTGGAGGCGGTCGTCCGCGGTTACCTCACCGGCCGCGGGTATGCCGATTACCGCAGGTCGGGCGCGGTGTGCGGGCTGGCGCTGCCGCCCCGCCTCGCCGAGTCGGCGCGGCTGCCCGAGCCGATCTTCACCCCGTCCACCAAGGCGCGGCCCGGGGAGAAGGACGAGAACATCGACTTCGGCACGTGCGTGTCGGTGCTGGGCCGGGCACTCGCGGAGGAGGTCCGGGAGGCGTCCCTGGAGCTGTACCGCCGGGGCGCCGCGCACGCGGCGGAGCAGGGCCTGCTGCTGGCCGACACGAAGTTCGAGTTCGGCATCGGCGCGAACGGCGGCCTGGTGCTCGCGGACGAGCTGCTGACGCCGGATTCGGCGCGCTACTGGCTCGCCGACGGCCACCGGCCCGGCGTCCCGCAGCCGTCGTTCGACAAGCAGCACGTGCGCGACTGGCTGGTCGACCCGGCGTCCGGCTGGGACTGCGTGTCGCCGCTGCCGCCGCTGCCGCCCGAGGTGGTGACGGCCACGCGCGACCGGTACGTCGAGGCGTACCGGCGCATCACCGGGCTTTCGCTGGCAGACTGGGCCCGTGATCCTGCTGATCTGCGGCAGCCTGCGAGCAGGCTCGGGCAATGCGGCGGTGCTGGGGACCGTCGCGACGCTCACCGCGAGCAAGACGTACACCGGCCTCGGCGACCTGCCGCACTTCAACCCCGATGACGACCGCGACCCACTGCATCCGGAGGTCGCTTCGCTGCGGGCGGCGATCAAGGACGCGTCCGCGATCCTGATCTGCACCCCGGAGTACGCCGGCGGGCTGCCCGGCTCGTTCAAGAACCTGCTGGACTGGACGGTCGGCGGCGGCGAGATCTACGGCAAGCCGGTGTCCTGGATCAACGCGTCGTCGATCGCGGCCCCGACCGGCGGCCGGGACGCGCACGACTCGCTGCGCAAGGTCCTGACGTACGCGGGCGCGAAGATCGTCGAAGAGGCGTGCGTGCGGATCCCCGTCTCGCGGGCCGACGTCGCCGACGGCCAGGTCGCCGACCCGGACCTGCGCGGCCGGATCGCGGTGGCCGTCCAGCGGCTGCGCGAGGGCGTCTGAGCCTTCCGGCAACGGTCGCCCGCCCGTTCTGCGCAGTTCACGGCGACGTCAGCCGCGTGCGTCCCAATGGGGTCGTGGACGCTCGCTTGCTGGTTTCGCTGTCGGGAATCACCCCGCGCACGCTGCACCGGTGCGCCGACCTCGCGGCCGAGCTCGACCGCCGCAAGGTGCCGCTCTCGCTGCTGTACGCCGCCCGCACCGGCGAAGGCCCGGTGAGGGAGTGGGTGCGCACCCGCGCCCGCGGCGGCGATTCCGTGCTGCTGCACGGCTACGACCACACTGTCACGCCCACCCACCGCGCGGTCTACCTGGGCAAGAAGGCCGAATTCGCAACGCTGCCGGCGCACGAGGCACGGCTGCGGCTCATCGCGGCGAAGGCGTCGCTGGACGCGGCGGGATTGTCGGTCGACGGCTTCGCACCGCCGCGCTGGATCGCGTCCCAGGGCACGCTGCAGGCGCTGGCCGAGCACGGGTTCCGCCTGTGCGCGGACCTCGGCGCGGTGCGCGACCTGGTGACCGGCGACGTGCGCCGCGCGCGGGTGAGCGAGTTCACGAGCCAGTCGCACCGCACGGAAACGGTGCGCTGCTTCGCGCTGGTACTGGCGGCGGCGCGTTCGGCCCGCCGGGGCGGGTTGGTCCGGCTGGGGGTCGAAGCAGCGGACCTGACCCGCCCCGGCCTCCGCCAGGCCCTGCTCGACGCGGTGGACGTGGCGCTGGAGAACCGCGCGTTCGGCGCGACCTACGGTTCGCTGCGCGCGGTGGCGGCCTAGAACTTCGCCGGTTCGCCCCGGTCGAGCACCTTGACCTCGGTGCCTTCGGGTGCCAGGTTGCCGAAGAGCCCGTAGTGCATGGCGGGGTTGGCGAGCACGGCTTCGTGGATGGGAACGGCCACCCGCGGCGCAACGGCCCGCAGGTAGTCGACGGCCTCCCCGGCCTTCAGCCACGGAGCCCCGGTGGGCAGCCCCAGCACGTCGATCTTCTGCTCGGGCACGAAGAAGGAATCACCGGGGTGGAAGAAGGCCCCGTGGTCGAAGACGTACCCGATGTTCGGGATGACGGGAATGTCGGAGTGGATGACGGCATGCTCCCCACCGACGGCGTTGATCGACGTCTCACCGACGGTGAAGGAGTCGCCCACGTCGGCGACATCGAACTCCAGCCCGAGCTTCCCGACCTCGGGAGCGGACCCGGGATCGACGATCAGCTTGGCCCCGGGGTTGGCTTCGAGCACCTTCGGCAGCCGTTCGACGTCGAGGTGGTCGAAGTGCTGGTGCGTGACCAGCACGGCGGACAGCTCCCGCTCCCCTTCGAAGCCGGTGGAGAAGACGCCGGGGTCGATCAGGATCCGCTCGGAGCCGGTCTCCAGCAACAGGCAGGCGTGTCCGAAATGGACGATACGCATCGATGGTTCTCCTTCACAGGTATCCGAATTCCAGCGTAGTCCCGTTCGGCGCCACCTGGCCAACACGCTCGGTCGCCGACCGGCCTGCCCGGGCCGGCGCCCGAGCTGGAACTCCGGCCACCGGTGACGCTCGGTTTCGGCTTCCGGGAAATGTCCTTGATCTGTCCACCCCGAACGGAGCAACTTCGCCGAATTGTGCAGTGTTGCCTTATTCTGGAGCGTCCGGCACCCGGCGCTGTGAGGAGTGGGCGGCCTGATGCTCAAGAGTTTCCTCGGCTGGCTCCGGGACTACGTGGTCTACACCGGTATTGTGGGTCTGGTCGAAGGCGTGCTGGGGATCCTGGCCTTCGGCGGACTGCTCAGCGCATTGCTCGGGAATACCGCGATAAAGGCGGGCGCAATCGTGGCTGTCCTGCTCGGGGTGATCGGGTTGTACATCCTGCTGATCGCGAACCGGGTGGAATGGCGGTCGCGAACCGAGCTCGACCGCCGGCTGCTCCAGTACTACTGCTCCGTCCTCAAGGAACGGCACGGTCACTCGTGGCGGATCATCAGCTGGGTGGAGTCCGCCGCCGTGCGGGCCAACGGCGACGCGAGCGAGGTGATCACGGTCAAGGCGATCGTCGAATGCGACCTGCTCGACTTCTTCGCCATCCGCACAGGCGCGGGCTGGCACCAGTCCGAAAAGGCGCGCCGAAAGGTCAAGGTCGACGTCAAGTCGCTCGAAGTGGACGGCATCGGCGGCACCCGGCGCGATGCGACGTCCACGTGGCTGAATGACGACCGGCTGGAAATAATCGCCCATTTCGGCAGTCCGGCACGGCGAGGCGACGAGATCGTCATGGTGATCGAAAAAGAATGGCCGGGTAAATGTGCGCCGTTGATGCGAGATCGTCAGCCGGACGAATTCGCCTTGCGGTTCGCGTGCGTCACCGACTACCTCGAGTACGTGGTTCAGCTGCCGGAAGGCAGCGACGTCGCTTGTGACGCGATCGGACTGGTGAAGGGGCAGCACGACTACTCGCTGGCCGTTCGCCGTAACGGGGTCGGGCCGACCGAGGTGTGCCTGGTGGTGAGGAACATCCCGCCGCGGGTTCGGGTCGGGATGCGCCTTGACCTCAAAAAGCCGAGGTAGCCCGTTGGAGCGGTGGGCCCTCGCTGCTGTTGCAGGCGGAACTACGTGTCTCCGCCTTCGCCACCTGAGTGAATCATTACCATCCTCGACTAGACTTCAGGGAAGTCCCGGCCGGTCTCGGCCGAAGACCCGCGACTGTAGCGCCTCGGACGCCTATGCGCCCCCTTTATCGCACAATCTGATGACCCCGTTACGGACGGTGCGCATGTCCACGGCGTCGATAGCAATGAACCACGATTGGCTAGTCCGGTCCTGGAAAATGCGTCAAAGCTTCCCGGCCAGCAACGCGTCGCCGAGTTCAGTCCGCCGGTACAGCACCCGGTACCCCCGCCGCTCCGAAGTCAGCAATCCCGCTCCGCGCAACGCCGTCAAGTGCGCCGAGACCGTCGCCGGTGCCAGTTCGTGCCGCCGGGCCAGTTCGGTCGTTGCCGCCGGGCGGTCGAGCGTGGTCAGGAGCAGGGCGCGCGTGCGGCCGAGGATCTCCGCCAGGGGCTCCGGCGGCGAACTCGCCGGAGTCCACAGCGAAGCCACCCCGCGAGCCGGGTAAAGCAGCGAAATCTGCCACGGCGGCACGGTCACCACCCCGACGTTCGGCCACGCGAACACCGCCGGGATCAGCAGCAGCCCCCGCGAGTCGATCTCCAGCCGCTCGCGCGCCGGGACGTCCACCAGCACCGACGTCCCGGCGAGGCGGACCCGCGGGTGCAGCTCGGCCAGCATCGCCGCGAGCCCACCGGAGCCCAGCTGCCGCGTCCGGTGCGCGATGTCCGCCGCGAGCAGCTCGCGCAGGCGTGGCCACTGCGGGGCCAGCACCGCCTGCCACACCGCCGCCAGCTGGCCGGCGAGCAGGTCGCGCGCGGCCGCCGGGTCGGCTGGCAGCCCGGACAGGTCCGCGTCGACCATGCCCAGCTCCAGCGCGACCTGCTCCGGTGGCGTCGCGCGAACCACCGCCAGCTGCGCTTCGGCGGTGGTCTCGGGACCATCGGGCGGCGGGCTCAGGAACTCGGTGATGTAGTGCCGGGCGCTCAGCACCGCCGTCAGCTCGGGCACGTCGGGGACGCCGGCGAGCCACGGCAGGGGCGCGGGGTGCCGCCGGAGGCCGAGCAGCGTCTGGACCGCGCCCAGGACCTCCTCCAACGGCGAGATGGCGAAGCGGACGCGGTGGCTCCCGGCCGCCGTCAGGGTCAGCTCGATCACGGCTGATTCGCTCTCACCCGAATCAGTGTGCCGCAGAACCGCGCCGGGAGAGCGTGTGGCCATGTCGTTGTTCACCCACCGCGCCTACTGGCGCTGGTCGGCCGGGGTGCAGCTCGCACGGCTCCCGGCGACCATGGCGCCGCTCGCGTTCACCCTGCTCACCACGGCCACGACCGGCTCGTACCGGCTGGGCGGCGTGCTGATGTCGGTCTACGTCGCCGCCGAAATGGTGTGCGCGGTCCCGGTCGGCCGGCTGCTGGACCGCCTCGGCCCGGCCCGCGGCCTGCCGGCGCTGCTGCTCCTGACCGCCGCCGGGTACGTCGTGCTGGCGCTGGCCGCCGACGCGCCCGCGCCGGTGCTCGTCGCGCTCGTCCTGCTGCCGGGGATCTCGGCCGGGGCGTTGTCCGGCGGGTTCCGGACGCTCCTGGCCGACACCGTCGACGACGCGCTGCTGCCGCGCGCGATCTCCGTCGACGCGATGCTGCTCGAGGGCGTGCTCATCGGCGGTCCGGCGCTGGTCGCGGTGCTCGACCTGGCCGGCCCGGTCGTCCCGCTGGCCGCCATGGCCGTCACCTGTGTGGCCGCGGCGGTGCTCGTCCCACGCCGCCCGGGGCTCCACGATCGGGTGGAACCCGCCGCCGACGTCGCGCCCGCGCGGCTCGGCACCTACCTGCCGTGGCTGTGCTGCGCGTTCACCGTCGGGCTGCTGCTGTCGACGATCGAGGTGGCGCCGCTGCCCCTGGTCCAGCGCCTCGGCGCGCCGGAGACGGCCGCGCCGGTGGTGATCGCCGTGCTGAGCGGGGCGAGCATCGCGGGCAGCGCGCTCTACGCGTGGCGCGGCAGGACCGGGGATCCGCGGCTGTTCCTCGGCGGGTTCGTCGCCGGCGGCCTCGTGCTCGCCGCGGACCTCGGCTGGCCGGGGCTGATCGCGTCGATCGCCGTCATCGGTGGCTGCACCGGCCCGCTGGTCGCCGCGACCTCGGTCAACCTGCAGCGCCTGCTGCCGAAGAACCGCAGGTCAGCAGGGTTCTCGCTGAGCTTCACCGTGCAGGCGGCGGGCTTCGGGCTCGGCTCGTTGTCGGTCGGCCTGCTGCCGTTGTGGCTGCCGCCGTTGGCCGGTGTCTTTGCCGCGGCGATCGCCGGTGCAATGCTGGTGCGGAAGCCCGCACGAGCTATTGGCACGGTGTCAGTAACGTCGTAACCTGGGCTGACCCTCGAACCACGGGAGACGCCGATGACTGCCGTCCAGCCGAAGCCGACGTCGGTCGGCGAGACCTTCGACTCGCTCAGCCCGGCGACCGACGAGGTGGTCGGAACGTACCCGATCCACAGCGCGGAAGACGTCAAGGCGGCCGTCGAACGAGCGCGCGTCGCGGCGGCGTGGTGGGCGGGCCTCGGGTTCGCCGGCCGCGCCGAGCGGCTCAGGGGCTGGAAGGGCGTGCTGACGCGGCGGCTGCCGCAGCTGTGCCAGGTGGTCCGCGACGAGACGGGCAAGCCGATCGCGGACGCGCAGCTCGAGAGCGTGCTGGCCATCGAGCACATCGCGTGGGCGGGCAAGCACGCGAAGAAGATCCTCGGCAAGCAGAAGCGGTCGGCCGGCCTGCTGATGTCGAACCAGGCGGCGACGGTCGAGTACCAGCCGCTGGGCGTGGTCGGCGTGATCGGCCCGTGGAACTACCCGGTGTTCACCCCGCTGGGCTCGATCGCGTACGCGCTCGCGGCGGGCAACGCGGTGGTGTTCAAGCCCAGCGAATACACGCCGGGCGTCGGGAAGTGGCTGGTCGACGCCTTCGCCGAGATCGTCCCGGAGCAGCCGGTGCTGCAGCTGATCACCGGCTTCGGCGAGACGGGCGCGGCGCTGGTGACGTCGGGGGTGGACAAGATCGCGTTCACCGGCTCGACGGCGACGGGCAAGCGCATCATGGCGGCGGCGGCCGAGACGCTGACCCCGGTGGTCATCGAGGCGGGCGGCAAGGACCCGGTCCTGGTCGACGCGGACGCGGACCTCGACGCGGCGGCGGACGCGACGGTGTGGGGCGCGTTCTCGAATTCGGGCCAGACGTGCATCGGCGTCGAGCGGGTGTACGTCCACGAGAAGGTGCACGACGAGTTCGTGGCCAAGGTGGTCGAGAAGTCGAAGGACGTCCGCGCGGGCTCGGACGAAGCCGCGCAGTACGGCCCGGTGACGATGCCGTCCCAGCTGGGCGTGATCAAGCGCCACATCCACGACGCACTGGCCCGCGGCGGCAAGGCGGTCCTGGGCGGCGAAGACGCGGTCGGCGACCGGTACGCGCAGCCGACGGTGCTGGTCGACGTCCCGGAGGACTCCGAGGCGGTGACGGAGGAGACGTTCGGCCCGACGGTGACGATCGCCAAGGTCGCTTCCATGGACGAAGCGGTCGAACGGGCGAACAACACGAAGTACGGCTTGGGTTCGACGGTGTTTTCGAAGTCCCGCGGCGTGGAGCTGGCGGAGAAACTGCGCACGGGCATGACGGCGATCAACGCCCCGCTGTCGTTCGCGGGCATCGCGTCCCTGCCGTTCGGCGGCGTGGGGGATTCGGGCTTCGGCCGCATCCACGGCCCGGAGGGCCTGCGCGAGTTCGCCCGCACGAAGGCGATCGCCCGCCAGCGCTTCACGGCCCCGTTGACGCTGACGTCGTTCAACCGCAAGGAATCAACGGACGCCCTGGTGGCCAAGCTGGTGACAATCCTGCACGGCAAGCGTTGAGACGGTCCGGGGCTGTGGACAACTCGCGTCCGCAGCCCCGGAACTGTCGGTGCCCGCGGCTAGACTGGCAATTGGGGGGCCGAGGGCCGCCTACTTCCCCCGGATCAGATCCGCCGCCTTCTCCGCCACCATGATCGTCGGTGCGTTGGTGTTCCCCCGCGGCACCACCGGCATCACGGAAGCATCGACCACCCGCAGCCCCTCCACCCCCTGCACCCGCAGCTCCGCGTCGACCACCGACCCGATCGCGCACGTCCCCACCGGGTGATACAGCGTCTGCGTGTGCTCGCGCACGTGCTCGGCCAGCTCCCCGTCGCTCAAATCGTGCCGCGACGGCAGGAACGGCCGATCCAGGAACCGCCGCAACGGCCCCGACTTCCCGATCTCGATCAGCGCCCGCAACCCCGCGATCATCGTCTCCATGTCACGGGGCTCCGAGTAGTAAGCCGGGTCGATTTCCGGCTTCCACAACGGATTCGCCGACTTCAGCCGCAGCCGTCCGCGGCTCGCCACGTCCACCAGCGTCGCCGCCGAGGTGAACCCCGGGGTCGTCCACTCGCGCATCGCGTTGTCGTAGAACAACGTCGGCGCCACGTGGATCTGCATGTCCGGCGCCGGCAGGCCGTCCGTGGTCGGGTAGAACGCGCCTGCCTCGCCGACGTTCGACGTCAGCGGCCCGCGCTTGGTCAGCTGGTAGCGCATCAATCCACGCGGAGTCGCCGATTCGACCAGGTCCGTCGTGTCGCGCGTCGTCCAGATGATGCCGCACGCCGGGTGGTCGTGCAGGTTTTCGCCGACCCCGGGCAGCGCGGCGACGACGTCGATGCCGTGCTCGCGCAGGTGCTCGGCCGGCCCGACACCGGAAACCATCAGCAGCTGCGGGGAGTTCACCGCGCCACCGCTCAAAAGCACCTCCGCCGAAGCGCGCGCAGTGTGCTCGACCCCGTTGTCCAAATAGGACACGCCCACCGCGCGCGTGCCTTCGAAGACGACGCGGGTCGCCGGCGCGAGGGTCTTCACCGTGAGGTTCGGCCGCGAAAGGGCCGGGCGCAGGTACGCGTCGGCGGTCGACCACCGCCGGCCCTTCTTGCACGTCACCTGGTAGACGCCGGCGCCTTCCTGGCTCTCGCCGTTGAAGTCGTCGGTGCGCTTGAGGCCCCACGCGACGGCCGAGTCGACCCAGGCCTGCGACAGCTCGTGGGTGAACCGGCGGTCCTCGACGTGCAGCGGGCCGTCGGTGCCGTGCAGCGGCCCGCCGAGCCGCTGGTTGCCCTCCGCACGCTTGAAGTACGGCAGGACGTCGTCCCAGCCCCAGCCGGTGGCGCCGTGGGAATCGCGCCAACCGTCGTAGTCGGCGCGGTTGCCGCGGATGTAGATCATCGCGTTGATCGACGAGCAGCCGCCGAGCATCTTCCCGCGCGGCCAGTACGACGTCTTCCCCGTGTGCTTCTGCTCGACGGTCTCGTAGTTCCAGTCCCACTTGGTCTTGAACAGCGACGCGAACGCGGCGGGGATGTGGATCTCGTCCGCGGTGTCCTCCGCGCCCGCTTCGAGCAGCAGGACCTGGGCCGAAGGATCCTCGGTGAGGCGGTTGGCGAGGACGCACCCCGCGCTGCCGGCGCCGACGATGACGTAGTCGTAGGACTCCTGGACGGCCACGGTGCCTCCTGTTGGCGAGATGTCAACGACTCATCATGGCGCAGCCCCGCGCCGTCGGCCAGTCTAGGTTTCCCGGTGGGCCCCGCCAGGGGGTCGAGAGGGTGAACTATGCTCGCGGGGTATCCACGACCTGCGTGAATAAGGAGCAGCCTGCCGTGGCCCGAGTCGTCGTCGACGTCATGCCGAAGCCCGAAATCCTCGACCCGCAGGGACAGGCCGCGCTCGGCGCCGCCGGCCGCCTGGGGTTCACCGGGATCACCGAGATCCGCCAGGGCAAGCACTTCGAGATCGAGGTCGACGACACCGTCGACGACGCGACGCTGGAGAAGATCGCCGAAGGCTTCCTCGCGAACCCGGTCATCGAGCAGTGGACCATCACGCGGGTGGACGCGTGAGCGCGCGCATCGGCGTCATCACCTTCCCGGGCACGCTCGACGACGGCGACGCGGCCCGCGCGGTCCGCTACGCCGGCGGCGAGGCCGTGCCGCTGTGGCACGCCGACGAGGACCTGCGTGACGTCGACGCCGTGGTCGTCCCGGGCGGGTTCTCCTACGGCGACTACCTGCGCGCGGGCGTGATCGCCCGGTTCGCGCCGGTGATGACGCCGGTGATCGAGGCGGCGCGCGCGGGCATGCCGGTGCTCGGCATCTGCAACGGGTTCCAGATCCTGTGCGAAGCCGGCCTGCTGCCGGGCGCGATGATCCGCAACCAGGGGCTGCACTTCATCTGCCGCGACCAGTGGCTGCGGGTGGAGAACACGTCCACCGCGTGGACCACGCGCTACGACGAAGGCGCGGAAATCCTCATCCCGATGAAGAACATCGACGGCTGCTACATGGCCGAGCAGTCCACTTTGGACGAGCTGGAGGGCGAGGGCCGCGTGGTGTTCCGGTACGTCGGCGGCAACCCGAACGGGTCGCGCAACGACATCGCCGGGATCCGCAGCGAGAACGGCCGAGTGGTCGGGTTGATGCCGCACCCGGAGCACGCGATCGACGCGCTGACCGGGCCGTCGGACGACGGGCTGGGCATGTTCTTCAGCGCGGTGGACGCGCTTGTGAAGGCTTGAGGGCGGCCCTCGGCCCCCCGGTATCCATGCTACCGGCGGGGGCCGACAGTTCCGGGGCTGCGGACGTGAGTTGTCCACAGCCCCGGAAGGTCACTGGCCCTGGTCGTTCGAGAGCCACCTCTCCGGCCGCACCCGGTGGTCATCCACCGGGGAGCAACACGTCCGCCGTTCCGGACTAGCTCGCCGCCGCCACCAGCCGGGCGTACGAGCCGCCCGCGGACAGCAGCTCGTCGTGCGCGCCCAGCTCCGTGATGCGGCCGCCCTCGACCACCGCGACCCGGTCGGCCGCCGCGGCCGTGTGCAGGCGGTGGGCGATCGCGATGACCGTCCGCCCCGACAGCACGCTGTTCAGCGACCGCTCCAGGTCCCGCGCCGAGCCCGTGTCCAGCAGCGACGTCGCCTCGTCGAGGACCAGCGTGTGCGGGTCCGCCAGCACCACCCGGGCCAGCGCCAGCTGCTGCGCGATCGCCGCCGGCACCGGGTGCTCGCCCGAGCCCAGCTTCGTGTCGAGCCCGGAGGGCAGCGCCGCCACCCACTCCGACGCACCCGCCGAGTCCAGGGCCGCCAGCAGCTCGTCGTCGGTCCAGTCGCCGCCTTCGCGGCGGGCGGGCAGGGCCAGGTTCTGGCGCAGCGTCCCCGAGAACACGTGGTGCTCCTGGGTCAGCAGCAGGACCTCGCCGCGCAGCACGTCGTCGGCCAGCGCCGAGACGTCCTGGCCGCCGATCCGCACCGAGCCCGACGACGGTGCCGCGATGCCGGCCAGCAGCCGCCCGAGCGTCGACTTGCCCGCGCCCGACGGCCCGACGATCGCCAGCCGCTCGCCGCGCGGAACCCGCAGGTCGATGCCGTGCAGCACCTCGCGGTCCGCGGTGTAGGCGAACCGGACGTCGTGCACGTCGATGTCGCGCCCGCGCGGCACGTCGGTCACCTTCGCCGACCCCTCGGCCGAGACCTCGTGGACGCCCCGGATCCGGCGCGCCGCGGCCGCCGCGACCTGCAGGTCCTCCAGCCAGAACAGCGCCTCGTTGAGCGGCGCCGCCATCGCCTGGACGTAGAGCAGCATCGTGGTGATCTCACCCAGCCCGGCCCAGCCGCGCGTGTACGCGAGCAGCCCGAGCGGCAGCATCACCGCCAGCGGCAGCACGTAGCTGATCTCCAGCGACGGCAGCCACCGCAGCTGCAGCCGCCGCATCCGGCGCTCACCGAGGATGCTCTGGTCCAGCGCGTCGTACGCGGCGCCGATCCGCCGCTCGGCCAGCCCGAGCGCCTCGACCGTGCGCGCGCCTTCGGCCGTCTCGTGGACGCTCGTCGTCAGGTCCGCCCAGCGGTCGAGCATCCACTGCATGACCGCCGGGATCCGCCGCTGGTACCAGACGTTGACCGGCACCAGCAGCGGCAGCGCCACCAGCAGGCCCAGCGCGAGCAGCGGCGACGTCAGCACCATCGCGACGACCGTGAACACCACGGTCACCGCCGCGACCAGGATCTCCGGCGCCGCGAACCGCGCCGCGTGGTCGATCCGGCCGAGGTCGGTGGTCGCCCGGCTGAGCAGGTCGCCCGTCCCGGCCGCCTCGACCGTGCCGAGCGGCAGCTGCAGCGCCGTCCCGACGAACTCCTCGCGCGTCTCGGCCAGCACCAGCTCGGCGAACACCGCGCCGCGCATCCGCGCGATCTTCCGCGCCAGCGCCTGCAGCACGAGGATCCCGACGAACGCCGCCGCCAGCACGTCGACGCGCCCGGTCGTGGTGCCGGCCGCGACGTCGTCGACCAGCGCGCCGAGCAGCTGCGGCCCGGCCAGCCCGATCAGCGTCGCCGCGGCCAGCGAGCCCAGCAGCAGGCCGAACTCGCGTTTGTGCAGTGCCGCCGTCTTGAGCGCCCAGCGGCGGACGTCCTGCCGGGACGCCGTGGGAAGGCGTTTCACACCGTCACCCCTTTCGCGGTGAAGACTTCGTCCGCCACGTGTGTCCACAAGGGACTCTGACTGAACACCACCGTGGTCTTGCCGCGGCGCAGCGCCGCGACGCGCTCGGTGATGCGGGCCTCCGTGTGCGCGTCGACCGCCGACGTCGGCTCGTCGAGCACCAGCACGTCGGCGTCGGCCGCCAGCGCGCGGGCCAGGTTCAGCCGCTGCCGCTGGCCGCCGGACACCTCGCGGCCGCGTTCGCCGATCACCTCGTCGACGCCGTCGGGCAGGGCGTCGACGATGTCGTCGGCGTCGGCCGCGTACAGCGCTTCGGTCGTGCTCACGCCGCCGGCTCGCGCCGGGGCCAGCTGCTCGCGCAGCACGCCCGAGAACCAGATGTCCTGGTTGTGCGCGTAGACGACCCGCCGCCGCAGCTCCGCGAGCGCGACGTGGTCCGCCCGGACCCCGCCGACCAGCACTTCTTCGCCCTCGGCCGGGTCGGCGAACCGGGCCAGCCGATCGGCCACGGCTTCGCCGTCGGCGCCGAAGTCGACGACCGTCAGCCGGCCCGGCGCGACCCGGACCCCGCTCTCGGTGTCCACCAGCTCCAGCGGTCCCTCGGGCAGCGGCACCGGCGTTTCCGGGTCCGCCAGCTTCGGGCGGATGGCCAGCAGCGCGACGACCTTCCGCGACGCGACCAGCCCGGACGTGATCGAGCCGACCGCCTCCGTCGCCGCGGTGACCGGCCAGATCAGGAACGCCGAAACGCCGTAGAACGACACCAGCTGCCCGACGCCGATCTCACCCGCCACGGCCAGCCGCGCGCCCAGCCAGGTGATCACCACGGTGACCAGCCCGGGCAGCGCGATCTCCGCCGCGGCCAGCCACGCCTCGGCCTGGCCGACCTCGATCCCGGACCGCCGCACCCGCTGGCTCGTCTCGCGGAAGCGCGCGAAGAACCGGCGCTCACCGCCGATGCCACGCAGGATCCGCAGGCCGGACACGATGTCGGCGCCGAGCGCGTTGACGTCCCCGCGCTTCTCACGCTGCTTCGCCTTGCGCTTCTGCAGCGGCGCAAGCAGCGGCCCGATACCCAGCACGGCGAGCGGCACACCGACCAGCGCGACCACGCCGAGCAGCGGCGACGTCGAGATCAGCCACACCGCGACCACGACGAACGCCAGCAGCGAGCCGAACGCCCGCCCGGTCATCTCGACGGTGTTCCCGATGTGGTTGATGTCGGTGGTGCTGATCGCGACGAGGTTGCCGGTGGTGGTCTGTTCCCGCAGCGCGGCGCCGACGCGCGTGGTGTGCGCCGACACCGCCCGCTGCGTCGAGCCGGCGCCGTGCAGCCACAGGCCGTAGTTGAGGAAGTGCAGCCAGGTCCCGGACAGCGCCTGCACCACCCCGAGCGCGGCGGCGGCCAGCGCCCAGCGCCAGACGGCAGCGCCGTCGTGGGCACCGACCGCCCCGATGCCCTGGCCGATCACCAGCGGCACGAGCGCACCGGGCAGCGCCCAGACAACACCGATCGCGGCGGCCCCGAGCACGGTGCCGAGCCGAGCCCGGAACACGGCGAGCAGGAAGCGCCTCGCGGTCGGTCGCGCGGGCAGCCGCAGCGGCGGGAAGGGATATGTGGCGGAAAGCACGATTCCCGACGGTAAGCCGACGCCCCGGAGAAGGCGACCGATTTTCCCGGACCACGACCGCACGGGCGCCCATTCGAGCCCACAGGTGCACCCACTCGCGCCCGCCTCGACGCACCCCGGCCGCTCGGGGGACCCCCGGTTTCAACGTTACTCGCGAGCACCGACAATTCCGGGCCCGCGCGCCGCCCGCGCACCCGAGCTGTCCACAGCCGGCCGGGCCGTTCGATGTCGCGTCGCTCACACCGCGCCCGGCCCGTCCGATTTCGACGGCCCACCGTCCGGGGCGCCACCGGGCGGCACGTATCCTGACGGCCGTGGCGAACCCTGACACGGACACCGTGACCAGCACCGTTGACACCACCGAGCGCGCCGGGGCGACCCCGGACCACACCCAGCCCTACCGCGAGCTCGGGCTCGCCGACGACGAGTACGCCCGCATCCGCGAGATCCTCGGCCGCCGGCCCACCGACGCGGAGCTGGCGATGTACTCGGTCATGTGGAGCGAGCACTGCTCCTACAAGTCCTCCAAGAAGCACCTTCGCTACTTCGGGGAGACCGCCACCGACGAGATGAAGGCCAAGATGCTGGCCGGCATCGGCGAAAACGCGGGCGTCGTCGACATCGGCGAGGGCTGGGCGGTCACCTTCAAGGTGGAGAGCCACAACCACCCGTCCTATGTGGAGCCCTACCAGGGCGCGGCGACCGGCGTCGGCGGCATCGTCCGCGACATCATGGCGATGGGCGCGCGGCCCCTCGCGGTCGCCGACGCGCTGCGCTTCGGCCCGGCCGACGCCCCCGACACCAAGCGCGTGCTGCCCGGCGTGGTCGCCGGCGTCGGCGGCTACGGCAACTGCCTCGGCCTGCCGAACATCGGCGGCGAGCTGGTGTTCGACCCGTCCTATTCGGGCAACCCGCTGGTGAACGCCCTCTGCGTCGGCGCGATGCGCGTCGAGGACCTGCACCTGGCGTTCGCGTCCGGCACCGGCAACAAGATCATCCTGTTCGGCGCCCGCACCGGCCTCGACGGCATCGGCGGCGTTTCCGTCCTGGCGAGTGACACCTTTTCGGGTGACGAGTCGGCGTCCGGCCGCAAGAAGCTGCCGAGCGTCCAGGTGGGCGACCCGTTCACCGAGAAGGTGCTCATCGAGTGCTGCCTCGAGCTGTTCGCGCAGAAGCTGGTCGTCGGCATCCAGGACCTCGGCGGCGCCGGCCTGTCCTGCGCGACGTCCGAGCTGGCGGCCGCCGGCGACGGCGGCATGCACATCTATCTCGACCGTGTTCCGTTGCGCGCCAAGGGAATGACGCCCGCCGAGGTGCTCTCCAGCGAGTCGCAGGAGCGCATGTGCGCGGTCGTCTCGCCGGAGAACGTCGAGGCGTTCATGGCGGTCTGCCGCAAGTGGGACGTCATCGCGACCGACATCGGCGAGGTCACCGACGGCGAGCACCTGGTCATCACCTGGCACGACGAGGTCGTCGTCGACGTCCCGGCGCACACGGTGGCCCACCAGGGCCCGGTGTACGACCGGCCGATCGAGCGTCCGTCCACTCAGGACGCACTGGTCGCGGACACCTCCGCGAAGCTGCCGCGACCGTCCACTTCGGACGAACTGCGCGCGGACGTGCTCAAGCTGATTTCGTCACCGAACCAGGCGTCCAAGGAATGGGTGACGTCCCAGTACGACCGTTACGTGCGCGGCAATTCCGTGCTGGCGCAGCCGTCGGACTCAGGGATGATCCGCATCGACGAGTCTTCGGGCCGGGGCGTCTCGGTGGCGACGGACTGCAACAGCAAGTTCGTGTACCTGGACCCGTACCGCGGCGCGCAGCTGGCGCTGGCGGAGGCGTACCGCAACGTGGCCACGGGCGGCGCGACGCCGGTCGCGGTGTCGGACTGCCTGAACTTCGGCGCCCCGACCGACCCGGGCGTGATGTGGCAGTTCGAGCAGGCGGTCCACGGCCTGGCGGACGGCTGCGTCGAGCTGGGCATCCCGGTGACGGGCGGCAACGTGAGCTTCTTCAACCAGACGGGTTCGACGGCGATCCTCCCGACCCCGGTGATCGGCGTGCTCGGCGTGATCGACGACGTGACCCGCCGGATCCCGACGGGCATCGGCGCGGAGGCGGGCGAAACCCTCCTGCTGCTGGGCGAAACCCACGACGAGCTGGACGGTTCGGCGTGGGCCCGCGAGCTGCACGGCCACCTCGGCGGCGTGCCGCCGCGCGTCGACCTGGCTCGCGAAAAGCTGCTGGGCGAGATCCTGGTGGCGGGTTCCCGCGACGGAATGATTTCGGCGGCCCACGACCTCTCGGACGGCGGCCTGATCCAGACCCTGGTCGAGACTGTACTGATTGGACAGTGCGGCGCCCGGGTGTTCCTGGACGCGGACCAGGACCCGTTCGTCCAGCTGTTCTCGGAGTCGGCGGGCCGGGTCCTGGTGGCGGTCCCGCGCACGGAGGAGCTGCGCTTCACGGAGATGTGCACGGCCCGCGGCCTGCCGTGGCGCAAGACGGGCGTGGTGGACCCGGAGTCGGGCACGCTGGAGCTCCAGGGCATCACGGAGTTCACGCTCGACGAGCTGCGCGCAGCCTGGGAGCCGACGCTTCCGGCCCTGTTCGACTGAGGTCCGTTCCGACCTGTCCACAACCAGTCGCGGTTGTGGACAGGTCGGGTGCGCGCGGGCCTTTCCGGCGTTTTTGTCGCACCCTGCCGGTAGACTGGACTTGGGACGCCCCCCAGGGAGGGTGGGGGCCGCCTGAGGTCTCGGGAGTCGCCCGGCAGGCTCAACCCGCCTTGGCGACGATCCGCAGCTCCCCATCGCGAAGTTCCTCGGTCCCCCAAACCTCAGGCAACCGCAGATCCTTCTCCCCCCGCACCAGCGTGTTGTACAGCGAAACCGACTCCGGCAGCACCCCGAACCGCAAATCGGTCTGCCCCAGGAAACAAGCCCGCCGAAGGTCAAGGGACCCCGTCACCTTCACCCCGGCGAAGATCGCGTCGTCGCCGAATCGCGCGTCCTTGAACGTGGTCTCCCCGGCGAACGTACTGTCCGTGAAGTCCGTCAGCTCAGCGAAGTGCGTCCCGCTGAACCATGCGTGGCTCTCGAAAACCGCGCCCCGGCAACGGAAATACCCGATCAGCCGGCCCGAGTCGCTGCCTGCCGCCGTGAAGTACGCCTTTCCGGTGAAGCGGCAGCCGCTCAGGTTGGTGCTGCTGTGCAAGGTTGCGTACCGCAGCAGCATTCCGCCGATCCGGCGGCCGGAGAAATCCAGGTACTCGACGACCGCGCCCGTGAGATCCAGGTCGTAGTCCGCGGCGTCCGGTGCGTCGGCCGGGGGGAGCAGATCCTTGACGAGGCGCTGGGCGGTGAGGCGCACCTGGAGCTCCTGCTCCTGCTCGGGCGTGCCCCGCGCGCCACCGCGTTCCTTGCGGTCGAGCTCGTAGCGCGGGTGCTCGAACGGCCGCCGCAAGTACGAACACAGCACGTCCAGCACCGTCTGCGTGTAGTCCGGGCGGCTCCGCGCCAGACCCGCCAACGCGTGCAGCGCCCCCACCCGCACCTGGTCCGCCGCGTGGCCCAGCAGCTCGACCGCCTTCGCGAACCGCTCGTCGGCTACCCGGGCGCGGTCCTGCTCCGCCCGCTGCGACTCCAGCTCGTGCCGCTGGCGCTCGATGTCCTGGCGGCGCTCCTCCACCCGGCGGCGCCGGTCGTTCAGCCACAGCGCGTACAGCGCCACGATCGCGCCGCCCGCCAGGCCGCCCGTCTTCAGCGCGTCGCTGCGGCTGGTGGCGGGGTCGGTCAGCAGCCAGCCGCCGACCCCGAGCAACAGCGCCACCGATGCGAGGAACGTCCACGCCAGCGGCGATCGCCACAGCTTCACCGGCTCAGGACACCAGCATCGTGCTGACGCAGAAGCCCTTGTCGTCGAAGTTCGTCGCGCTCAGCGTGCCCTTGACCGGCTTGCCCGCGGCCGTTCCGGTGACCTGGCCCTCGACCAGGTACTTGTCGTTCGGCACCTCGCCGAGCTGCAGCTGCAGCGGCGGCTTGAGGAACGTCGAGAGCCACGACTCGAGCAGGTCCTTCGAGTCCGCGCAGCCCAGCGCCACGGCGCCGTTGTTGTCGCCCGCGTTCAGCTTGTCGATGAACCCCTGCAGCACGGCCTTAGCGTCCGAGGCGCCTTCGCTGCCGCCGGGCGTCGTCGGCTTCGAGGCCGTCGGCGTCTTCTTGGGCGTCGACGGCTTGGGGGCCGTCGGCTTCGCGGACGTGCTCGACGCCGGGGGCGCGGCCGTGTCCTCCTTCGACAGGAAGAACCCGGGTGCGACGAACCCGGTGATGCCCACCAGGGCGAGCACGACGACCACGGCCGCGCCGATGGCGATCCACATCCCGGTCTTGCTCTTCTTCGGCGGCGCCGGCGGCCCGCCGAAACCCTGCCCGTAGCCGCCGGCCGCCGGGTCCCAGCCGGACACCTGGCCGGCCGCGTTCGGGTCCCACTGCTGCTGGCCGTACTGCTGCGCGTTCGGGTCCGCCCACGCCTGCTGCTGCTGCGCGTTCGGGTCGGCCCACTGCTGCTGCGCGTACGGGTCACCCCACGTCTGCTGCTGCGGGTTCGCCGGGAAACCGCCCGACGCCGGCGGGTAGCCCGGCTGCGGGTACTGCTGGGTCGGGTACGGCTGGTTCGGGTCCCACCCGCCCTGCTGCGGGTACGGCTGCTGCGGGAAGCCGCCGGACTGCGGCTGCTGGCCGTACGGGTCGGGCTGGCCGGGTTGGCCCGGCTGAGGCGGGTAGGTCATCGGTCCATGCCTTCCGGGCGCTGGGGGTGTTCGTGCGCTTCCGACGTCCGGAGGACGCGTGCGGTTCCCCCGGGCGTGGCTGCAGCATTCTGCAAGCTCGGACGGTACGGCATGAAACCGGCTCCCGGATCGTGACGACGCGAAACTGTCTTCCGGGGGCTCCGGGTGGCGGAGCCCCGGTCGTCACCGCACGATCCGGGAGCCGGGGTCGAGGTGGTCAGCCGTTGGCGAGTGCCTGGAGCCGGTCGTAGGCACCGTTGAAGGTGTCCTGGTCGAGCGGGCTCGACGTGTACTGCCAGACGGTGTAGAAGCCCCAGTTGTAGGGCAGGGTGCCGACCGACGACGAGTACCGCGCGACCCACAGCGGGGCCGTGCTGGAGAAGTCACCGCTGACGCACTGGCCCCACCAGTTCGTCGACGTGTAGATCACCGGGTACCGGCCGGTCTTGGCGTGGTAGGTGTCGTGGAAGTCGAGGATCCACGCCGTCATCGCCGCCTTGCTCAGCCCGTAGCAGGTCGCGCCGTACGGGTTGTACTCCATGTCCAGCGCCCCGGGCAGCGTCCGGCCGTCCTGTGACCAGCCGCCGCCGTGCGCGACGAAGTACGTCGCCTGCGCCGCGCCGCTCGAGGTGTTCGGCGTGGCGAAGTGGTAGGCGCCCCGGATGAAGCCCTGGTTGTAGGAGCCGTTGTACTGCTGCGCGAAGTACGGGTTGGTGTAGTTGGTGCTCTCCGTGGCCTTGGTCCAGACGAACCGCTTGCCCTGGTTCCACCAGCTCGCCCAGTCGACGTTGCCCTGGTAGCTGGCGACGTCCATACCGGCCACGGTGGCCAGCACCTGGTTCGGGACGGCCTGCGCCGGCTGCGGTTGCTGCGCCGCCTGCTTCGACTCCGGTGTCGACTTGTCGCCTTCGACGCGCCGGATCTGCGACCCCAGTTCGTGGTTGTGCACGGCGATGTCCGCGTTGATCGCGGCCACGGGGTCGACTTCGGGGGAGAAGGTCGTCGCCTGGGCCGTGCTGCCGAGCAGGAGCAGCGTGGCCGGGACGACCAGGGCGGCGAACAGCCGCCCTCTTCGGGATGTGGACATGTCGGATCCCTTCACAGATACCCTCGCGGTGGGCGGCTTACTGCAGGTAGCCGCCCGAGCACGATTGTTGGGGACGAAGTGGCGTTTGTCACTCAGTTCCGTGAAATTGGGTATACGTGTGGGTGATTTTCTCCGGAAGTCGATCTTCAATTGGTGACTGGTTAACACCTATTATTCGAAACACTGGGCCGTTCAGCCCAGCGCGAGCGCCAGCAACCGGTCCGCCGAGCCGTTGAACCAGTTCTGGTCGCCGG
The DNA here is from genome assembly GCF_040609695.1 of Amycolatopsis sp. NPDC004625. Taxonomy (NCBI): domain Bacteria; kingdom Bacillati; phylum Actinomycetota; class Actinomycetes; order Pseudonocardiales; family Pseudonocardiaceae; genus Amycolatopsis; species Amycolatopsis sp. NPDC004625. The sequence goes on from NZ_JBEXKX010000020.1 coordinate 49,960, forward strand.
GCAGCGTGCCGCGGTCGGCGAACTGCCAGATCGCGTGGATGGTCCAGCTCGCGGGCAGCTCGCCGATGAAGGTGTTGTAGCGCGCGATCCACAGCGGGTTGCCGCCGAACCCGGCGTTGTTCGCGGTGCAGCGCTTCCACCAGCTCGTCGACGTGTAGATCGTCGGGAGCCGCCCGGTCGCGGCCAGGTAGGTGTCGGAGAAGTCGTGGATCCACGCGACCATGCCCGCGGCGTCCTTGCCGTAACAGGTCTCGCCGTACGGGTTGTACTCCGCGTCGAGCGCGCCCGGCAGCGTCTTGCCGTCGGCCGACCAGCCGCCGCCGTGGGCCAGGAAGTACCGCGCCTGCGACGCGCCGTCGGAGACGTCCGGCCGCGCGAAGTGGTAGGCGCCGCGGATCAGGCCGACCTGGTAGGAGCCGTTGTACTGCTGCGCGAACTGCGGGTTGACGAAGCCGGTGCCCTCGGTCGCCTTGACGTAGACGAACCTGGCACCCGACCCCGCCGCGCCGGGCCAGTCGACGGGGCCCTGGTGGCCGCTGACGTCGTGGCCGAGCTGCTGGTCGCTGCCGCCGTACAGCACGCCGGGGACCTCGCCGACCCCCTCGACCTTGGCGATCTGCGAACCCGCGTAGTGGTCCTCGGCGCCGGCGTAGCTGTCCGCGGCGGTCGCCGGGACCGCCCCGGCGAGGAGCAGGATTGCGGCGGCGAAGGGCACCAGCGAACGACGTCTCACCCTCTTGCACCCCATCCGTCTCGTCAGACTTCTTCAGCCTCACGATGCACCCGAGCCGCCGGTTCGGCGACTCGGGTGGTCACCCGATGGAGTTAGATCCGCAGGTCAGCGGCGTTCGTCGGCGAGGGCCTTCAGGAGGTGCTCCGCCGGCACGACGGCCGTGATCAGGTCGTGCGGGTTGATCGCGACGGGGTGGCCGCCGAGCAGGCTCACGATGTCGCGGCCGAGCACGGCCCGCGCGTGCGGCCACTCGCTCGGCACCAGCGCCTTGCGCGTGTACGCGGGCACCATGACCCGGCCGTCGGTGTTGTGGAAACCGATGACGGTCCGCTGCACCGGGGACATCGCGTACACGAACAGCGTCGCGTCGAGGACGACCTTCGGCAGGTCCGACGGCGGCCGGTGCTCGGTGCGGACGAGCTGCAGCAGGTGCTCGAGGTCGTTCGCCGGGTCCGGGAACCCGAGCGCCTTGGGCGAGGGCCGGTAGCGGTCGTTCGGGTGGAAGTCGGCGACGACGTCCCCGGCGCCGTTCACCGGGTACGCGCCGACGACCGCCCACGACGGCACCGGGCCGTTCGGGTCGAAGGCCTCGTCGATGACGTAGAGCCAGCTGTCGGGGTTGGCCCGGGCGTTCGCGCGCATCTCCGCGGTGATCTCGGGTGTGCCGTGCTTGCCGGCGCGCCGCGCCTGCTGGCCTTCGCGCCGCGAAGCGCGGTTGTGCTTGCCGTGCCTGCCGGGGCGATCGGCTCCGCTTCCGGTGGGCTGCTGCGAAACCATCCGATCCGCCTCGTCCCGCTGCGCCATCGTCATCCCCACGTTCTCGGGTGTGCCTGCCAAGTCTTGGTGCGCCACTCTACTGTTTGCCCATGGCCTCTTCGCGTTCGGTCGACCCCGGACAGTTACGTGCCGCGGTGCTGGCGATTTCGCCGTGGTTGCACGGCGATGCGCCCGATCCGGCGCGCCCGGAACTGGCCGCGGCGGTCCGCCTGTCCCTGCACGCGCTGGCGGCCGACGCGCCGGGCCGGACGGTCGAGGTGCGGGTGCCGCCGTTCGCCGCGGTGCAGTGCGTGGAGGGCCCGCGCCACACCCGCGGCACCCCGCCGAACGTCATCGAGACCGACCCGCGGACGTGGCTCGAACTGGCGACCGGCCGGCTGGACTGGACCACGGCGGTGGCGGACGGCCGGGTGTCCGCTTCGGGCACCCGGGCCGACCTTTCCCACTGGCTCCCCCTCGTCCGGCTCTGACGGACGGGGAGCGCGGGTCACGGCTTGCGGCCGACTCCGCCCGCGATGGTCCGCTGCGCGACGTTGAGGTCCTTGAGCCGCGGGCCGTCCGGCCACCAGTCGGCGCACAGCGTCACGCCGGGGTCGACCAGTTCGAGGCCGGGGAACAGTTCCTCGATCTCCTTCTGCGTCCGGAACGTGCCCGAGCCCATCGGGCTGTGCAGGAAGAAGTCCTCCATCCGGCGCGCGGTCGCGGAGTCCTCGTTCTCGGGGTCGAAGAAGTGGCTGAGCCCGACGAAGGAGCCGGACGGCAGGGCGTCGACGTACTTCCGCATGATCTCGGCCGGCCGGTCGTGGTCGCCGGTGTAGTGGTGCAGCGTGCCCATCTGCAGCAGGACGAGCGGCTGGGTGAAGTCGATGTGCTCCCGGACGACCTCGTTGTCGAGGATCCGCTGCGGCTCGAAGATGTCCTCGGCGACGAAGTGGGTGTGCTCGTTCTCCTCCAGCAGCGCCCGGCCGTGCGCGAGGACCACCGGGTCGTTGTCGACGTAGACGACCGTGGTCTCCGGGTTGATCCGCTGGACGACCTGGTGGGTGTTCTCCGCCGTCGGCAGGCCGGAGCCGAGGTCGAGGAACTGGGTGATGCCCGTCTGGCTCGCGAGGAAGCGGCAGGCGCGGATGAGGAAGCCGCGGTTCTCGAACGCCAGGTCCTGGGCCTCCGGGGCGGCCTTCTGCACCTTGTGCAGGACCTCCCGGTCGATCTCGTAGTTGTCCTTCCCGAGCAGGAAGGCGTCGTACACGCGCGCGATGCTCGCTCGGGTCGGGTCGACCCCCACGGGAACTCGTTCGGTCCGGGTCGCGGCGTCGGGCATCTTGAACCTCGCAAGTTCTGTGTCGAAAGTCTCGTACCCTACGTAGAGTAGGACTACACACGCATGCGGTAAACCGGGTCACCTCTTTGCGCAGGACGGCCCAACGTGTACTTTCGGTAGTCGGGCTAGAACCCCCTGGTGACGTGAGCGCGGAAGGTCCGGGAATGAACGCGGTGAACGCGTCCGCAGGTGAACAGAACATCGGTCCCACGGCGCGCCGGATGATCCTGGGCTCGCAGCTCCGCCGGCTCCGGGAAGAGGCGGGTGTCACCCGTCAGCAGGCCGGTTACAACATCCGTGGGTCGGAGTCGAAGATCAGCCGGCTCGAGCTGGGCCGGGTCGGCTTCAAGGAACGCGACGTCACCGACCTGCTCACGATGTACGGCGTCGACGACCCGAACGAGCGCCGCACGTTCCTCGACATGGTCAAGCAGTCGAACGAGCCGGGCTGGTGGCGGCGCTTCGGCGACACCATGCCGAACTGGTTCACCGACCTCGTCGGCCTCGAAGAAGCCGCCGCGCGAATCCAGATCTGGGAACCGATCTACGTCTCGGGCCTGCTGCAGATCGAGCCGTACGCGCGGGCGATCTTCAGCCACGGCCGCCCGGAGATGGCCGACGAGCGCGTCGACCAGCTCGTCGCGCTGCGGATGCGGCGGCAGAAGATGTTCAGCAGGCCGGACGCGCCCCGGGTGTGGATGGTGCTCGACGAGTCGGTGCTGTACCGCCCGATCGGCGGCATGAAGGTGCTCAAGCAGCAGATCGAATACCTGCTCGAGATGAGCGCGCTGCCGCACGTGTCGGTCCAGGTGCTGCCGTACTCGCGCAGCGGGCTGTCCGCCGAGCACGCGTTTTCGCTGCTGCGGTTCGGTGAACCGGAACTGCCGAACATCGCGTACGTCGAATACCTGACCGGCGCGCACTACATCGAGAAGCGCGAAGAGATCGAAAAGTACAGCCGCGCGCTCGACATGCTGGCCGTCGACGCGGAGACGCCGGAGCGAAGCCGGTCGATGCTCGCCAAGCGCCGGCAGGAGATCTGAAAACCGCTCTTACCAGGGCTCTTGCGGCCCTCGGCGCCCCGGTAATCGGTGACTATCGGTAGCGATTAGGCCATTCGTGCAGCCGACTATCCCCCTTTAGGTTAACGGCGTCCGCGGGATTCTTTACCGTCAGAGAACTTTGCAAGAAATTCTGCACGTGCATTTACCGCTGCAGGCGAACGTGCTAGCCTCCGATACGCGGGCAAATGCACATGCAGATGCATCGGCCCCAAAGGATCTTCCGCATCGAGAGGTGGGAAACCATGGCTGAGCGTTTCGAAAACGGCATCCCGGCCGACCGGCTGTCCGGTGCCCAGTGGCGCAAGGCGAGCTACAGCGGCGCGGTCGGCAACTGCGTCGAGGTCGCCCCGCTGTCCAACGGCGAGATCGCGATGCGCAATTCGCGCTTCCCGACCGGCCCGGCGCTCGTGTACACGCGCGCGGAAATGGCGGCGTTCCTGGCGGGGGCCAAGGACGGCGAATTCGACGATGTCCTCGGCTGAGGTCGTCGCCCCCGTCTTCGACATCGAAACCGGACTGCAGGAGCTGGTGGCTCGCGGCTACCAGTTCGTGCACCCGGCCGACGAGCGCGGTGAGGTCCTCGCTGTCGTCGGCGTGCGGGTGCACGACGACGTGGTGGACGTGGTGCGGCTCAACGCCGAAGACGACGTCGTGGCGACCAGGATGCCCGGCACCGAAGAGAACATCTTCGAGCCGGAGCGGTGGCTGTGGCGCCGCCGCGGTGAAGGCGCGATGGTGCTGACGGAGATCCTCTCCCTGCCGGACGCGTGCTAGACGTGCCGGCTCGCGGCCCCTGTCCGAAGTGGTCAGAACCACGTCGGGCGGGGCCGGGCCGGGGATCGGACCGTTTACACTGAAATCGGCCTGACCACGTCTTCCCAGGAGCTCCTCGGTGGTTTCCGACCCGCAGCTCGTGTCCGACCAGCCCGAACCGGAACCCCGTGAGGAGTGTGGCGTCTTCGGCGTCTGGGCTCCCGGGGAAGAAGTTGCGAAGCTGACCTACTACGGCCTTTACGCCCTGCAGCACCGGGGCCAAGAGGCCGCCGGCATCTCCGTCTCCGACGGCTCGCAGATCGTGGTCTTCAAGGACCTCGGCCTGGTCAGCCAGGTCTTCGACGAGCAGATCCTGCAGTCGCTGCAGGGCCACATCGCCGTCGGGCACTGCCGGTACTCGACCACCGGCGCGACCATCTGGGAGAACGCGCAGCCGATCTTCCGCACCACCGAGACCGGCAGCGGCCTCTCCTTCGCGCACAACGGCAACCTGGTGAACACCGCCGAGCTGCGCGAACGCACGATCGCCGCCGGCCTCAAGCCGCACGCGGGCCTGACCGGCTCGTCGAGCGACTCCGACCTGATCTGCGGCCTGCTCGCCGCGACCGCCGCCGACAAGGGCATCGAGGCCGCGGCCATGGAGCTGCTGCCCACCCTCAAGGGCGCCTTCTGCCTGGTGTTCTCCGACGAGAACACGCTGTACGCGGCCCGTGACCCGCACGGCGTGCACCCGCTCGTGCTCGGCCGGCTCGAGCGCGGCTGGGTCGTCTCGAGCGAGACGGCGGGCCTGGACATCGTCGGCGCGTCCTTCGTCCGCGAGGTCGAGCCGGGCGAACTGATCGCGATCGACGCCGAGGGCCTGCGCTCCTCCCGGTTCGCGAACCCGGAACCCAAGGGCTGCGTCTTCGAGTACGTCTACCTCGCCCGTCCCGACACCACGATCGCCGGCCGCGGCGTCCACGCGACCCGCGTCGAAATCGGCCGCCGCCTGGCCGCCGAGCAGCCGATCGAGGCCGACCTGGTGATGCCCGTGCCGGAGTCCGGCACGCCGGCCGCGATCGGCTACGCGCAGGGCTCCGGCATCCCCTACGGCACCGGCCTGGTGAAGAACGCCTACGTCGGGCGCACGTTCATCCAGCCGTCGCAGACCATCCGCCAGCTGGGCATCCGGCTCAAGCTGAACCCGCTGCGGGACGTCATCCGCGGCAAGCGCCTGGTCGTGGTGGACGACTCGATCGTCCGCGGCAACACCCAGCGCGCGCTCGTCCGGATGCTGCGGGAGGCCGGCGCGCTCGAGGTGCACGTCCGGATCGCGTCACCGCCCGTGCGCTGGCCGTGCTTCTACGGCATCGACTTCGCGTCGCGGGCCGAGCTGGTCGCGAACGGCGTCGACACCGACGGCATCCGGCGCTCGATCGGAGCCGACTCCCTGGGCTACATTTCCCTGGACGGCCTGGTCGCGGCGACGGAACAGCCGAAGTCGCGGCTGTGCACGGCGTGCTTCTCCGGCGAGTACCCGATCCCCCTGCCGGAGGACGCATTGATCGGGAAGCACCTGCTCGAAAGCCTCGACGCGGTCAATGGCGCGGCGACCCCCGTCAGTCCCGCCGGGTACGGTGCCGAAGACGCCGTCCGGCGTCCCTGAGTTCCTTCCAGTAGGGAGTCCGTCCACCGTGAGCGAGTCCACGAGCGCCACGTACGCCGCCGCCGGGGTCAGCATCGACGCCGGCGACCAAGCCGTCGAGCTGCTCAAGCCGCACGCCGAGCGGGCCACGCGACCCGAGGTCGTGGGTGGCGTCGGCGGCTTCGCCGGGCTCTTCTCCCTGAAGCTCGACAAGTGGAAGGAGCCGGTGCTCGCGTCCTCGACCGACGGCGTCGGCACCAAGATCGCCGTCGCGCAGGCGCTGGACAAGCACGACACCGTCGGCATCGACCTGGTCGCCATGGTGGTCGACGACCTGGTCGTGACCGGCGCCGAGCCGCTGTTCCTGCAGGACTACATCGCCGTCGGCAAGGTGCACCCGGAGAAGATCGCCGCGCTGGTCGGCGGCATCGCCGAGGGCTGCGTCAAGGCCGGCTGCGCGCTGCTCGGCGGCGAGACCGCGGAGCACCCGGGCCTGATGGGCGAGCACGACTACGACATGTCGGCCACCGGCGTCGGCGTGGTCGAGGCGTCCCAGCTGCTCTCGCCGGAGAAGGTCCGCCCGGGTGACGTCGTGCTGGCCCTCGGCTCGTCCGGGCTGCACTCGAACGGGTACTCACTCGCCCGGCACGTGCTGCTGGACATCGCCCGGATGCCGCTCGACGGGCACGTCGAGGAGTTCGGCCGCACCCTCGGCGAGGAGATGCTGGAGCCGACGCGGATCTACGCGAAGGACTGCCTGGCGCTCGCCGCCGAGACCGAGGTCCGGACGTTCGCGCACATCACCGGCGGTGGCCTGGAGGCCAACCTGGCCCGCGTCATGCCGCGCGGCCTGGTCGCCCGGCTCGAGCGCGGCACCTGGACGCCGGCACCGGTGTTCGCCCTGATCGGCCAGCGCGGCAAGGTCGAGCGGGCCGAGCTGGAAAAGACGTTCAACATGGGCGTCGGCATGGTCGCGATCGTCGGCGCCGAAGACGTCGACCGGGCGCTGGCCATGCTGACCGCGCGGCACGTCCCGGCGTGGATCCTGGGCGACGTCCAGCCCGCCGGCGACGTCGACGGCCCGCGCGCGGTGCTCTCGGGCGACCACCCGCGGTTCTGAAACGTGCTTGATCGCGGCTGTCACACTTGAGGACGTGGCAGCCGAAGACGTGGTGGTCGGCTCCCGGTTCACGATCCCGGGAGCCGAGTTGAGCGAGCGCTTTTCGCGCTCGTCCGGCCCGGGCGGGCAGGGCGTGAACACCACGGACTCGCGCGTCGAGCTGTCCTTCGACGTCGCTTCCTCGCCGTCGATCCCCGAGCACCTGCGGGAGCGGGTCCTGGCCGGGCTCGGCTCGCGCCTGGTGGACGGCGTCCTGACGATCGCGGCGAGCGAGCACCGGTCGCAGCTGCAGAACCGCGAGGCCGCGCGCGGCCGGCTGGCGAACCTGCTGCTCGACGCGTCGGCTCCGCCGCCCGCCAAGCGGCGCCCCACGAAGCCGTCTCGCGGTTCGAAGGAGCGCCGCCTGGCGTCGAAGAAGCGCCGGAGCGACGTGAAGCGTGGCCGCTCCGGCCGTTTCGACGACTAACTGAGAGACAGGTGCACGCACTCCCCGGCCGGCTGGTAGCCGACGCGGGCGTAGACGTGGCCGATCCCCAGGTCACCGGGGGTGAGGAACGCCGTGTGCGCACCGGCCTCGTGCACTTCGCGGGTGAGCCGCGCGGTGAGCGCCGCGGCGATCCCGCGGCCGCGGTACGCCTCGAGCACGGCGATCCCGGCGATCTCGGTGGTGCCGTCGACGATTTCGAGGGCGAGCCCGCCGCCGACGACCACGCCGTCGGCTTCCGCGAGGAGGTGCCGCACCCCGGGGCTCGGCTGTCCGACGTCGCCGGGGTCCGCGGGTTCGCCGAACGCGATGTTCTGCGCGCGACGCAGGTTCCGGAAGTCTTCGCCGGACTCCGGCACGCGCAGCCGGATGCCCGACGGCACCGCCCGGTCGACCCGCGCGGCCGGCGTGCAGGTCATCAGCGGCACCCGCCGTTCGAGCCCGTACCCCGCGTCGACCAGCAGTTTCTCCAGGTCGGGGGCGACATCGGTGAAGTACTCCAGCCGCGGGAGCAGGTCCCGGCTGCGGTACGCCGCGGTCAGGGCGTCGATCTCGGCGGCGGTCGGCTTCGCGCCGTCGTCCGGGATCGCGTAGTTGAGCATCGGGTGGGACGTGTCCGGCGAGAACGTGGCGAGGAACGGGCCGACCTGCTCGGTCGTGCGGCCGCGCGGCGCCGTCTTGCGGACGTAGGCCTGGATGGTGGACATGGGTGAGCCCTTCGAGCGCAGGTCAAGGAACCGCAGCCGGTGACCGGCGTGCGGGCGGGGCGCTGGGCGTCGGGCCTAGCGGGGGCCGACGCCGAAGACGGCGCCAGGCATAGGCGTTCATTCCTTGAACTCGAACGGGCTCTTCCCGGCCATGGTCGCACGGCCGGCAACCGGATTACTGGCGTTCCGGGTGCGCGATGGCCGCGTAGCGCTTGTCCCACACCGAGCGCGGCACCCGCAGGCTGAGCGCGGGCGCCTCGCAGATGGTGCGACGCGGCAAGGGGATCGCCACCGGGACGGGCGCGGGCGCGTCGAGCCAGCGCCAGCCGCGGCGGCTCAGCGCCGCCCCGAGTGTCGCGCCCGCGGCGTTGAGCAGGACGTCGTCGGTCGACGTCACGCGCCCGTCGTGGATCAGATATTGCGTACCCTCCACCAGCACGGACGCGAGCACCGCGGCCAGCGCCACCCGCGCCAGCGTCCGCAGGCGGCGGATCCGCAGCGGGAGCAGGGCACCGAGCGGGCACAGCAGCAGGACGTTGCCGATCACCTGCCAGAGGGAGCCGTCGCTGGCGAGCGCGGCGGTGACGTCGGCGCCGGGCACGAGGTCGAGCGTGCTGTCCGCGGAGTCCCCGACGGGCATCGTGACCAGGCAAAACACCATCAGTGCGACGAAGGCGACGGTGCAGTCGACGCCGGCCGTGGCGGTGGCGCGACGGGCGGGCATTCTTCGTCGGCGCCTCGCCGCGAGCAGTGGCCAGCCGAGCAGCGCGTACGGCAGCGCGATGGCCGAACCCGGAATCATCCCCCAGAAGGCGCGCAGCAGAGCGTCCATGCGCCTCCCTTCTTGAACCCCTCAAGATCTTCGATGCGCGGTGGATCGACCCAAGATCACCTTCGCATCACGGGATCGGCTCGGCATTCCGAGCGGACCGCACTATTCGGTGATCTTTCCGGTGGCGCCGGTGGGGCGGTCGTGGTTCGGTCAGGGGGTCGCACTGTCCACTGTGGAGATTGTGGACAACCCTGTGGATGAATTCCGGGCGCGGCGAGGAAACCCTTGTGGCACAGGGTGATCGCGTGAAGTGGGCCTGTGTACTACTTCGCGGCCAGTTGGCGCGCCTGCTCGAGGAGGACCTGCAGGTGCAGCCCGCGCCGGACGTCGCAGGGGTGCGTCGTCGTGCCGCTGGCGATCATCGCCGCGAAGTCGTCGAGCAGCGCGGTGTAGGACTCCTGCGCCGAGCCCGGCTTGCGCCCGAGCGTCCGGTAGCCGTGCTGACCCCAGACCGCGACCTCGACGACGGTCGGCTGCACCGGCAGCCGCAGCGAGAGCGTGGCCGTGCTGACCACGCCGCCCTCGTGGGCCAGCATCAGGTGCCAGAGGTCGCCGGGGCTCTGCCGGGCCGCCACCACCTCGGTGATCGGACCGAGGGCGGCGTCCAGCATGTCGAGCGCGTGCGGGCCGATGTCGTACAGCGCGCCGCCGTCGTCCTGCCGCCACTCCGAGGCGGCGTACTGGCCGCCGAGCAGGGCGCCGGACAGCCAGCGCGCGCCGCCGCCCGCCCAGCCGCCCGCCTGGGCGAGGCCGGCGAGCCACTCCAGCGTCTGCGCCGAGTAGCGCAGGGTCAGCACGACGAGGGCGGCCACGTCGGCGGCCGCGACCGCGTCGGCCAGCCGGTGCGCGCCCTCGAGGTCGGCGGCGATCGGCTTTTCGAGGATCAGGTGCTTCCCGGCTTCGGCGGCGCGCACGCCCAGCTCTGCCTGCACCGACGGCGGCACGGCGAACGCCACCGCGTCGACCTGCGCGAACAGCTCTTCGACACTGGCCGCGGCGACCGCGCAGTGCGTCTCCGCAAGCGCTTGCGCCGCCTCCGGCCGCCGGGCCCAGACCGCGGTCAGCGCGGTGCCGGGGTGGTCCGCCAGTCCGGGCGCGTGCACCGTCGCCGCCCACGGGCCGGCGCCGATCAGGCCGACGCGCAGCTGTCCGTCCGCGATGAGCTGTCCCACGGCCCGCAGTCTAGGTGTGTCCCGCGTCGCGCCGGAACCGCACCTTCGGCGGGCACCTACCTGGTTAAAGTGCCTGCATGATCGCCTCCCGCTTCGCCGTTGTCTGCGCGCTCCTGTTCGGCGCCGCCTTCGTGGGTGCCGCACCCGCTTCGGCGGCGGGCACCGACGGGACCTGCCCCGAAGGCGGCGGCGTCACGGTGGTCGTCGACTTCGGCGACCTGGGCCCTTCGCCGTTGGTCCGCTGTGCCGCGGGCGCGCCCGCGAACGGCATCGCCGCCCTGCAGGAGGCCGGGATCGACGTGGCGGGCTCGCAGAAGTACGGCCTCGCGGTGGCCTGCCGGATCAACGGCAAGCCGGGCCCCGACGTCGAATCCTGCGCGGGCATGCCGTCGGCGACGGCGTACTGGAGCTATTGGCACGCCTCCGCCGGGGGCAGCTGGACGTCGAGCCAGGAAGGCGCCCAGACGGCGAAGCCGGCTCCCGGCGGGTTCGAAGGCTGGGCGTTCGCGCGGCCGAAGTCCGTGAACGACATGCCGTCGCCGCCGCGGGTGCCGCCGGTGCGCCAGGCGGCCTCGCCGGCCCCCGCACCCGCCGCGGACCAGGGCGGTTCGTTCCCGTGGGGCCTGGTGATCGGGGCCGTGGTGATCGTGCTGGTCGGCGGCGCGGGGATCGTCGTCGCCCGGCGCCGGCGTGCGCAGTAGGGCCCTGCACCCCGGCGCCTGGTGGGCCTGGGCGCTCGCGCTGGCCGTCGCCGCCAGCCGCACGACGAACCCGCTGCTGCTCGGCCTGGTCATCGCCGTCGCCGGGTTCGTCGTCGCGAACCGGCGCAGTGACGCGCCGTGGGCGCTGGCGTTCCGGCTGTACGTCTACGTCGGCGCGCTGATCGTCGCCTCGCGCGTGCTGTTCCGGATCCTCGTCGGCGGCGAAGACGGCGGGCACGTCCTGTTCACGCTGCCGCGGATCCCGCTCACGGCCGGGTTGTCCCTGCTCGGGCCGACGTCGGCAGAGGAACTGCTCGGCGGCTTCTACGACGGCCTGCGGCTGGCGGCGATGGTGGTCTGCATCGGCGCGGCGAACGCCCTGGCCAACCCGAAACGCCTGCTCAAGGCCGTTCCCGGCGCCCTGTACGAGGTGGGCACGGCGGTGACGGTGGCGTTGACGGTCGCGCCGCAACTCGTCGAGAGCGTGCAGCGGGTGCGGCGAGCCCGGCGGCTGCGGGCGGGCCGGACTCGCGGGCTGCGGGCGGTCAAGGGCATCGTGGTGCCGGTGCTGGAGGACGCGATGGACCGGTCACTGCGGCTGGCGGCCGCGATGGACTCCCGGGGCTACGGGCGCCGGGAGTACCTGAGCCTGCGCCTGCGTGCGCTGATCGCCGGGTGTGTGCTGGCCGGCCTGGTCGGCGTGTGCGTCGGCGTCTACGGCGTGCTGGACGGGACGTCGTCGGTGTGGCTCGGCGTGCCGTTGCTGGCGGCCGGGCTCGCGGTGGCGGTCGTCGGCTTCGTCGTCGGCGGGCGGCGGGTGCGCCGGACGGCGTACCGGCCGGACCCGTGGCGGTGGCCGGAGACGCTGGTCGTCGCGGCCGGCGTCGCGGCGTGCGCGCTCCTGTTCGTGACCGCCCGGATCGACCCGGACCGGCTGTTCCCCTCGCTGAGCCCGCTGCGCTGGCCGGAGGTGTCCTGGGTGCACGTGGTGTCCCTGCTGGTCGCGGCGCTGCCGGCGGTCGTTTCGCCCCCTGCTTCGGAGGTCGTCCGGTGATCGAGTTCTCGCGGGTCACGGTGACCTACCCGGACGCCTCGCGGCCGGTGCTCTCGGACGTCTCGCTGACGATCGACGAAGGCGAGTTGTGCCTGGTCGCGGGCCCGACGGGGGCGGGGAAGTCGACGTTCCTGGGCGCTTTGAACGGGCTCGTCCCGCACTTCACGGGCGGCCGCCTGTCCGGCCGGGTGCTCGTGGCCGGGCGGGACACGGCCCGGTTCCCGCCGCGGGAGCTGGCGTCCGTGGTCGGCGTCGTCGGGCAGGACCCGCTGGCCGGGTTCGTGACCGACACCGTCGAGGAGGAACTCGCGTACGCGATGGAGCAGCTGGCGGTGCCGCCGGACGTCATGCGCAAGCGCGTCGAGGAGACGCTGGACCTGCTGGGCATCGCGGACCTGCGCAACCGTCCACTTCGGACACTGTCGGGCGGCCAGCAGCAGCGCGTCGCGATCGGCTCGGTCCTGACCGCGCACCCGTCGGTGGTGGTGCTGGACGAGCCGACGTCCGCACTGGACCCGACGGCCGCCGAGGACGTCCTCGCGGCGATCACCCGCCTGGTCCACGACCTGGGGACGACGGTGATCGTGGCGGAGCACCGGATGGAGCGGGTGGCGCAGTACGCCGACCGGCTGCTGTACCTGCCGGGCGACGGTTCGGTCCGCGCCGGGCCACCGGCCGAGATCCTGGCGACGTCGTCGATCGCCCCGCCGATCGCCGAGCTGGGCCGGCTGGCGGGCTGGTCACCGCTGCCCCTGTCGGTCCGGGACGCGCGGCGGGTCGCGGGGCCCTTGAGATCGAGGCTTCAGAAATTGTCGGTGGTGGGTCGTAGTCTCTCGGTGACCGGTTCGGCACTGGATGTGAGAGGGGTGGTGGTCCGATACGGAGATGTCCTGGCGGTGCGTGGGGTGAGCCTGCGTGTCGGACCGGGAGAGGTGGTCGCGCTGATGGGACGCAACGGCTCCGGCAAGTCGTCGCTTCTCTGGGCGGTGCAGGGCAGCGGCCCGAGGTCGACGGGGAAGGTCGACGTCGGCGGCGCGGACCCGGCGTCGCTCAAGCCACGAGTGGCCCGTCAGCGCGTCGGCCTGGTCCCGCAGACCCCGGCCGACCTGCTGTACCTCGATTCGGTGGACGCCGAGTGCGCACAGGCGGACACCGAGTCCGAGGTCCCGGCAGGAACGGTCCGGGGCCTGCTGGACAGGCTCGCCCCGGGAGTAGCCGGTGAAGCGCACCCCGGCGACCTCTCGGAAGGGCAGCGACTGGCGTTGGTGCTGGCGATCCAGCTGGCGTCGGCCCCACCCCTGGTCCTGCTCGACGAGCCGACCCGCGGCCTCGACTACCACGCAAAAAGGCGCTTCGCCGCGATCCTGCGAGAGCTGGCCTCGCAGGGCCGCGCGGTAGTGCTGGCCACCCACGACGTCGAGTTCGTGGCAACGGTGGCCACCCGCGTGGCGGTGATGGCCGAGGGCGAGCTGGTGGCGGACGGCCCGACGAAGGAGGTGATCGTCGCCTCGCCGGCGTTCGCCCCGCAGGTGGCGAAGATCCTCGCGCCGGAGCCGTGGCTGACGGTCGACGAGGTCGCGGAAGCGCTGGGATGAGGGAGGAGGGGAGCAGGAGGAGGGGAGGGGTGGGGGGCGGGGGCGGGGGCCGAAGGAACCGAATGCGGCCGGCCGCCGGTCCGCCCGGCGCGGCGATGGCTCGCAGGCCCGGCCCACGGGCGGTGCTGTGCGGATCCGGGTGCTCGGCGTGCAGGCCCACGGGCGGTGCTGTGCGGATCCGGGTGCTCGGCGTGCAGGCCCACGGGCGGTGCTGTGCGGATCCGGGTGCTCGGCGAGCAGGGCCTCGGCGGTGCTGGTGTGCGGTTCCGATGCTCGGCGAGCTGGCACTCGCGGTGCTGGTGTGCGGTTCCGATGCGCAGCGGGCTGGTGTGCGGCCCCGGGCACCTGGTGCGCGCCTGCACCGGCGGGTGCCGAGAAGCACGAACCGGGCAGGCGCCGATGAGCGGTCTCGCGCGTCCCTCGTCGGCCGCATCCTCAGCGCCGCCGCGTGGCCGCCCGAGGCCCGGCCGTCGCGCAACCGTCGGCTCGAAGCTTCCTCACGCACATCCGCACCCACAGAGACCGCGCCATGACTGACTTCCTCGGCCCACCGCCCCGGGTCATCCGCCTGACCCCGCGGCCCGCCCTCGTGCTCGCCGTCGCCAGCGTCCTCGGCCTGGCCATGTTCTGCTGGCCGCTCTTCGCTCACCCGCGGCCTGGTGCTGTCGCGCACGCCGCCGATGCGCCGTTCGTCTTCATGGCCACCCTGCCCGTGCTGATCCTCGTCGTCCTGGCCGAACTGTCGCGGGGTGGGATCGATGCCAAAGCGCTTGCGCTGCTCGGGGTGCTGTCGGCCGTCAATGCCGGGCTTCGTCCGCTCGGGGCCGGGACCGGGGGCATCGAGCTGGTGTTCTTCCTGCTCGTGCTCGCCGGGCGGGTCTTCGGGCCCGGGTTCGGGTTCGTGCTCGGCTCCACGTCGCTGTTCACCAGCGCCCTGCTCACCGCCGGGGTCGGGCCGTGGCTTCCGTTCCAGATGCTTGCGTCGTCGCTGATCGGGCTGGGGGCCGGGCTGCTTCCGCGCAACCTGCGCGGCAGAGGCGAGATCGCCGTGCTCGTCGGCTACGGGGTCTTCGCCGCCTACTTCTTCGGGGTGCTCATGAGCCTGTGGACGTGGCCGTTCCTCGCCGGCGACTCGGCCCAGCTCGGGTTCGTGCCCGGGGCGCCGCTGCTCGACAACCTGCACCGGTTCGCCGTCTACACCGTGCTGACGTCGACCCTCGGCTGGGACACCGGGCGCGCCGTCACCAACGCCGTGGCCATCGTGCTGCTGGGGCCGGCCATTCTCGCCGTCCTGCGGCGGGCTGCCAGGCGCGCCGCATTCGGCGCGCCCGTCAGCTTCGGTCAGCCGTACGAATAAAACCCGCGGCCGGTCTTCTTGCCCAGGAGACCCGCGTCGACCATGCGCAGCAGCAGCGGCGGGGACGAGTACAGCGGCTCCTTGAACTCCGCGTACATCGAGTCCGCGATCGCCTTGATCGTGTCCAGCCCGATGAGGTCGGACAGCCGCAGCGGGCCCATCGGGTGGGCGGTGCCCAGCTCCATGCCGCGGTCGATGTCCTCGGCCGAGGCGAAGCCCGACTCGATCATGCGGATCGCCGAAAGCAGGTACGGCACCAGCAGGGAGTTCACGATGAAGCCGGCGCGGTCCTGCGAGCGGATCACGGTCTTGCCCAGCGCCGAAGTCGCGTGCTCCTCCGCGCGGCGGGCGGTCTCCTCGCTGGTCAGCAGCGAGGGCACGAGCTCTACCAGCGGCAGCACCGGCACCGGGTTGAAGAAGTGGATGCCGACCACCTGCTGCGGCCGGCTCGTCGCCATGCCCAGCTTCATGATCGGGATCGACGACGTGTTGGACGCGAACAGCGCGTCCTCGGTCTCGACGATCTTGTCGAGCTGGCGGAAGACGTCGACCTTCGCCTGCTCCTGCTCGAGGATCGCCTCGATGACCAGTTCGCGGTCGGCGAACTCGCCGATGTCCGTCGTGAACCGGAGGGCGCCGAAGGCCTTCTCGGCCTCCTCGGCGGAGAGCTTGCCGCTCTTGACGCCGCGCTGCAGCGACTTCTCGATGCGGGCCCGGCCCGCGTCGAGCGCCGGCTGGCTCACCTCGGTGATCACGACGTCCAGCCCGGCCCGCGCGTGCACCTCGGCGATGCCGGACCCCATGAGGCCCGCCCCGACGACTCCAACCCGACTCACCATCGGCTCACTCCTTCATCGCTTCGCAGCCCGCGCCTGTTTGACACGAATGTGGGCAGCACGCGACGCGCGAGGGCGGTAGCCGGATGTGGTCCGGCGCCGCCCTCGCGCGTTTACGCGTGCTCAACGACGGTACTCGTCGTACCCGTCGTCGTACGGGTCTTCATACCGGCTGTCGGCAGGGTCCTCATGGTGGTTGTCACTTGAGGAGTTACTCGACAGCTCGCGCTGCAAAGCATCGAAGTCGGTCTCGTGCGAGCTGTACTTGAGCTCACGCGCCACCTTCGTCTGCTTGGCCTTAGCCCGGCCGCGCCCCATGGCTCGACCCCCTCGCACAGGGGCGGGGCGGCCGGGGGAATCGGCGGCCCCGCATCGTCTCGACAATTCTTTCCTGCTCACACCGTACCGTGTCCGGGGGGTTCGATGCGACGTGGCACGGTGTGCCGGTCGCGACAGCGTCCGCCGGACACCGGTTACCGGCCGGTCGGTGGCGATCGGTGCAGGTAGACGTGCCACGATCTACCCGTGCTCCGTCCCTTCGTGGCTTACCTGCGGGTGTACGAACCGCTGCTCGCCCTGGGCGATCCGCCGGACGAACGGCTGCGCGCGTCCGTGGCGGCGGCCAAGCTGCGGCGGACGGACGCGGGCGCGCGCGAGCAGGCCATGTGGCTCAAGTCACAGGTGGCCGCCCCGCGGCGGCTGCTGCCCGCGGAGCTCGCGGACGGCCGTCCGGCGCCCAGCCTGCTGACCGACGTCCTGGTGCTCGACGCCGCCGACGTGCCGGACGGCAAGGCGGAACACGGCCCGTTCGTCTGCCCGCTGGAGCTGCGCGCCCGTTCGGCGGCGGCGCTGGTCACCTTCCTCGGCGACGCGCACCCGGCGCTGAAGAACGTCGTCCTCGACGAGGGCGGGTTCACCCAGGAGACGATCCGCGGCCGCACGAAGTCGGCGATGGCGGACCTCAGCACGTCGGCGGCGCACACGCTGTCGACGACGTGGACGGTCCCGTTGCCGTGGTTCGTGCTGGTCGAGCCGGACGAGCGCAAGCTGGTCCTCGGCACCGGCCGCGACGACCCGCGGCGCGAGCTGTCCTGGCGCGCCACCCTCGCCGACGCGCAGCACCGCGCCCGGGAGGCCGGCGAGCTGCTGGAGCAGACGTTCGGCGATTCGGGCCCGGGCCGCGTGCTGTTCGAGACGCGCCGCTGGCTGGACAACTTCGACGCGGACTCGGTGGTCGAGCTCGACTACGGCGGCCTGGTCCAGCTGTTCGCCGACCCGGTCCTGGAGGCCGACAACACGGCCGACGAGGTCCACGACATCCTCGACGCCCTGCGCTCGGGCAACGTCGAGGAGCTGGCTGAGCTGTTCTCGGACCTACGCGAGTTCTGGGGCGACGTGGCCGCCCGCGAGCGCGCCAACTAGTGGACAACCTCGCGCCCCGGCGCCTTCGGCCGGCCGAAACCGTCGGTGCCTGCCGGTAGCGTGGAAAACGGGGGCTGCTCAGCGCAGTTCCGGCACCCGGACCGCACCCACCGGCCGCCCGCCGCCGAGCACCTCCGGTGCCGCAACCTCCGCCAGCCCCGAGACATCAGCGCCCAGGTACCGCAGGGCCTCCACCGCCAGCGGTGCGCAGGCCCGCTTCGCGCCGTCGTCCATCTTGATCGCCACCGCGAAGCCGTCCGGCAGCGCGAACGCCTGGACCCCCTCCGCGCCCGCCTTCGCGATCAAACCCTCCACACCGGACATCAGCGCCGTGTCCTCGCGCCCGGTTCCCGCCACCAGCCACGGGTGCGCCCGCATCGCCGACGCCACCGCGAACTCCGGACCTTCGGAGGCTGCGGCGATGCGGCCGAACGCGCGGGCCAGGCCCGTCAACGAGAACGCGAACAACGGCGCGCCACAGCCGTCGACACCCGTGTGGGCGATCGGCTCGCCGGTCAGCGAGGCCACGGCCGAAGCCAGCGCCTGCTGCAACGGGTGGTCCGGGGCTTCGTAGCCCGACGTCGGCCGGCCCGCCCGGACGCACGTCGTCAGCATCGCCGTGTGCTTGCCCGAACAGTTCATCGTTACGCGGCGGGGCTCGGCCGCGTCGCGCATGCTCGGCACGTGCAGCGGGAAGTCCGGTGGGCACGCCAGGTCGTCCTCGCGCAGGCCGGCCGCCGACAGCAGCTCCAGGACGCGCTTGACGTGGCCCGGCTCGCCCGAATGGGAGGCGCACGCCAGCGCCAGGTCCTCGCCCGTGAAATCCAGGCCCGCGCGCAGCATCCCGACCGCCTGCAACGGCTTGTTCGACGACCGCGGGTACACCGGGGACACCACGTCACCCAGGGCCAGGCGGACGCCGCCTTCCGGGCCGGTCACCACGAGTGCGCCGCGGTGGACGCTCTCGACGAACCCGGACCGCACCACTTCCGCGAGTACCGGGTTCGTCACTCCGCGCGGCCCTCGTTCTCCAGCAGCTCGTCCACTGTGGCCGAACCCTGCTGGTAGCGCTTCGCGATCTCCGCGTTCAACGTGTCCATCACGCCTTGGACCTCACGGCGGAACGACGACACCGAAAGCTCTTCGCTCGCGTACGTGTCCAAAGCGGAAGCCAGCTTCTCGTCCGACAGCGACCCGACGTCGGTCAGGTCCGTGTCGCCGATCAGGGCCTCCGCGTGCCGCCGGTGCTCGCCCGCGCGGGACGGCTCCAGCTGCTGGTGCCGGCCCGAACCCGCCGCCGGGCCCAGTGCGTTGTCGGCCAGGATTGTGGCCAGCTGGTCGACGATGCTCGCTTCGCCGCCCGAACTGCGCCGGGTCTGTTCCGCGCGCACGATGTCGATCCGGGCGTGCAGGAGACGGCGCAGGTAGGACAGGTCGGTCTCTTCCTGCGCGGCTTCGTCGCGCCGCTCGCGCAGCACCTTCAGCGGCAGTTCACCCAGGCCGCTGAGGTACCCCGGGCCGAGCACGCGGTCGATCCGCCGCCTGCCGCCGGGCCGCACTTCGATCACAGCGCAGTTTATCCCGGTTGAGCGTGATCTCGCTGTCAGGGGCTTTCGTTCAGCCACGGAGTTGCGCGGCTGCGGCACGGCCGGGTGCGGGCTGCTCCGACGGCACCGAATCGGGGTCGATGGCCGCCTGCACGAGGTTGTCCCCGGATCCCGCCAGTAGCTCCGCGCCCACCGGCGTCGACCGCTTGACCAGCGCCAACGCGATGGGTCCGAGCTCGTGGTGCTGGATCACCGTGCCGATCCGGCCGACCGTCCGGCCGTCGAGCAGCAGCGGGTCGCCGGTCTCCGGGGTGACTTCCGGTGAGCCGTCGAGGTGCAGCAGGAGCAGGTTCCGCGGCGGGCGTCCCACGTTGTGGACTTTCGACACCGTCTCCTGGCCGCGGTAACAGCCCTTCGCGACGTGCGCGGCCGAGCCGACCCAACCGGCTTCGTGCGGGATCGTGCGCTCGTCGGTGTCGACGCCCACCCGCGGCCGCACCGATTCGACGCGCAGCGCGTCGAACACCCAGCTGCCCGCCGCCCGCGCGCCCGCGTCGGTCAGCCGCTTCCACCAGTCCACCAGCGCGGCGCGCGGGACCGCCAGGTCGACGCTGGACCGGCCCGGCCACGGCATCCGCCGGGCGAAGCCGCCGCCCGGCAACGCCGCGACCGCGTACGGCTCCGGGCCGACCTCGGCGCCGACCGCGCTCAGCACGCGCTCGGCGTCCGGGCCCAGCACCGTCAGCAGCGCGAGCTCGCCGGTCGCGTCGCGGATGTCCACCTTGGACCAGAACTTCATCGCCTCGAGGTACTCGTGCAGCGTCTGGGGGCCGCCCTTGGGCAGCGCGCTGGTGACGCGCGGCTCCGGGTCCGTGTCGAGGTAGACCGTACCGTCGAGGTGCGCCAGCACCATGTGCGTTTCGACGCGGCCCTGGCTGTCGAGCACCAGCGCCTCGGTGCCGGACCCCTCGGCGAGGCCGGTCACGTGCTGGGAGATGACCAGGTGCAGCCACGACAGCCGCTCTTCGCCGCTGACGGCGAGGAACTCGCGGTGCGAGCGGTCGATCACGACCACGCTGCGCGAGGCCGTGCGCTGCTCGGCGAAGGGGTCTCCCCAGTGCCAGGGCACTCCGGCCTCGGGGTGCACAGTGTCTGACTCGGGGGCGGGGATCGATCCGGGCACGTCCAGCAGCGGCGAGCGGTACGGCATACCGCCCAGCCTAGGTGAGTACCGTGTGCCCATGCGCGTCCTCGTCTTCCTCGACGGAACCCCGGCCGATCCCGACGTGGCCCAGATCAAGGTCGACGACCTCGGGCTGATGCGCGGCGACGGCGTCTTCGAGACGATCCTCGTCGTCGACGGCAGGCCCCGTGAGCTGCGGCCGCACCTCGAGCGGCTGGCCCGCTCGGCCGCCATGCTCGACCTGCCCGAGCCGGACCTCGCGGCCTGGGAACGGGTCGTTTCGCTCGTCGTCGAACGGTGGACCGGCGGGCCCGAAATGGTGCTGAAACTGGTGTACACCAGGGGATCCGACGGCGACCCGGCCGCGGTGCCGACCGGCTTCGCGCTCGGTTCGGCGGTCTCGCCGCCGATCCTCAAGGCGCGTGCCGAGGGCGTCGCCGCGATCACCCTCGAACGCGGCTTCCCGCCGGACCTCGCCGAGCGCGCGCCCTGGCTGCTGCTGGGCGCCAAGCCGCTTTCGTACGCGATGAACATGGCCGCGGTGCGGGAAGCGGCGCGTCAGCACGCCGAAGATGTGATTTTCACCGCCGCCGACGGTTCGGTGTTCGAAGGCCCGACCTCGACCGTGGTGCTGGCGAAGGGGCGGACGCTCTACACGCCGCCGTCGAGCATCGGGATCCTGCCGGGTACCACCCAGGCCGCGCTGTTCCGCGGCGCCGAGAAGGCGGGCTGGGCGGTCAAGGTGGAGCCGCTGACCGTGCGCGACCTCGTCGAGGGCGACGGCGTGTTCATGGCCTCCAGCGTCCGCAAGCTGACCCGCGTGCACACCCTCGACGGCGAGCGGCTGCCCGATTCCGCGGCGGTGTACGCCGAGCTCGTCGCGGCCTACGAAGGCGAATACGCCTGATTCTGGCTGATCCGGACGACGGCGGGCGCGACCTCTTCGGCGCGGTAGGCGGCGATCTTGTGGTGGCCGTCGATGATCAGCTCGCGTTCGCCGTCGGCCAGCACCACCGCGACCGGCCGGTGCCCGCTGCGGATGGCCGTCCGGTAGTAGCCGACGCGGGCCTCGTCCGACGGCGGCCAGGCGTCGGTCGGCGTGAGCTCCTGGCCGTCCGGCAGCCGTTCCGGGCCGCTGACGCGGTAGTCGCCGTCGACGAGCAGGTCGAGGACCGGGCCCAGGGTGGTGGCCAGGGGACGGCGCAGCTGCCCGGTGGCCAGCGCGATCCGCAACGACTGCGGCAGCTCCGCCCGTGCCCGCGCGTTCACGTCGAGGAAACCCGTGCCACCGCTGATCGTCACCTGTTCCACGCTTATCAGGACGGGCGGCGGCGCGACATGGTTCCGAGCCCTACCCGGACGGGTGCACCGCGTGATCCGGGTCTCACCCGCGTGGCGGTACGGCTTGCTCAGGAAGGGCGGAACCGGATTCGGGTGCCCGGCCGAGCCTGCGCGAGGGCGCTCAGCGCGGCCGTCCTGACGACGGCGGCGACCGGGTAGCCGCCGGTCGTCGGGTGGTCGGCGAGGAACACCACCGGCAGGCCGCTCGGCGGCACCTGGATCGCGCCGGTGACGACGCCTTCGCTGGGCAGCTCGCCGTCGACGGCCCGGCGCAGCGGCGTCCCGTCGAGGCGCAGGCCGACGCGGTTCGAGTCCGCGGTCACCGTCCAGCCCGCCACGAGCGCGCCGGCCGGGTCGTCGAACCAGTCGTCACGCGGGCCGAGCGTCACGGGCACCACCAGCTCGCCCGGCGCCGGGACCCCCACGACGACGTCCGCCCCGGCCGGCACCCCGGGCTCGCCCAGCGGAAGCACGTCTCCGGCGCGCAACGGCTCGGGGCCGATGCCGGACAGGACGTCCCGGGACCGGCTGCCCAGCACCGGCTCTACCGCGATACCGCCGGAGACGGCCAGGTAGCAGCGCAGACCCGCGGCCGGCGTGCCGAGCGTCAACGTCTGCCCCGCCCGAACCGGCAGGGGCGCGTGAGACCCGACCGGACGCCCGTCGACCCGGACGTCGACCGCCGGGCCGGTGACCGCCGCCGTCACCGCCGTCGTGAACCGGACGGAGAGGCCGCCCAGCAGGGCTTCGATCCCGGCGGCGGCCTCGGGGTTGCCGGCGAGCCGGTTCGCCAGCCGCAGCGACGCCTGGTCCAGCGCCCCCGAAGGCGCGACCCCCAGGTGGGCGTAACCCGGCCGGCCCAGGTCCTCCACCAGGGCATATCGGCCCGGATCGAGCACCTCCAGGCTCCTCACCGGACGCTCCGGAAGCGGACGCGGTCCCCCGGCGCGAACAGCGCGGGCGGGTCCGCGTGCGGGTCGAACAGCGTCGCCGAGGTGTGCCCGAGCAGCCGCCAGCCACCCGGTGACTCGCGCGGGTAGACGCCGGTGAACTCGCCGGCGATCCCGGCCGACCCGGCCGGGACGCGGGTCCGCGGCGACTCCAGGCGCGGCTGCTGGAGCTGCGGCGGAAGCCCGGTCAGGTAGCCGAAGCCGGGCGCGAAGCCGGTGAACGCGACCGTGTAGACCGCCTCGGTGTGCAGGTCGACGACGGCGTCCGTGGAGACTCCGGCGTCGGCGGCGATCAGGGGGAGGTCCTCGCCGTCGTAGTGGACGTCGAGGGTGACTTCGCGCGGCTCGTCCGCGGGCGGGTGCGTGAGATCGGCGGCTTCGAGCAGCGCCCGCACCGCGGCGGCACCGCCGACGACGAGCAGGCTGCGCGCGCCCGGCACGAGGTCGACGACCCCGGGCGGGCGCGCGGCGAGCACGGTGGCGTGGGCGGCCCGCAGCTGCTCGAGCGAGTCGCAGTCGAGCAGGGCGGCGTCCTCGCCGCACCGCCGCCAGCGCACGGCTTCAGCCGACGACGCGGTGCAGCAGGGCCGAGGTGTGCGGCTGCATCTCCTGGCCCACCATCGCCCGCTCCTCGACGTAGCCGAGGGAGCCTTCGATCAGGCCGTACAGCCGCTGGGCCGCCGTGACGTCCTTGGCCGTGGCCGTGCGGATCACCGCGTCCGTGCCGAGCTCCCACGACGTCTGGTTGCGCGGCTTGCCGTAGTACAGCTCGACGATGCCGGTGTTGTGGGTGAGCAGCAGCTCGATCGTGTCGTCTTCCTGCGGCCGCCAGAACCCGGACTCGCGGGCGGCGGGGCGGATGACGTTGCCCTCGTCGTCCAGCAGCCACGCGCGCGACTCGTGGACCAGGAACGGCCGGCCGTCGTGCGAGATCGTCAGCTGCTGGGCGAACTTGCGGGGGCCGTCGATGGTCGGGTAGTCGACCTCGCCCTCACCGCGCCAGACGCCGACGAGCGGCAGCAGCGCGAGGCAGGCGTCGTTGAGGTTCGGCCCCTCTCGCAGGTTCGCCGTGTCGTTGGGGATGGGCAGGTCGTCCCACAGCGGGAGGTTGCGCGCACGGGTGCTCTCCGCGCGCCTCTCCGCTGCCACGATGGCTTCGTCGCCGCTTGCGGTCATGGGTCAGCGCTGGTCCGCGTACAGCCGGTAGACGACGTACACGGCGAACCAGGTGATGGCCACGCCCGCGAGGACCAGCAAGGTCGTAAACAGAGCTTCCACGGCAGGCAGCTTAGTCCGCCCGGCCCGGGAAGGCCCTGCGCAGGGTCGCCGCGGTGAGCACGGTCACCCGCCCGGAAACGCCGTGAAGGCCTCCCTGCCGAAGCAGGAAGGCCTTCACGGGGAACGAACTCAGGCGACCGAAATCGCCAGCTGGTGCAGGCCGGGGCCCTCGGCGGTGACCGAGGCTTCGCCGTTGCCGGTGCGGTGCAGCGCCCGGACCGTCCACTCACCCGGCGCCGCGTAGAAGCGGAAGTCGCCGTCGGCCGACGAGACGACCTCGCCGGTGAAGTCGCCGCCGCCGTCCAGGAGCCGGACGAACGCGCCGCCGACCGGCCCGTCCGCGCCGGTCACCTTGCCGGCCAGCACGACCTGGCCGCGCGTGTCGTAGTCCGCCGGCGTGGCCTCCTGGACCGGTGCGCCGCAGCTGTCGTCAACCGCCATCACTTGGCTCCCAACTCGACCGGCACGCCGACGAGCGAGCCGTATTCCGTCCATGACCCGTCGTAGTTCTTGACGTCCTCGTAGCCCAGCAGCTCGTGGAGCGCGAACCACGCGATCGAGGAGCGCTCGCCGATGCGGCAGTAGGCGATGGTGCCCCGGCCCTCGTCGATGCCCTCGTCCTTGTACAGCTCCTTGATCTCTTCCTCGGTCTTGAAGGTGCCGTCCTCGTTGGCGACCTTCGCCCACGGCACGTTCAGCGCGCCGGGGATGTGGCCGGGAACCTGGGACTGCTCCTGCGGCAGGTGCGCCGGGGCGAGCAGCTTGCCGGAGAACTCGTCGGGCGAGCGCACGTCGACGAAGTTCTTCGATCCGATGGACTGGACGACCTCGTCGCGGAAGGCCCGCAGGGAGAGGTCCTGGTCCTGGGCCTGGTAGTCGGTCGTGTCGCGCTTGACCTCGTCGGAGTTCAGCTCGCGGCCGTCGAGCTCCCACTTCTTGCGGCCGCCGTCGAGCAGCTTGACGTTCTCGTGGCCGTACAGCTTGAAGTACCAGTAGGCGTACGCGGCGAACCAGTTGTTGTTGCCGCCGTAGAGGACCACGAGGTCGTCGTTGGCGATGCCCTTCTCCGAGAGGAGCTTCTCGAAGCCCTCCTTGGAGACGAAGTCGCGGCGCACCCCGTCCTGCAGGTCGTTCCGCCAGTCGAACTTCACCGCGCCCCGGATGTGGCCGGCGTCGTAGGCGGTGGTGTCCTCGTCGACCTCGGCGAACACGACGCCGGGGGTGTCCAGGTTCTCCTCGGCCCACTGGGTGGTGACCAGGACGTCTTCACGGCTCATGAGAACAGAACTCTCTTTCTGGGGTTGAACTTTCAGGACGCGCGGGCGGGCGTGAAGCGTTTGATGAGCAAGAACATTTCGCAGCCCAAGCAGAAGTCGAAAGCCGCGTTGAGGAAGGCCGCGAACAGCGCGAAGGCCGTCGCGACGATGCCGAGCGGGGCGACGTCGAGCGCGAACCCGACCGTGCCGGCGAGGGCGAACACGAACCCGACCGCCTGGGCGAACCGCAGCGGCGCCGCGTCCTCCCGCTCGCTCGCCGGGCCGAGGCGCGGGGCCACGAGCGCCCGGTAGACGATCGAGTACGGCGCCTGCTTCAGGCCCACGAAGGCCCCGATCGCGAAGACGACGGTCTGGGCCGCCAGCAGCGGCCACCACTGGGTGAGCAGCACGACCGCGAGCACGATCGTGGTCAGGATGGCGGCGAACCGCGGGCCTCGCGGGTCGACGGCCGGTCCGGCGGGCATGGTGCCTCCAACGGGAGCTACGGATGAGCGTGCGAACCGCACGCGTCAGCGGCATCAGGGCTGGCGGGGACCGGATGGAAAGGTTCAGTGCCGGTCGGACTGAACGCGACACAGGCTGCTGCGGACGCGGCAGAGGTCGACTGCGCGTCGCTGCGTCAAGAAGGTGGTCAGCCCGGTCACGGGTGCGAGGGTACCCAGTGCTCCCTCAGAGTGGGAACCACGTTCATACCTTGGGACGATTCCCGGTTTCTGGGACAACGCCCTGGTCAGGGCGTCCGAGTCGTGAGATGGGGCCGCAGGGCGTCGAGCAGTTCGGGTCCCTTGGGGACGCCGCCGACGCGCAGCAGCTCCCGGCCGTCCGGGGTCAGCGCGATCGTGGTCGGCGTCCGCAGCACCGACAGCGACTGCGCGACCTCCGGCTGGTTCGTGACGTCGAGTTCGACGTGGTGCAGGCCGTCGGTGCGCTCGGCCAGCGGCGCGAGCACGGCCTTCGCGTGCCGGCAGGGCGCGCAGAAGGTGGTGGAGAGCTGGACCAGCGTCACGGCGGACGCCGGGTCGAGCACGTCGGTGACGGGGGCGGGCAGCGCACGGGCGGTGGGCCTGGCGGCCCGGACCCGGCCGTTGCGCACGCGCAGCAGCGCGCCGACGGCCGCCGCGGCCACCAGCGTCGCCACGAGCACCCACAGCCCCGTCACCGCACCGCTCCCTACTTGCTCAGGTCCGCGAAGGACACGTTCGCCGCTTCGCCCTTGATCGTCACCGATCCGCTCTGCACCCGCACGCCGGTCGGGGTGACCGACAGCGGGAGGTCCTTCGTGCTGATCGACGCGCTGAAGTTCGGCAGCAGCACCTTCTGCACCGCCTGCGGGACGACCGTCGTCTCCTGGTCGTTCCCGAACTGCAGGCGCTTGGGGACGAAGTTGATCGTGCCCTTGGCCGCGTCCGCCTCGATCATCGCGAAGCAGAAGATTTCCAGATCCTTGCCCGCGAACGAAAGGTGTCCCGAAATGCGGACACCGGTGCTCGACTCGTCCTGGTCGGCCTGGCCCTCGGTGGTCTTCGTCGTGGTCGGCGTCGGCTCGCTCTGCCCGCTGTCGCCGTTCTGGACGTACTCGGTGGTCGACGGCTCGATCCGCAGGTCCTTGATCTTGTCCAGCGGGGACAGCCGGGCCAGGTCGGCGGCCTTGATGGTGACCGCGCCGGTCAGCTTGCCGATGGTGATCGCCTTCGTGTTGCCGTTCGTGATGTCCGACAGCGGCGCCTTGACGTCCTCGAGCTCGGCGTTCACCGCGACGTCCTGCAGCTTGTCGGCGACCGGAATGCCGGCGGCGGACACGCTGATGTGACTGTAGTCACCGCCGAGGGCCTGCGTGAGGAACGGGAAGCCGTGGATCGTGACCGACGGGTCGTCGGTCAGCTGCAGCTGGGTCCGCGCCTTCTGCGAGATCAGGTGCTCGGCGTACGCGGCCGCCCCGAAGTCGGCGCCGACCAGCAGCAGGACCAGCACGACGAGGGCGATCACCCAGCGCCGGGCGCGGCGGCCGCGGCGTCGTGCGTCCGGCCTCGGTGCGGGTCGGTCGTCCCGGGTCACGGGCCTGCTCACCATCGCGTCCGTACTCCTGTTCGTCGGGGACACCCGGGTTTCGCCAGGTGTGATCGATCCAGCAAGGGTTAGGTGCCCGGCCGTTCAGCCGCTATTCTCACTTAGCACCGACCAACGCCGCTGTGCGGCGACGACTCGAGAAGGCGGTGCGGCTGATGAGCCTGGACCTTCTGGTACTGACTGCGGAGGCCGACGCCACCTCGGTACTGCCCGCGCTGGACCTGCTGCCGCACACCGTACGCGTCCGCGCTCCCGAGGTGACCGCCCTGCTCGACGCGGGCCACCGCGACGTGATCCTCCTCGACGCCCGCAGCGACCTGGCCTCGGCGAAGAGCCTCTGCCGCCTGCTCAAGGGCACCGGCGAGGACGAAGCAGCCACCCCGATCATCGCCGTCGTCGGCGAAGGCGGGCTCGTCGCCGTGAGCGCCGAGTGGCGCACCGACGACATCCTGCTGCCGACCGCGGGCCCGGCCGAGGTCGACGCCCGGCTGCGTCTGGTCACCACGCGCGACGGCGGCTCCGCGCAGGTCGACGCCGAGCTGCGGGTCGGCGAGCTGGTCATCGACGAGGCGACCTACACCGCGCGCCTGCGCAAGCGCACCCTCGAGCTCACCTACAAGGAGTTCGAGCTGCTCAAGTACCTCGCCCAGCACGCCGGCCGGGTGTTCACCCGAGCCCAGCTGCTGCAGGAGGTCTGGGGCTACGACTTCTTCGGCGGCACGCGCACGGTCGACGTCCACGTGCGGCGGCTGCGCGCCAAGCTCGGCCCCGAGCACGAGCAGATGATCGGGACCGTCCGCAACGTCGGCTACAAGTTCGAGCGGCCGGCCAAGGCCGGCGTGCCCCGCCAGCCGGCTCCGGCCGAGGCCCCGGCCGAAACTCCCGAACTCGCGCACTGACGTCCCCACGTTCACCTGGACGCGGCGACAACCGTCGCGTTGCCTCGTCCGCGGGTACGGTCGCAGAGGTGACCGGAGAGTGGCGCCAGGAACTGGACGAAAAGCAGCTCGAGGACGTCCGCGGGCTGCTGCTGGCCGTGCGGGCGGCCGACGGGCGGCCCGAGGTCGAGCCGGCGGGCCCGCTGCCCGGCGAGTTCGACGGCGGTGAGCACCTCGTCGCCTGCGTCGAGGGTGACGTCGTCGCGTACGCGCACCTCGACACCACCGGCGACTCCTTCGGGCACCAGGTCGCCGAGTTGTTCGTGCACCCCGCCCACCGCAACCGCGGCTACGGCGCGAAGCTGCTTCAGGCGCTCGACGAGCGGGCCGCGGTCGGCTTCCGGGTCTGGGCGCACGGCGACCACCCGGCCGCGCGGAAACTGGCGCTGAAGACGGGCCTGGAGCGCAAGCGCGAGCTGCTGATCCTGCACGTCGACGTCGAAGGCGCGGACTGGCCGGAGCCGATCCTGCGCGCGGGCGTCTCGCTGCGGACGTTCGTGCCGGGGCAGGACGAGGACGCCGTCGTCCGGGTCAACGCGCGGGCCTTCGACTGGCACCCCGAGCAGGGTGCGCTGACCGCCGACGACGTCCGGGCCGACGAGCGGCGGGCGTGGTTCGACGCCGACGGCTTCTTCCTCGCCGAAGAGAACGGTGAGGTGGTCGGCTTCCACTGGACGAAGGTGCACGAGGCGGCGCCGGGCCGGTTCGGCGGCGAGCGCGTCGGCGAGGTCTACGTCGTCGGCGTCGACCCGGCCGCGCAGGGCGGCGGGCTCGGGCGCGCGCTCACGCTCGCCGGGCTGCGGTACCTCGCGGGCCGCGGCCTGCGGCAGATCATCCTGTACGTCGAGGGCGACAACGCGCCGGCGCTGGCCGTCTACACGAAGCTCGGGTTCGCCCGTCACGAAACCGACGTCCAGTACGGTAGGTGAGCGTTACAAACGGCGTGCCAACAGTCCGTCACAGTGTGCGAACGCCCAGGTCACGGGCGGGACACGGCACTCTTTCGGACTAGTAGCACTGCTCACATCCACGGCCTTGTTCACTTTCCGTTCATCTGGAGAGGGGCACCCGTCCATCGGGGCTGCCTAATGTCCGGATCCGGCGCGGCAGCACGCCGCGACGACCCGGTCAAGCTCCTGATGGAGGAAACAGCAGTGAAGATCATGCGGCCCCTGAGCGCGGTGGGCATCGTCGCGAGCGCCGCCCTCGTGCTCGCCGCCTGTGGTTCCGACCCCGCGGCGACCAACAGCAGCAGCTCCAACTCCGCTGCCGCCCCGGCCGCGACGGGCACGGCCGACGTCGAGTGCGGCGGCAAGAGCCCGCTCTCCGCGGAAGGTTCGTCGGCGCAGAAGAACGCGATCGACATCTTCACGCAGCAGTACGGCAAGAAGTGCTCGGGCCAGCAGGTCAACTACAACCCGAGCGGTTCGGGTGCCGGCGTCAAGCAGTTCAACGCCAACCAGATCGACTTCGGTGGCTCGGACTCGCCGATCAAGGACGCCGACCTGGACGCGGCCAAGAAGCGCTGCAACAGCGACGCCTGGAACATCCCGATGGTGGTCGGCCCGATCGCCATCGCCTACAAGCTGTCCGGTGTGGACAAGCTGGTGCTGTCCCCGTCGGTCGCCGCGAAGATCTTCAGCGGTGGCATCACCAAGTGGAACGACCCGGCCATCAAGGCGGTCAAGGGCAACGAGAGCCTGAACCTGCCGGACAAGGCCATCCAGGTCGTCTCCCGCTCCGACGAGTCGGGCACCACCGACAACTTCCAGAAGTACCTGGGCGCGGCGGCGAAGGCCGACTGGACCAAGGGTGCCGGCAAGAAGTTCAACGGTGGCGTCGGCAACGGTGCGCAGGGCTCCAACGGCGTCGCGACCGCGGTGAAGGCCTCCGACGGCGGCATCACCTACGTCGAGGGCGCGTTCGCCAAGGACGGCCTGACCCCGGCCCTGATCGACAGCGGCTCCGGCGGTGTCGAGCTCAACTCGGAGAACGTGGCGAAGTCCCTGGACGCGGCCAAGTTCCTCAAGGACGGCACGAACGACCTCGCGCTCGACCTCAACGGCATCTACGCCAGCAACACCCCGGGTGCCTACCCGCTGCTGCTGACGACCTACGAGATCGTCTGCTCGAAGTACGCGGACCCGAACGTCGCGAAGGCCGTCAAGGCGTTCCTGACGGTGGCCGCCACCGACGGCCAGCAGCCGCTGTCCGCCAAGGGCTACGTGCCGATCCCGCAGTCGCTGCAGACGAAGGTCCTGGCCGCCGTCAAGGCGATTTCCTGACCGGCGTTGCGACTGACTAACGAGTGATAGAGGCTGGTCAGAAGTAGCTGATGAGCGAGTCATCCTCGACGCGAACGCCCACCGGCGACCCCGGTGGGCGTTCGTCGTCCGCCACGACGCCCCCGGAGGTCCCGATTTCGGAGCAACCAGGCTCCCCGGCGGCGCCGCAGCCGCCCGTGAGCGAGAAAGCGAAGAAGGTGCGGCCCGGTGACCGCATCTTCCAGAACCTGACCACCGGGGCCGGGATCTTCGTCGTCGGCCTGATCGGCCTGATCGGGCTCTTCCTGCTCATCCAGGCGATCCCGGCGCTGCAGGCCAACAAGGCGAACTTCCTCACCAACCACGGCTGGTCGACCAACGACCCGGCGAACATGTCGTTCGGCATCCTCGACCTGCTCGAGGTCACGGTGGCGACGTCGCTCGTCGCGCTGATCATCGCGATGCCGGTGTCGATGGGCATCGCGCTGTTCCTGACCCAGTACGCGCCGAAGCGGCTGGCCCGGCCGTTCGGCTACATCATCGACCTGCTCGCCGCGGTGCCGTCGATCATCTTCGGCCTGTGGGGCATCCTGGTGTTCGCGCCGGCGATCGAGCCGTTCTCGCAGTGGATCAACGACACGTTCTCGTGGTTCCCGCTGCTCGCGCCCGGCAACGTCGCGCCGAGCGTGCGCGGCACGATCTTCACCGCCGGCATCGTGCTGGCCGTGATGATCCTGCCGATCATCACCTCGCTCTCGCGCGAGGTGTTCGAGCGGACGCCGACCCCGCACATCGAGGGCGCGCTGGCCCTCGGCGCCACCCGCTGGGAGGTCATCCGCACCACGGTCCTGCCGTTCGGCAAGGCGGGCTACGTAGGCGCGTCCATGCTCGGCCTCGGCCGCGCGCTGGGCGAGACGATCGCGCTGGCCGTCATCCTGCTCATCCCGCAGGGCAAGAACTTCGACTGGAGCCTCTTCGACGGCGGGTCGACGTTCGCGTCGAAGATCGCCGCGAACTACAGCGAGTTCAACAACGAGGTCTCGGCCGGCGCGTACATCGCGGCCGGTCTGGTGCTCTTCGTGCTCACCTTCGTCGTCAACTTCGCCGCGCGGTCCATCATCGGCAAGAAGGGGGACTGAGCATGTCCGTCACCTCTCTCGAAGCGCCCGCGGCGACGCCCGCGTTCCAGCAGGTCAGCATGGGCCGCAAGGTCAAGAACGGGCTCGCGACCACGCTGGTCTGGCTGTCGTTCCTGATCGCCGTGGTCCCGCTGGTGTGGGTGCTCTACACGGTCGTCGCCGACGGGATCAAGCGCCTCCCGTACAGCAACTGGTGGACCCAGGACTTCGGGGACGTGCTGTCCGACGAGGTCGGCGGCGGCGTGCTGCACGCCATCATCGGCAGCCTGCTGCAGGGCCTCGTCTGCGCGGTCATCGCGGTGCCGATCGGCATGCTCGTCGCGATCTACCTCGTCGAGTACGGCCGGGGCAAGCTCGCCAAGGCCACCACGTTCATGGTCGACATCCTGTCCGGTGTGCCGTCCATCGTGGCCGCGCTGTTCATCTACGCGCTGTGGATCACGACGCTCGGCCTGCCGCGCAGCGGGTTCGCCGTGTCGCTGGCCCTGGTGCTGCTGATGATCCCGGTGGTCGTCCGCTCGTCGGAGGAGATGCTGCGGATCGTCCCGGACGACCTGCGCGAGGCGTCGTACGCGCTGGGCGTGCCGAAGTGGAAGACGATCATGAAGATCGTGCTCCCGACGGCGCTGTCCGGCATCGTCGGCGGCGTCATGATGGCCCTCGCCCGCGTGATGGGCGAGACCGCGCCGCTGCTGGTCCTCGTCGGCTACTCGGCCTACACGAACTGGGACATCTTCCACGGCGAGCAGGCCGCCCTCCCGCTGCTGATGAACAACGAGCGCGTCAGCAACCCGATGGACCCGGGCTCGGTCGGCTTCGACCGGATCTGGGGCGCGGCGCTGACCCTGGTGCTCATCATCGCGCTGATCAACCTCCTCGCCACCGTGTTCGCGCGCCTCGTCGCCCCGAAGAAGAAGTGAGCTGTTCCTGATGGCCAAGCGAATCGATGTCAAGGACGTCGACATCTACTACGGCAAGTTCCACGCCGTGGACGGCGTCACCCTGTCCGTGCCGCCGCGCAACGTCACCGCGTTCATCGGCCCTTCGGGCTGCGGCAAGTCGACGGTGCTGCGCACGCTCAACCGCATGCACGAAGTGATCCCCGGCGCCCGCGTGGACGGCCAGGTGCTGCTCGACGGCGAGGACATCTACGCGTCGGCGGTCGACCCGGTCCAGGTGCGCCGCACGATCGGCATGGTGTTCCAGCGCCCCAACCCGTTCCCGACGATGTCCATCAAGGACAACGTGGTGGCGGGCCTGAAGCTGGGCGGCACCAAGGGCAAGAAGACCCTCGACGACATCGCCGAGCGCGCCCTGCGCGGCGCGAACCTGTGGAACGAGGTCAAGGACCGCCTCACCAAGCCGGGCGGCGGGCTGTCGGGCGGTCAGCAGCAGCGGCTGTGCATCGCCCGGGCGATCGCGGTCCAGCCGGACGTCCTGCTGATGGACGAGCCGTGCTCGGCCCTGGACCCGATTTCGACGCTCGCGATCGAGGACCTGATCGGGGAGTTGAAGAAGGACTACACGATCGTCATCGTGACGCACAACATGCAGCAGGCGGCCCGGGTTTCCGACCAGACGGCGTTCTTCAACCTGGCGGGCGTGGGCCAGCCGGGCCGGCTGGTGGAGCTGAACGACACGGAGAAGATCTTCTCCAACCCGGACGAAAAGGCCACCGAGGACTACATTTCCGGACGCTTCGGCTGAGTTGCCGTTGCTGCGGAAGGCCTTTCTCGCCGGCGCTCGGGGCCGGCGAGGAAGGCCTTCCGTTTTGTCCTAAGTGGAGGAACGAAAATGCCCCCGGCCGCGGCCGGGGGCATTTTTCGTTGTCGGGCTCAGATGTCGTCGTCGGTGCCGTAGCCCGGCATCTTGCCGGTGACCACGAAGATCATCCGCTTAGCCACCGACACCGCGTGGTCGGCGTAGCGCTCGTAGAAGCGGCCCAGCAGCGTCACGTCGACCGCCGAGGCGACGCCGAACGGCCACTCGCGGTCCATCAGGACCGTGAACAGGTGGCGGTGGATGTCGTCGACCTGGTCGTCGTCGGACTCGATCGTCTTCGCCGCTTCGATGTCCTTGGAGTGGATCACCTGCTCGACCTGGCGGGCCAGCTTGACCGCCACCTCGCCCATCTCGGCGAAGTACGGCCGCACCGCTTCCGGCAGCACCGGCTCGGGGTGACGGCGTCGCGCGGCCTTCGCCACGTGCAGCGCCAGGTCGCCCATGCGCTCCAGGCTTTCGGCGGCGTGGATCGCCGCGAGGACCGTGCGCAGGTCCGTCGCCACGGGCGCCTGCAGGGCCAGCAGGGCGTACGCCTGCTCCTCGCACTGAGCGCGGGCGTCGTCGACCTTCGAGTCGTCGCTGATCACCTGCTCGGCGAGACTGAGGTCGACCTCCAGGAGGGCGCGCGTGGCGCGCTCCATGGCGTCGGCGACCTGGACCGACATCCCCGCCAGGTGGTCGGCGAGCTGTTCGAGTTCGACATGGTAGGCCTCACGCATGGCCCAACCCTACGGCCAACCGTGGCCAAACACCGCATCGCCGGGTGAACCGCACGTGAACCCGCACTAACGATCCTCGCGGATCAGCCGTTGCTCGTGCTCTTGCGCGTGCTGGTCGGCTTGGAGTTGCCGCTGCTCTTGGACTTGGACGTGCTGGTCGGCGGGGCCTGCTCGCTCACCGGGACCGGCGCGTTGGGGTCCGGCAGCGGGGTGTTGTTGCGGAGCGCGTCGAAAAGGGCCTTCGTCTTGCTGACGACGAGGACTTCGTTGCCGCGGCTGTTGGCCATGCCGACCGTCGGGACGGTCAGGAAGGTGATCTTCGACGAGTCCAGGCCCTTCATCGACTGCGCCAGCGTCATCATCTGCTTGACGCCGAGGTTGTCGCCGAAGGTGGCCTTCGCGAAGGCGCTGATGAAGTCGCTGAGCTTGCCGGGGTCGAGCACGACGTCCGAGGACATGACCTTCTTGAGCAGCGCCCCGATGAACTCCTGCTGCCGCTTGATCCGGTCGTAGTCCGACTTCGCCACGTCCGCCTTGACGTGCCGCGCGCGCACGAAGTTCAGCGCCTGGTCGCCGGAGATCGTCACGTCACCGGTCTGCATCAGGACCTTGCCGAGGATTTCGTCGTCGATCGGGATGTCGGTGTGGACGGTGACCCCGTGCACGGCGTCGACCATCTCCTTGAAGCCGTTGAAGTCGATCCCGACGAAGTGGTTGATCCGCAGGCCGGTGAGCTGCTGGATCACCTTCGTCACGCAGGCCGGCCCGCCCACCGCGTAGGCGGTGTTCAGCTTGGCGATCTTCTGCCGCGGGGAGACCTGGTCGGTCGTCTTGTTCTGCGCCGGGTCCCAGCGCTGGCAGTCGGGCCGGTCGATCTCGAGGTCGCGCGGGAACGACGTGACGACGACCCGCTTCCGGTCGGCCGGGATGTGCGCCACCATCACGGTGTCGCTTCGCGCGCCCGGGTTGCTGTCGGCGGTGCCGACGCCTTCCTCGGCGGACGCGCCGTCGCGGGTGTCGGAGCCGACCATCAGGAAGTTCTCGTCGTTGGCCTGCGCGTCGGCGTCCTGGATGTCCGACGAGTTCTCGTCGAGCGCGGAGACCTGGGTGAACTTGGCGTCGAAGTAGGTCTGCGCGCCCCAGGCACCGCCGATCCCGAGGAAGACGAGCCCCGCCACCACGGCGGCGGCGATCCGCCCGAACCGGGCCGAGCGTTCGATCTTCTGCTGCTTCTTTTCCTGCAGCCGGGTCAGCTCGGCTTCGGCGTGGTCCTCCTCTTCGGGCGACGGCGCGGTCGTGACGACCCGCTGCAGGGCGGTGCGGGTGCTCTCGATGAGCGAGGTGGGCGAGAGCCGTTCACGGCGTTCCCGCCGCTTGGCTTCCTCGGCTTCCATCTCGTCGTGCGCGGCGGAGAACCGGGCGAGCGTGTGGTCGATCTTGCGGCGGTACTGGGTCGCCTCGTCGATCGCTTCCATCTCGTCGGTCATGGTGAGCGGATCGAGCGCGGCCCGCGGCGGCACGGCGGACGGGGGGCGCTGGACGCCGTCGGCCTCGGACGCTGCTGCGCGGCGGGCGGCGGGACCGTCCGCGGCCGGGCGCTGCGGGAGAGCTCCCTCAGCCGCACTCGCTGCGCGGCGCGCGGCCGGGCCGTCGGTGCGGCGGGGCGTCGGGCTGTCGGGGGTGGGCCGCTCCGCGGCAGCTGTTGCGCGGCGAGGGGCCGCTCCGTCGGCGGCGACGCGGCGGGGTGCGGGACCGTCCGGTGCGGGCCGCGGCTCGGCGCTTGCGCGGCGGGCGGCTGGGCTGTCGGCCGGGCGCTGTGGCTCGGCCGCGTTCGCCGCGCGGCGGGCCGCTGGGCCGTCGGCCGGGCGCTGTGGCTCGGCCGCGCTTGCCGCGCGACGGGCCGCTGGGCCGTCGGCACCGCGAGGGGCCGGGTGCTCAGCCGTGCGGCGAGGTGCGTCTGCTGCTCGGCGAGGTCCCGGGCTGTCCGGCGTGGGCCGAGCCGCTTCGGCGCCGGGGGCCCGGCGAGGTGCGGTGCGGCGGGGTGCGGGGCCGTCGGGCGCAACTCCCTCACGGCCGTCGGCTGCTCGCCTGGGGCGTGGGCTGTCGGGCGTCGTGCCTTCCGGGGCTTCGCCGGCTGCGCGGCGGGGCCGGCGCGGTGGCTGCTGGGCCGCCGTCTGCTGGGGGCCCGGGTTGGCCGCCGGGGGGCGGCGCTGGAGGGGGGCTTCCGGCTGGGGGGCCGCCGCCGTCGTCCGCCTCGGCTGGCGGGGGCGCGGGGTGCGTGATTGACGCGTCGCGTCCGTGGGTACTGGGTTCTCCGTGGGGCCCTGCGCGGCACGCGGGTGCGCCGGCGGGACCCGGCGTCCCGGCTGGTCGGGGCGGTCCTGCTGCTCGCGCGGCGGCACCGGGCGGGCGCCGGTGGTGCGGGCGACGACGTCGGAGACGCTGATCCCGCCCTGGTCCTCCATCGACCGGCGGCGGCCGGTACGGCGACCGGTTCCCGGGCTGTCGTGCTCGTCCGGCACTCGGTCTCCTCTCGCGCGTCCGCTGGGCGGGCTGGAACTTGGCCGCCTTCCCCCGCAGGAGGTGATCGTTCCCCCGGCGGTTTTCGTTATCGTACGGATACCCCCCGTTCGTGACGACACCCTCCCGGAATTTTCTTCACCTTGAGTCGACGAACGGCCGCTGCGCGTCGACAAACGGGTGAGGCGCCGCCTCGGCGGTCCGGGGTAATGCCCTGTTTGCGTTACTCAGAGTGGGTTATTAACTGTGTCGTTTGCGCGTCGTGATAGGCCACTTTGTTGCGGCCCGCGCGTTTCGCCGCATAAAGCAGCGAGTCCGCGCTGCGCAGCTGACGCTCCGGAGTCCCGGCGTCCGGTGCCGCGTGGGCCAGGCCGGCGCTGATCGTCACCCGGAGCCCGGGCTGGAGTTCTGACCAGGGGTGACGCGCGACGCGGAGCCGGGCGCCCTCGACGAGCCGGACCGCGTCCCCGGCGTCGACGCCCGGCAGCCACAGCACGAACTCCTCGCCGCCGTAGCGGGCGCAGAAGCCGTCCGGGGGCAGGTCCTCCTGCAGCAGATCGGCGACCCGGCGCAGGACGCGGTCGCCGACGAGGTGACCGTACGTGTCGTTGACGCTCTTGAACCGGTCGAGGTCGATCAGCGCGATCCCCAGCGGCGGGCGGTCGGTGAACGGTCCGTACAGCCGCTCGTCGAGGTACCGGCGGTTGTAACTCGACGTCAGCGCGTCGCGGAGACTGCCGTCGCGGGCGATGTCCAGCGCGGACCGGAGGTGCTGGTAGGCGCGGCGCCAGTCGCCCTGGGTGGCGAACAGGCCGGCGATGGCCTCGTGCAGCCGCAGCAGGTCCGGCGGCCGCGGGCCGGCTGTCCGGCCCAGTGCGCCTTCGCCGTCGACTGTGCCCACCTCCGCCACTCCTTGGTTGTCGTCGCGGTGGAGGTCGCGCTTGAGGTGCCGGTGCGAGGGAAGGTGAATTTCGCTCAAACGGGACAGTGACGGTTACTCTGCGGCACAATCACCTCAGAGTCCGGAGAACGGCTCGATCCCCTTGAGCTGCTCGAACTGGTCCTTGGCCCAGTAACTCACATTGGCCGACGCCTCGTTCAGTAGCTCTGTGTAGTCGCCCCAGGCGATCCAGCGCCAGTCGCCGACCTCTTCCGGGTTCGGCGCCGGCTCGGTGTCGGCCCACGCCGCGAACACCGGGCAGAACTCGTTCTCGACGATCCCCTGGAACGGCGGCGTCCGGTAGCGGTAGGCCGGCAGCACGCAGTGCAGCCCGGACAGCGACGGCATCCCGAGCTCGTAGCCGGCCCGCCGGCGGACGGCGTCCTCAAGGGGTTCGCCGGGTGCCGGGTGGCCGCAGACACTGTTGGTCCAGACCCCCGGCCAAACCTTCTTGTGGAGCGCGCGCTGGGTGATCAGCAGGGCGTTGTCGCTGCGCCGCAGGACGTAGCACGAGAAGGCCAGGTGCAACCGGGTGTGCTCGTGGTGGCTGGCCAGCTTCGGGCCGGTTTCGCCGGTGGGCACGCCGTCTTCGGTGACGAAGACGATCTGCTCGGTCTCGGTTTCGGTCGCGGTATCCACGTGCCCCAGTGAACACGACGGCCGGCGGTGGCCCGTACCGCGAGGCGGGTGGGTTACCGCGGGTCCGCCCGGCGGGGTGACGGCTGGTTACCGCGCGTTGAGGTGCTCGACGAGCAGCGTGGTGACGGCCTCCGGCGCCTCCTCGGGCGCCCAGTGCGTGACGTCTTCGAGTATTTCGAAGCGGTAGGGCGCGGTGACCCAGTTCGCGGTGTCGAGGGCGGCGGTCGAGCCGAAGGAGACGTCCTCGGTGGTCCAGACGTACAGCGTGGGCACGGCGATCTTGCCGATCTTCCCGCCGGGCCGCCCACCCCGGTACCAGTTGAGGGCGGCGGTGAGCGCGCCCGGCTCGGACAGCCGCCGAACGTAGTCGTCGACCTTGGAGAGCGGCACGCGCCGCTCGAACATCTCCCGCAGCGCGCGGCCGTCGTTCTCCAGCATCCGCCGCTCGGTGACGCGGGTCTGCCGCCACTCGGTCATGTAGCGGGAGCGCAGGTACTGGTCCTCGTCGGTCTTCATGGCTGCGGCGAGCGCGGCGGGATGCGGTGTGGAGACGACGGCGAGGCTGCGCAGGCGATCGGGGTGCGCATCGGCGGTCCACCAGGCGACGGCGCCACCCCAGTCGTGCCCGACGAGGTCGAACTTCGGCCAGCCCAGCGCTTCGGTGATGGCGACGACGTCCCCCACAAGGTGATCGATGGAGTAGTCGGCGGCCTGCTCGGGCCGCACATCGGGCGAGTAGCCACGCTGATCGGGTGCGACGGCCCGGAACCCGAGGACCCCGAGGGTGGCGACCTGGTGCTCCCACTCGACGGCGGCTTCGGGAAAGCCGTGCAGCAGCAGCACAGGCCGCCCGTCCTCGGGACCGGCGGCGATGGCGTCGAAGGAACCGGCTTCGGTGGGGATGCTGATGTGGTCGATCACGACCCGAATCTACTGCTAGTCGAAGAGCGTGGGTTGGATGGTCGCCGTCACCTTGAGGTCGGGCCGGTTGGCGAGCGGGGCCAGATCGATGTCGCCGGTGCCGTGCAGTCGCAGCTCCCGGAGTTCGTTGAGGCCGGCCACGAGCCGAAGGTCGGGGACTGTGGTGTACACGAGCTTCAACACTCGAAGTCCGGTCAGCAGAGGGAGGACGCTCAGGTCTACGTGGGGGCATTCGGTGAGGCTGAGCTCTGTCAGGCTCCCGGCCCAGCGAACCAGGGTGTGGATGTCTCGCAGCCTGGGGCAACGCCGGAGAACGAGTTGCTCCGGTCGATCCAAAAAGGATAGACACTGTAGATCCTTGAGGTACTCGGCTTGGTCCACCGTCAACACGCGCAGGCGCGGGAAGGAGGGCAGCTCGGCAAGCTCTCCGATGTTTCCGATGTGACTCAGCTGCAGTATTTCCAGGTTCGGCAGATCGGCCAGCCGCGCCCACCCGTGCGTCGGCACTTCGGCGATGATCCTGCGGAGGTGTGGCAGTTCGGCAAGCGGTCCGA
Source organism: Amycolatopsis sp. NPDC004625 (assembly GCF_040609695.1). Lineage (NCBI taxonomy): Bacteria > Bacillati > Actinomycetota > Actinomycetes > Pseudonocardiales > Pseudonocardiaceae > Amycolatopsis > Amycolatopsis sp. NPDC004625. Next base: position 89,592 of record NZ_JBEXKX010000020.1, read on the forward strand.
TGTCCGCCGATCCTCCGTATGAGACACCCAGCAGGGTGATGCTTTCCAGCGGAATTCCGGCCAATAGTGCGAAGTCGAACTCGTCCGTGCTGTTGACGTTGCAGCCGAGGTCCTTGAGATGTCGCAGGTGCCTCAGACTGGCGAGTTCCACCACGTCTTCCACGTACAAGTCCTCGATCGGCAGATCGGCCAGAACGCGCTCGGCGAATTCGGCCGGATCGAACCGGTGCCAAGCCTCGATCAGTTCGTCGACCACAACCTCATCTTGGGCGTTGCGGTAACGGGTCAACAGTTCCAATGCACCCGGACCGCCGATCAACGCAATCGCGTGGATGGTCGCCGCCACCGCTGCGGGGTCTTCGGGGTCGCTGTCGGCCAGGAGGTCGAGAACGAACTCGCCCGCTGCTGCCAACGCCTTTGCTTCGTCTCTGTTGGAAGGCGGGATCAGGGTGCTGGCGCGGTCCTCGATCTCGTTGCGCAGCCGTTCGCTCAACGTCGGTGATGTCTCCAGGCACGCCAGCGCCACCAGGTCGAGCTTCAGCCGTTCCTGCTCGTCCGTGTCCCACTGGAGGATTCCGTCCAGCAGGCGCTCGCGCTGCGAAGGGTGGGCGTGGCCGGCCGCCAGGACCACCACTTCGCGCCACTCGTCACGGCGGGCGTTCGCCGTCAGGATGCCGATGTCGTCCTCTTCGATCGCCGCCTGGGCGGCCAGGTACTCCTGGAACGTGCGGTGCACGAAGTCGATGCGGCCCGGGACCGGTTCGCGCAGGACGCCGCCGCGGTCCAGCAGGTGGCGGAACACCGTCCGCGGTGTCACGTCGATCTGGCCCATCGAACGCAGCTTCGCCGTGATGCGGGCTTCGGCGTCGGCGGCCGGGACGTCCGTGTGGCCGTTGCGGACCAGCCAGTACGCCAGGCTTCGCAGCAACACCTGCTTCTCGGTCAGCGACAGCCGGACGGGGACGTCGATCTTGCGCTCGATGTCGCGGCTGTCGAGCAGCATGCGCAGGGCGACGTCGTACAGCTCCATGCGGTTTTCCGGGAGCCGTCCGTTGCCCTGGTGGTGCAGTGCGCAGAGCAACGCGCACAGCAGCGGGTTCTCGGCGAGGCGCCGCAGGGCGCTGCGGGCGCCGATGGCCGTGATCAGGGCGTCGCGTTCGTCGTCGCGTGGTTCGCCCGGCAGCGCTTGGTGCCAGCGGGTGACGAACGTCCGGACGTCACGCGGGGTCATCGGCTGGAGGCGCACCTCGGTGAACCCCTCGCCGCTCAGCCAGCCGGCGGTCACGGCGGCCGGACGCGTGGTGACGACGAACCGGGCGCGGGGGAACGCGCCGACGAGTTCGCGCAGCCACTCGTGCACTTCGCGGCGGCGCTCGTCCGGGACCTCGTCGAGGCCGTCGACGAGCACGACGGCCGTGCCCTGGCGCAGTTGCCGGTGCACCCAGCCCGGCGGCATCTCGTCGGCGATGTGCCGGCCGACTTCGTCGAGGAAGCGTTCCGGGGCCGGCAGCGGCTCGTGGCTGAACCGGCGCAGCCGTACCAGGAACGGCTCGACGTCGTCCCAGCCGTCGACGTTCCGCAGCTGGCGGCTCGCGCACTGGACGGCCAGCCACTGCAGCAGCGTCGTCTTGCCGGAGCCTGCTTCGCCGCGCAGGAGGATCTTCGACGTCCGTGGCAGCACGTGCTCGATCCGGTCGCCGGGAACGTCCAGGTCGGAGGCGACGCTCAGGCTCAGGTAGGCGACCGACAACGGGTACAGCCGGGTCGCCTCGGTCAGGCCCGCGCCGTACAGCTCCATCCGGTCGAGGGCCGTCACGACCTGGCGGCGGAAGTCCGCGGCGAAGTCGTCCGGGTGACGGCGTTCGGGGAGCGTCGCCAGCACGTTCCGGACCGCTTCGAGGATCTCCGTCTCGCGCTGGAGGATCTTGACGAGCGCGCCCGGCTGGAAACGGGGCAGGGTGCTCGTCACCTGTACCAGGTACGCGCAGCATTCCCGCAGCACTCGCCGGTACAGCTCGGTCGCGTCGGCCGAGAGGAGCCTGGTGACGCCGGGGACCGTGCGGAGCAGGTAGCGGTAGAGGTACGCGGCGTCGAGGTCGGCGGCGAACAGGTCGTCGTCGGTCAGGGCGGCGCCCTCGAACGTCTCGCGTACCGCCTCCACCGCGGCTGCTCGCTCGTGCTCGGGCACGGCGCGGAACTCGACGTCGAGGAACGGCAGCAGGCGGTCGGCGACCCGGTCTTCGAGGTTGGTGAACAGGAGCCGGAGCTTGCGGCGGTCGTTGAGGCCGGCTGCCTGCTTCTCCAGCAGGTCGAGGGCCTTGGCCGAGGCGTCAGCGGCGATCGGGCGGTCGCCCAGCCAGATCTTGGCGGCGGCCTTCACCACCGCAGTCGTCAACGCGATTGCAGCGGCTTCGAGGCTCACCGGTCTCAGGTTAGCCGAGCACCTCCTCGGTTGTGGCCACCGTCACCAGCGGGCCGTACAGGCGCAGGATGTCCAGGGCTTTCGCGTGGCTCTCGTCGTCGACACCCGCGCAGGCATCCGACACCACCGTCACCGAGACGCCGGCGTCCGCTGCCGCCAGCGCCGTTGACAGGACGCAGCAGTCCGTCGAGACGCCCGCCAGCACCAGGCCCGCACCGCCGACTCGGGTGGCCATGCGTGGGGTCCACTTGCCGAACGTGGTCGCGTCCACTGTGGACGACGGCTGGAACGCGTCGATCACCTGGTACAGCGGCGCGTCCGGGGGCTGGAGGGCGAACGGCCACTGGGCGTAGTACCGCTTCCACGCCCCTTCCGGCTGGGCCGGCGCGACGAACCGGGTGAACACCACGTTGGTGCCGAACGCCGTCACCAGCCGTGCGATCGACGGGACCACTTCGGAGATGCGCGGGGTGAACCACGGGCTTGCCCGTTCGGCGAACACGTTCTGCAGGTCGATGACCGCCAGGACCGACTTCACGCCCCCTCCTGCGCGCGGATCCGGCGCCGCGTCGACAACGTCACCAGGAAGCCCAGCGTCAAGGCCAGCAGCACGCCGAGATTCGCGAAGGCCCACGCCCCTTCCCGGCCGCCGAGGCCGAACGGTTCCAGCAGGTAGCCCTGCCACTTCAGCCAGTCCGCGGACGTGTTCGTCACCAGGCCCCAGCCGAGCGCGGTCGCCACCAGGACCAGGGCGATCGGCCCGACGCGGACGTCGCCGTAGCGGCCGGCCGGGTCGAAGAGGTCCTGCTCGGCGTAGTCGCGGCGCCGGAGCAGGACGTCCGCGAGCATCACGCCGCACCAGGCCGCGACCGGGACGCCCAGCGTCACCAGGAAACCCTGGAACTGGCCGAGGAACTCGCCGCCGAAGAACACGATGTAGATCGTGCCGAGGACCATGATCACGCCGTCGACGAGCGCCGCCGCCGGGCGCGGGATGCGCAGGCCCGCCGAGAGCAGCGCCAGCCCCGACGAATAGATGTCCAGCACCGCGCCGCCCACCAGGCCGAGCACCGCGACGATCGCGAACGGCACCAGGAACCACAGCGGCAGCAGCGTGGTCAGCGCACCGATCGGGTCCGCCGCGATCGCCTTGTTCAGGTCCGGTGACGAGCCCGCCAGCAGCAACCCGAACACCAGCAGCACCAGCGGGGCCACCGACGCGCCGAACGTCGTCCAGCCGACCACGCCACGGCTCGACGACGACCGCGGCAGGTAGCGCGAGTAGTCCGCCGCCGCGTTGACCCAGCCGAGGCCGAAGCCGGTCATCAGGAACACCAGCGCGCCCACCCACTGCTGGGCCGAACCGGACGGCAGCGCGCTCACCGCCTCCCAGTGGACGTCGCCGGCCACCAGGATCACGTAGACGACGGTGAGCACGCCGGTGATCCAGGTGATCCACGTCTGCAGCTTCATGATCGCGTCGAAGCCCAGCACGCCGGCGGCGACGGTCAGCGCCGCCACCACGACGAGCGCGATCACCTTCGTCGGGGTGCCGCCGCCCCAGCCGAGGCGCTCGAACACGGTCGCCGTGGCCAGCGTCGCCAGCGCCGCGAGCACGGTCTCCCAGCCCACCGTCAGCAGCCACGAGATCGCCGACGGCAGCCGGTTGCCGCGCACGCCGAACGCCGCCCGCGAGAGCAGCATCGTCGGCGCCGACCCGCGTTTGCCGGCGATGGCGACGAACCCGCACAGCAGGAACGAGAACAGGATGCCGACGACACCGGCGACGAGCGCCTGCCCGAACGAGATGCCGAAGCCGAGGGTGAACGAGCCGTAGCTCAGCCCCAGCACCGACACGTTCGCGCCGAACCACGGCCAGAACAGCTGCCGCGGCCGTCCGCGCCGCTCGGCGTCGTCGATCACGTCGAGGCCGTTGGTCTCCACCTCGAGCCTGCGGGAACCGGTCATCGCATGGCCTCCACCAGCTGGTCGATCTCCTCCCGGACCGGCGCGGTCGCCGGGCCGGGACGGGTCACCGAAAGCGCGGCCGCCGCGTTGGCGCGCACGGCGGCGTCGAGGAGAGTACTGCCGCGCAGCAGCTCCGCGGCCAGTACGCCGCAGTGCGTGTCGCCGGCGCCGGTGGTGTCCACCGCGTCGACCGGGAACCCGGGGACGTCGGTGATCCGGCCGTGTTCGTGGACCCGGCAGCCCTTCGCGCCCTCACGGACGACGGCGACCGGCGGCAGCTCGCCCAGCACCTCGGCTTCGCGGGCGTTGCAGCTCAGGATGTCTATTGTGGACAGTAAGGCATGAAGGTCTCCCGGGTTGATGTCGGTGATGAGGGGGCCGGGATCGAAAAGGATCTTCGAGCCGGGCAGGCGGGGCAGCCACTCGATGAGGGACCCGCGATTGATCTCGTGCAACCAACTGTATCCGCTCACGTACACGACGTCGTCATTCTTTGGGGTGACTCGATCGAGGAGTTCGGCCCGCAGCCGTCCTTCGGCGCCGGTGCCGGTCGCGAAAGTGCGCTCGCCGGTCGCGTCGACCAACACGACGACGACTCCGGTGTCCACTTCGGACAGTGGATCGTGCGCCACGGCAACACCTTCGGCGGCCAGCGCACGGCGAGCGAGGTCGCCGAAGCCGCCGGTGCCGTGGCAGCCCGCGTAGAGCACGCGCGCGCCGGACCGCGCGGCGGCGGACATGACGTTGAAACCGCCGCCCGGCAACAGTTCCGCCGACGACGCCAGGACGTCGCCGCCCGGCGGGGGCAGGGCCGGCACCGCCATGACGAGGTCGACGACGACCTGTCCGGTGTGCACCAGCCGCCCGGTCATCGGCGGCGCAGCTTCAGCAGTTCGTCGACCAGCGGCCCGAATTCGAGCCGGTTGACGGCGAGCACGGTCTCGACGACGTCGGGGCGGAAGGCGCCGATGCCGTGCGCGGCGCCGAGCATCGCCCCGCAGATCGCGGCCACGGTGTCGGTGTCGCCGCCGAGCCCGGCGGCCAGCCGCAGCGCCGCCGGCGGGTCGTCGCCCATGGCTTCGGCCAGCGCGAACGCGGCGACGACGGACTCCTGCGACGCGACCGACGTGCCGATCACCCGCGCGACCGCGTCGGCGACGGCGGCCGGGGCCATGCCGCGCACCCAGTCGCGCGCCCAGCGGATCCGCGCGGCGATCTCCCCGCCGGGCGCCCAGTGCCCGCGTTCCCCGCCCACGACGGCGGCGCGCTCGCCCGCGTCGAGCGCTTCGGCCAGGCTCGCGCCGTCGACGCCGGCGGAGACGACCGCGGCCACCGCGGCGGCCGACGCGATGCCGAGGCTGGTGTTGTGCGTGACCCGCGCGGTCGCGACGACCGCGTCGACCAGCGTGTGCAGGTCCTCGGACGGCGTGGCGATGCCGACCGGCGCGACCCGCATGGCGGCGCCGTTGGTGGTCCCGGTGCGGCCGGCTTCGTCCGCCGGGACGCCGTCCTGGAGCCGGGACAGCGCGCGCTTGGTGGACGGCCCGAGCAGGTCCGCGGACCCGCGGCGGACCATGTCCGCCTCCCAGATGAGCAGGGCGTCGGCGAAGACGTGCGGCTCCACGGTGCCGCGGCCGTCGATGAGCAGCCGGGCCAGCAGGATGGCCTGCTCGGTGTCGTCGGTGACCGAGCCGGCGGGCATGAGCGGTGCGACCGGCTGTTCGGCGACGGCGGTGAGCAGGCCGGTGACCGGCCCGTAGGTGGCGGCGATGGCGGCGCGGGACATCGACTGCGTCGGCATGCCGAGCGCGTCGCCGACGGCCAGCCCGGTGAACGCGCCGAGCGCCCGGTCCCGCGTGCTCACCGGTGCCCGAAGGTGAGGTGGAACTGGAACCGGTCGGGGTCCAGCAGGCTGACGACGCGCTCGACGAGCCGGCCTTCGACGTCGACCGAGGTGCGCTCGGCGCGCAGGAAGAGCTCGCCGATGCTGCGGCCGAGCAGCTCGGCGGCGCAGGCGTCGAGGCGTTCGGTGCTGATCCACTGGTCGCCACCGACCGAGATCCGCCCGGCGGCTTCGAGGGTCTTCGTCAGGGAGCCGTCCCGCAGGCCGGTGCCGGGGAGGTCGGCGAGCGGCCCGACGGCGGGCACGGTGGCGGTCTCCAGGGAGATCCCGCGGTCGTGTTCCCGCCGCAGCCGCCGTACGGCGACGTAGGCCGTCTCGCCGAATTCTTCCGCCAGGGCAACGTCTTCGACGGACTCGATGCCGAGCAGCTCGGTGGTGACCGGCGCGCCGGCGTCGGCGAGCGCGCGGGCCCAGCCGATCCGCTGGTCGAGCTGGACGCCGTCGAAGGAGACGAACGATCCGACGCCGGCCTGGGTGGAGATGAGCTCGAGCTGCTGGAGCTCGGAGAGGGCGCTGCGGACGGTGCCGCGGCTGACCTGGTACTGCAGGGCGAGCTGGTGCTCGCCGGGGAGGCGTTCGCCGTGGGCGAGGCGCCCGGAGCGGATCAGGTCGGTGAGATCGCCGACCAGCTGCTGCCGCTTGCTGTACATGTACACACCTGTACACCCAGCGTTGTCGCAGGTCAAGCGGCCACGAGGGTACGTTCCGCCGCTTCCGCGGCGATCATCTTGCCCGCCTGCTCGGCGACCTTCCCGGAGACGACCATGATCACCGCGAAGGAGCCGGCGAAGAGGACGGTGCTCAGCCAGACCATGGTCGAGACGGGCAGCGTGAACGCGCCGGCGATGCGGGCCGAACTCTCCAGTACGAAGCCGATGCCCCAGATCACACTGCAGCGCCGCAGGACGGCGTTGAACTTCCCGTTCCGGCCGAGCCGTTCCCACGCGGCTTCCCTCGCCGCGTTGCCGCGGGTGAGGAACGGGCGCATGGTCTTGGTCATGATCGGGGTCGCGGTGAAGGCCGAGGCGAGGATGACCAGGCCGGTGATGCCGCTGCCGAGCGAGTCCTTGGCGATCATCATCCGGGCGTCACCGGTGACGAAGGTGAGCAGCATGCCGACCACGTTCGTGACCAGGACGACGAGGGCGAGGCTGTTGAGCGTGCGCTCCTTGGCGAACTGGTGGAGGGTCCGGGCCAGCGGGAAGACGCCGGAGGCGGCGAGGGCGGTGAAGTCGCTCGCGCCGAGCGCGTGGAGGGCGTAGTAGGTGCCGATCGGGACCGCGATGTCGATCGCGAGGGTCTTGAGGAGGGCGTTTCCAGGCTGGTTCGTCGTCATGGGATGAGCTTGTCGCGGCGCTCGGTTGCGCGAGGATGCCGTCCGCCACGACTTCGGGCTGACAGATGTCACGGCCGCATGCCGGGCACGTCCTCAGCCGCCGGAGTGCATGTCTTCCGCTTCGGGGACGCAGTCGTCGTCCGGGTCGTCCAGCCAGCCGTGGGGCAGCGTGACCTTGCCCGGCGAGCCCTGACGTCCGCGGGGGCCGGTGGCGGCTTCGGGGAAGGGGGCGTCGTGGTCGAGCTGGGCGATCAGGTCGTCGAGCTGGTCCATCGACGACAGCATCGCGAAGCCGCGGCGGAGCTCGGAGCCGACCGGGAAACCCATCAGGTACCAGGCCATGTGCTTGCGGATGTCACGCATGGCCTTGTCGTGGCCGTCGTGCTCGATGAGGAGCTCGGTGTGACGGCGCAACACCGCGGCGACTTCGCCGAGGTTGGGCGGGGTCGGCAGCGGGCGTCCGGCGAAAGCCGCTTCGAGCTCGCCGAACAGCCAGGGCCGGCCGAGGCAGCCGCGGCCGACGACGACACCGTCGCAGCCGGTTTCGCCGACCATGCGCAGGGCGTCTTCGGCGGAGAAGATGTCACCGTTGCCGAGCACCGGAATGCTGGTCACGGCCTCTTTCAGGGCGGCGATCCTGGTCCAGTCGGCCTGCCCCGAGTAGCGCTGGGCGGCGGTCCGGGCGTGCAGGCTGACGGCGGCGGCCCCCTCGGCTTCGGCGATGCGGCCGGCGTCGAGGTAGGTGTGGTGGTCGTCGTCGATGCCGATGCGGAACTTCACGGTGAACGGCGTGTCCCCGGCGGCCTTGACGGACTCGCGCACGATGGCTTCGAACAGCTTGCGCTTGAACGGCAGCGCCGCCCCGCCGCCCTTGCGCGTCACCTTCGCGACGGGACAGCCGAAGTTGGAGTCGACGTGGTCGGCCAGCCCCTCGCCGACGATGATCCGGACGGCTTCGGCCATGGTCTTGGGGTCGACGCCGTAGAGCTGCATGGACCGGGGCTTTTCGTTCGCCCCGAAGGTCATCATGTGCATGGTCCCGGGGTGCCGTTCGACGACGGCGCGCGCGGTGATCATTTCGCAGACGTAGATACCGGCGCCGTACTCCTGGCACAGCTGCCGGAAGGCGACGTTGGTGATCCCGGCCATGGGGGCGAGCACGACCGGGGGATCGACCTGGTAGGGGCCGATCTTCAGGGCGGGCTTGCTGAGGGTGGCGGTCACGTCTCCATTGTCGCCTGTGGTGTCGATCACGTCGATCTGGGTCAGCTCCATCACCGATACCGCCTTGAGATCACCGCCCGACCCTGTAGCAAGTCGGCCGTGGATGGCGATATCCACCCCGTCTTCATCGGTGAGGGGGCAGGGAGTGGTCCAGCGGCGTGCGCTCTCGGTTGGTGTTGGATCATTCGACCACCACCATCCGCTCGACTACGCGCCCGACCTTTCGGAACAGCTCGGGCAGGAGTTGGCCGAACTCGGCTACGTGACGAGCGCTCGACAGGCACGAGCGCGGGTCGATGGCGACGACCTGGGGGCCATGGTCACGCGTGCGCTGGCCGACGGGGACGACGACGATCTGTCGATCGTGCACATCGTTTCGCATGGAGAGAGCGTCGCGGGCGAAGCAACGGTGTTCGCCATCGGCAGTGATGGCGCTCGGCACAGCGAAGCCAGTATCACGCACTGGCTGACCATGCGGCAAAGCGTGCCCGGGCCGACCACCCTGTTCCTGCTCGATCTGTGCGCGGCCGGTACCGCCGCCCGGTTGCCGTGGCAGACCCGGCTCACCGACGCGCCGCGGGGATGGGTCATCGCGGCGTGCGGCCCCCAGGAACTGGCCTTCGGCGGCCGGTTCACCCAGGCGGTCATCAACGTGCTGCGCGGTCTGCGCAGCGGGGAACTGGACATCGACCCCGGCACCGAGTATGTGCCGCTGACGACCATCGCACGGGCGATCCGGCAGGAGGTCAACCGGCTGGCCGTCTCGGCGGGCGCGATCCCGCAGCAGGTGACCGCCAGCCTCGTCGATCTCAGTTCCGATTACGAGCCGCGGTTCTTCCGCAACCCGGAATACGAGCCGAGCCCACGCCGGAGTTTCCGCGCGGAAGTGGATCCGGGTGTCGTTCCCTTCTTCGACGACCTCGACGAAGGCCTCGACGCACGGCACTTCGTCGAGCGGGCGACCGGCCTGGGCGGAATGCGGGAGACCGGCGCGACCATCGCTTGTTTCTCCGGTCGTGATGAAGAACTCCGCCGGATATCCCTGTGGCTGACCGATCACCGTGACGGACAGGCCCTCTATGTCGTGACCGGCAGCCCCGGGGCGGGCAAGTCCGCGCTCCTCGGTGTCCTGACCTGCGCGGCCAGCAGCCAGCTGCGCGCCGTGACCCAGCACATCTGGAGCCGGGTCGCCCAAGCGCCTGTGACGATCGACGGGCTGGCCGCCGTGCACGCCCGCCAGCGTGGTCTCGACGGCGTGGCCGGCTCGATCGCCCGCCAGCTCGGCGTTCCGGAGAGCCTGCCGGTCGGCGAACTGGTCGACGTGCTGCGCGACCGCTCGGCGGTGCTCGTGATCGACGCCCTCGACGAGGCCGATGACCCGGTGCGGATCATGAACGAGCTGCTCCTGCCTCTCGTGCAGCCGGGCAACCCGGTGCGACTGCTGGTCGGGGTGCGGGACTACGAGGATTTCCGCCCGTTGTTCGAGCAAGCCACCATGATCGATCTCGACCGAGTCGAACGGCACGTGCTCGAGAACGATCTGTTCAACTACGTGATCAACCTCCTCCGGGCCACGCCGCACTACCGGGCCAGTGGCGGTGTGTCCGGCGAGTTCGCTTCGGCCGTATCCGCCACCCTGGCTCAACCGGGCCAGACGGGTCCATTCCTCGTCGCCGGGTTGTACACGCGTCAGTTCGTGACTGGCGAGGCCGTCCACGACGCGGCCGAAGCAGCGCGGCTGGGGCACCAGGTGCCCCGTGATCCGGCGGGCGTGTTGGACCTCGACCTGGCACTGCACCAGGACGAGCCCTGGTTGCGGCCGGTCCTCACCGCGCTGGCGCACGCACGGGGTGCCGGGATGCCGATCTCGCTCCTGCGCCGGGTCGCTCCGGCGTTCGCGGAGTCACCTGTCCAGCCGAGCGTCGCCCAGGTTCGCGTCGCGCTGCGGCTGGCCAGCTTCTACCTGCGGCAGTCACTCGACACCGACCACAGCAACCTCTACCGGCTGTTCCACCAGGGACTGGCTGACGCGTTGGTCGCCGAGGGCTCGTTCACCGTCACGGCCTTCGAGGCGATGCTTTCGTCGCTCGGACCGGCCGACCGGCGAGACTGGAATGCTGCTGAGCCCTATCTGCTCCGGCACGTCGCTGACCATGCCGCCGATCTCGGGCTGGCCGACGAGCTGATCGCCGACCCCGGGCTGGTCCTGCACCCGGAGTTCGCCGGTGAGCACGGATTCGGCGCCGTGACAAGTGCGGCCGAGCTCGCCCTCGCCGCGACGCGGCGGGGCATGCCGGCGCTGGCGGCGCGTGCGGCCGAGATCGCCGGGCTCGGCTGGTGGCCGTGCTGGTCGATGGGGTCCGAGACCACGCCCGGCCGACGCGTTCGCAAAGGGGCCGCAACGTTGTCGTATCCCGGCAAACGCGTGACGCTGGTCGGCCAGGACGGGCTGCGCGAATGGGAGTGGCCGGCCAACCAGAAGCCCGTCTACCTGGGAACGGAACCCCTCGCCGGACACCTCGTCACGACCGTTGCCGCCGACGGCTCCTTCGCGATGGCGAGGGACAACGAAGTCGTGGTGGTCGGGGGCGGCCCGCTCAACATGGTTGCGCCATTCACGTCGGACGTGCTCGCGCTCGCCAGGGCAAATCCCTCCGGCTATCTCTGCGTGACCGCCGACGGAATGGTGCGGGCGATCGCGGAAGACGGCACCGCGACGAACCTCCAAGACACCCGGCACCACAGCACCTCCTGGGCACTGGGCGCGAGACGGGGAGATCCGACCGCCGTCGCCGTGGACCCGGAGGGCCAGCTGGTGTTCTTCGAACATGGGCAGGTCTGGAAGAACCTCTATCCCGTTCCCGGGCGAGTGAGCTGCTTCGGGGTCAGCGCCGACGGTGACCTCGTTGCGGCCGGTGCGGCCGATGGGTGGGTCGGCCTAGTTGATCGGCGGCGCTTCGCGACGTGGAACTACGAGCACAAGTTCGATCAACGGGTGACCGCAGTCGCTGTCGGCCTTCTGTCCTACGTGCTTCTGTCCTATGTGCTCGCAGTGGGACTGGAGAACGGCCGCGTTGTCGTGATCTCGGCCGACACCAGGCAAGAGTTGGTCGTGGCGAAACCGGCGGCCGCGGAAATCGTGGACATCAGCGTCAGCGCCGAAGGTCGGTGTGTGGCACTCGATGCGAATGGGATCCTGCACTACATAGCCGCAGAGCGCACGGGCACACTGGAGATACCGCACACGCCGGCGCCGCAGCCGATGACGGACCAGCGGTCGCCGCTCCTCGCAGTGGCGGGCAACGGACGGGACGGCATCTTCGTCGCCACGGAGGACCAGGTTCTCCACATCGATCCGCGGACAGGTGCCATGGTCGCGGGCATTCCGGTGGGAGCGGTGACGACGGAGCTCGTCCTAACCGAGCTGGAACAGGAGCAGGTCCTGCTGGTCCGGACCGGCGGAGGCGACTTCCTCTGGCGCCAGAACTCCGGACTGAGCCGTGTCCTGGCACGGGAATGGGTGCTCGATCAGCTGCGGCACCAGACCGCTCCGTGCGAGGCGCAGCTTGGCGACCGCATCGTCACGGTTGTGCGGAAGGGCAACCGGGTGGTGGTGTCCGAACCCGGGTGGGAGGACACAGTCGTCGGGTTCCACCAAGGCCTCTCCGCTGTGCACTGTGCCCGGCTGGCTGGTCGCGCGGTGGTGTTCAGCGGGGGCAGCGACGGCGTGGTGCGGATCTGGGACGTGGAGCGGGCGGCCCTCCTGGATTCGGTGCCGGTCGGCCGGTCCGTCCAGCGGATCTTCACCACCCGGGGGGCGGACCCCCTTCTCGTCGCGGCCGGTGGTGAGCTGATCGCGTTCCGGAATGCCGTCGTGGCGGCGACCGATGGATGACCCGCGGCAGGAAGGAGCACGATTGAACCAGCTCCGGGTGCTGGCCATCGGCGTCGCCGACTTCGACGACCACCCACGGCTCGCCTACGCCCCCGACTTGGCGCTGACCTTGGCCGACGAGCTGAAGCAGCTGGGCTACGTTCCCCAGGCCCTACCGGACTCGAGCCACTTGACCAGCGAACGAATAGGCGCGCTCGTCAAGCAGGTACTCGCGGACGGTGCCGCCGGGGACCTGACCGTCATCCACCTGAGCACCCACGGCCGCGGGACCGACGGCGATGCCACGGTCTTCGCGCTCGGGAGCGACGGGGTGACCCACGCGGACAGCAGCATCGCGCACTGGCTGACGATGTGCGAGAACGTCGATGGGCCGACCACCCTGTTCCTGCTCGACCTCTGCGACGCCGGGATCGTCGCCCGCCTGCCATGGCAAGGCAGGCTCGAGTCCGCGCAGCGGAGCTGGGTCATCGCCGCCTGCGGTGTGCACGAGCGGGCCTACGGCGGGCGCTTCAGCCAGGCGGTGGTCAACGTGCTGCGGGCCTTGCGGACCGGGGAACTCGACATCGGACCCAGCGTGGAGCACGTGCCCCTGCGCACGGTGGCCCGCGCGATCAGGCAGGAGGTCAACCGGCTTTCCCTGGCGGCGAACGCGATTCCGCAGACGGTGACCGCCAGCCTGGTCGACCTCAGCTCCGCAGCCGAACCGCCGTTCTTCCCCAATCCGGCCTACCTGCCCGACCGGCGGGTGCAGATGCGCGCTTCGGTGGACGAAGGCGTACTGCCGTTCCTGGACGACCTCAAGGAAGGTCTCGATGCCCGGCACTTCGTCGAGCGGGCCAGCGGGCTCGGTGGCTTGCTGGAGATGGGCGCGTCGATCGGCTGTTTCTCCGGCCGGGCCCGTGAGCTGCGCCGGATCTCGCCGTGGCTCAGCGGGCACGCCGATCCGTCGCCGTTGTGCGTCGTCACGGGGAGCCCCGGCTCCGGCAAGTCGGCTCTGCTGGGCATCCTGGTGTGCGCGGCGAGCACGAAGCTCCGATCGGCGACGCAGCACATCTGGAACCAGGTCGCCCAGGCGCCGGTGACGATCTCCGGGCTGGTGGCGGTACACGCACGGCAGCGTGGCGTCGACGGGATCGCGGCGTCGGTCATCCGCCAGTTGGGCCTGCCGGAAAACCTGCCGATCGCCGAACTCGTCACAACGCTGCGGTCCCGCGCCGCGGTCCTGGTCATCGACGCACTGGACGAGGCGAACGACCCGGCCCGGATCATGAACGAGTTGCTGCTGCCGCTGGTGGAACCGGGGGAACCGGTCCGGCTGCTGGTCGGTGTTCGCAACTACGCCGATTTCGCGCCGCTCTTCGCGCGTGCCACCACGGTCGACCTCGACCAGGTGAAACAGCAGGTGCTGGAGAACGACCTCTTCGACTACGTGCAGGGGTTGCTGCGCGCGACCCCGAACTACCGGGGCAAGCACAGCGTTTCCGCCGAGTTCGCGGGCGCGGTCTCGGCCGCGCTCGCGGTGCCGGGCCAGTCGGGTCCGTTCCTGGTGGCCGGGCTCTACACCCGCTACTTCGTCACCAGGGATCAGACCGACGACACGACGGCTGCGGCCGCCATCGGCCGCCGGGTGCCACGCGACCTGGCCGGGGTGCTCGAACTCGACCTCGAGCTCCACCGCGACAACCCGTGGCTGCGCCCGGTCCTGACCGTGCTCGCGCACGCCAGGGGCGCCGGGGTGCCCGTTTCCATCCTGCGGCGGCTGGCTCCGGTGTTCGGCGGCGCGGCCGGTGCGCCGGGAGCGGCGGAGATCCGGACGGCGTTGCACACCGGTAGCTTCTACATCCGGCAGTCCGTCGACGTCGACCACAGCAACCTCTACCGCCTGTTCCACCAGGGTCTCGCGGACACGCTCGGGACGGCCGCGCCGTTCGGAGAACGCGCACTCGACGCCTTGCTTTCGTCTCTCGGTCCGCCGGCTGCCCGCGACTGGGACGCGGCCGAGCCGTACCTGTTCCGGCACCTGCTCGAGCACGCCGGGGACGGTGCCGCGGTCGCGGAACTGCTGTCGGACCCGGGGCTCGTCCTCAACGAGCGGTTCACCGGCGTGAGCCCGTTCGGTGCCATCGGCGGTCCGGCCGAGCTGGCCATGGCCGCGGCCCGCGCCGGCTTGCCGGCCTTGGCGTTGCGCGCGGCGAAGCTCGCCGGGCTGCGGTGGCGGCCCAAGTGGATCATCGGTGCGGTCCGGGAACCGTCGACGGTGTCCGGGGTACTGATGACCGACCTGGCGGCGGTGGCGATCTCCGAGGGCGGGCATCGTATCGCCGGGATCGGTGCGAAGGGTCTGTACGAATGGGAATGGTCGAACGAACTCGTGCCCACCTTGGTCGACCTGGAGCCTCGAGTGACGGGAACCAGTCTGTCGAGGCCCACATTGATCGGCGAGATCGCGGTAGCTTCCCCGGGCGGGCTGGCGGTTCGCCGGAGTCCGGGGGGAACTTTCGTCTTGACGAGGAAGATGGTTTCCAGGGTGTTCCGCCAGCCGTCAGGTCGCTACTTGTGCGTGGGTGATGATTCGATATTCGGCGTCTCCGGCCGTGGTGATATCGAGACGCTCTGCGACCTCACCGTCGGGCACGGCGAGGTTCGGATCGGGGCTTACGGCGATTTGGTGGTTGGGGTGTCGCGCAGCCCGAAGGGTCTACTGGTTTACGACATGTCGAGAAGCGCCTTCGTGCCAGTTGAGCCGGATGCCTCGATCTCGTGTTTCGACGTGTCGGAGGATGGCCGCTTCCTGGTCGTCGGAACACTGGACGGCGAAGTTGCGGTGATGGCCTCGACGAACGCCGGAGAGTGGGCGCCCGTCAAAGTGGCCGACGTCGAACTGTCGGCAATTGCGTTTTCCCCGTCGGCTCAATGTGGCGCGGTAGGCACGGTCGACGGCCGGATCATCGGGTGGCGTGAAAGCCAGGTGGTCATTCGATGCGCGCCGTCGAAGTCCGCCATCACCTCGATCTCGCTGAGTGATGACCTGCGCGGTGTGGCCCTGGATGCGGACGGCATCGCCTACCATTTCTTCGAAGACTCGTTGCGCGATCGGCCGGCCGGGCCCGCCCATGCGGCCAACGGCGATCATGACGTGGTCAAGGCGTCGGTCACCGCCGTCGAGGTCGATCCGGCCGACCGGATCTTCCTGGCCTATTCGGACGGTCACGTCTCCTGGATGTCTCCCGGCGGAGAACGGCTGCTGGTGCGCATCGACCCAGCGGTCGGCGAGCTCAAGCACGTAGTCGTGGCCGGCCAGAGTTTCGTGGTGGCGCGCGCCGGCCACCACGGGCACTTCGTGGGCACCAACTACGACCCGGTTCCGCTTTCCCGGCTCGGCTTCGTGTCGTGGTCGAACGAGCGGTCCGGGCTGGAAGATCGGATCGTGGTGGGTTCCCAGCTCGTCACGGTCGTCGGACGTGGCAACCAGCTGGTCACCGTGAGCCAGTACGACTCCGAACCGGAGAACCTGGGGCAGCACGAAGGGCTCACCGCGTTGCGGTGCGTCTATTGCTGGGGTACGGCCGTGGTGGTCAGCGGCGGTCACGACGGCGTCGTGCGGTTCTGGAGCCTCGCGGGTCGCCTGCTCCTGGAGTCGTCGTTCGTCGGCTCGCCGGTCCGGCGCATCCTTCTGCACGACGGCGGGAAACGGATCCTGGTGCTGACGACCGGTGAACTGATCTGCTTCGAATGCGCCGACTGACGGCCGCGCTCACCGCGTGCGCAGGTGCTTGCCGACGATGGATCGGACCTCGGACGTCGCCAGGTACCGCCTCGCCGCGTGTGTGAATCCCACCCCCGCCGGTGCGGAGAAGTCTTCGACGTCGGTGAAATGGTCTTTCAGCCGAGGCGGGATGGCGACCATATCGGCCGGGTCGGCGACGTTCACCCAGCGTCCGACGCCCGGGGGCCGGCCGCCCTTGCCGTCGACGGGGGCCGGCTGCAGCAACGGGTGGATGCGATCGGGGAAGCCGAGTGGTGAGCCGATCGTCACCAGGAGCTCCACCTGCAGCGCCGGGTAGCTCCACAGCGTCTCGTAGGTCACCACCGAACCCAGGGAATGGGCGATGACGACCCGCGGCCGGTGGAGGCTGATCGCCGTTGCCACTTCGGTGCGCACTGCCTGCCGCCTCGCCGGGTTGAGGGGGTCGAAGTAACACACCACTTCGCCGAGAAACGCGGCCAGAAACCGGTCGGCGACGTCCCGGTCGACGCCGTACCGCTGGACCCACCACGCCGCCAGTTGCCGGATCGGGGCCAGAGCGCGGCCGTGGTCCGGTTCGCCGGCGAGGGCGATCGCCTGCATCCAGCACGCCAGCAGCTCCGCGGGAGCTCCGGCGAACGCCTTGTCCAACAGTTCGAGATCGTCGTCACCGTGGTGGTCCAGGGACAGGTGGTGGGCGTAGTACGCCACCTCGAGAGACTTGACGCCCAACGCTGCCGACCAGTCGCGTTGGAGAGCCGCGGCGCGGTCGGCGGGAAGCACCGACCGCCAGTTGCCGACGCCGTGCACTCCGAGAACTTCGGCGCTCATCCCGGCGGATCCCCTCACTGCGGCGGTCGGCGATACCGCTGGAAGTCGCCCATCCGATCGGCGTCGTTACGCCTAGGCTCGGCGTATGACGAACGCGCCGCTTCGCTGGGGAATCATGGGCACCGGCGGCATCGCCGCCGCCTTCGCCGAGGACCTCGAACTCACCGACTCCGGCGTTGTCGCCGCGGTCGGTTCACGGACCGCCGAAAGCGCCGGGCGGTTCGCCGATGATCACCGCGTCGAAACCCGCCACAGCAGCTACGAAGCCCTCGCGAACGATCCCGATGTCGACGTCGTCTACGTCGCCACTCCGCATCCGATGCACCACGGCAACGCGCGGCTCGCGCTCGAAGCCGGGAAACCCGTGCTCGTCGAAAAGCCGTTCACGATGAACGCGAACGAGGCGAGGGACCTCGTCGACCTCGCGCGCGGCCGCGACCTCTTCCTCATGGAAGCCATGTGGACGCGCTTCCTGCCGCACGTCCGGCACGTCCGTGAGCTGCTGCCGGACCTCGGCACCGTTGTCACCGTCGCCGCCGATCATGGGCAGTGGTTTGCCGAAGATCCGGCCTTTCGGCTCTTCGCGCCGGAACTCGGTGGGGGTGCGCTGCTCGACCTGGGGATCTATCCCGTCTCCTTCGCGTCGATGGTGCTCGGGGCGCCCGAGCGCGTTGCCGCCATGGCCACGGCCGCCTTCACCGGGGTCGACGCGCAGATGTCGATGCTGCTCGGCTACGCGAGTGGGGCGCAGGCCGTCCTCACCTGCACCTTGAGCGCCGTTTCGCCGACCACCGCGTCGATCGTCGGCACCGAAGGGCGCATCGAGATCGACGGGCCCTTCTACGCACCCGCCTCCTTCACCTTCATCCCGCGCGAGGGCGAACGGCGTCGCTTCGAATACGTCGATGAGGGGCGTGGCCTGCGGTTCCAGGCCGACGAGGTGGCGCTGCGGCTGGCCGCCGGGGAGACCGGGAGCCCGCTCATGCCGCTGGACGAAACCGTCTCGATCATGACGACCATGGACCGGGTGCTGGCCGCGACCAGGACGTGACCGCGGATTGAGTAGTGCTACGGATCCGCAGGTCGGCGCGGTGCGTGACCCTGTCCGGTATGACCACCGACGCAGATGTGCTCCTCCGGCTCGCCGGCGAGATCGACGACCTGGGGCGTCGTCTCGCCCTGGTGGGTTCCGAACTGCGGACCGTCAAGGACGGCCGGCCCGAACCGGCGGCACGACCCGAGCCGCCGCAACCCCAGCCCCACCCGCAGCCTCCGCCGCCGATGCGGCCCGAGTCGGTCCCGTGGCCGCAGTACCAGTGGCAACCGCCACCGCCGCCTCAGCAGCACGTTCCGCCGCCGTACGTTCCGCGGCCCTACCTGCCGCCCGCCCCGCGGCCGACGCTGGGGGAAAAGCTCGGCAAGGAAGGCGCCGGCAGCCGCGTGCTCGCCTGGGTCGGCGGGGCCGTCACCCTCCTCGGCGTCGTCCTGCTGCTGGTGCTGGCCGTGCAGCGGGGCTGGCTCGGGCCGCTGCCGCGGGTGCTCGTCGGGGCCGGGTTCGGGCTGGCGCTGACCGGTACCGGCGTGTGGCTGCACCGCAAGCCCGCCGGCCGCACCGGTGCCTTCGCGCTCGCCGCCACCGGTATCGCCACCCTCTACCTGGACGCCGTCGCCGCGACCACGCTGTACGGGTTCCTGCCGGTGCTCGCCGGGCTCGGCGCCGGGCTGGTGGTCGCCGTCGGCGGCCTGCTGGTCGCCGTGCGCTGGGAGTCGCCGCTGCTGGCCTCCGCCGTTGTCGTCGGCTGTGTCGTGTGCGCGCCGATGATCGTTCGCGGGTTCACCCCCGAACTGGTCACCTTCCTGCTGATGGTGCAGCTCGCGACGGCGCCGGTGCAGCTGCGCAGCGACTGGTCGTCGCTGACGCTCGCCGCCGGTGTCCCGCCGCTGCTCGCCTCCGTGATCAGCACCGCCGTGCCGGGCGGGGGCGGCAGCTGGGCCAACACCGCCGCGGCGGGCGGCGCCGGGGTCGTCGGCGTGGCGCTCGCCCTGATCGTGCTGCGCCGCCGCGAGAACGACCCCGGGGCGCTGTCCCTGCTGGCGACCGCCGTGCTGCCGACGCTCCTCGCGGCCGTGCCGCTGCCGAAGGCGCAGGCCGTGCCGATCACGGCCGGCGCGGGCGTCCTCCTGCTCGCCGTCTGGGCGGCGCGCCGCTGGTGGCCCGGGTTCGCCGGTCAGGTCGCCGGGCTGGCCGGCCTGCTGGCGGTCCTGCAGGCGACGGTCACCCAGTTCGACGGCCCGGCGCGCGCCGGGGTGCTGCTCGGCGAGGCACTGCTGCTGGTCGTGGCCGCGGCCGGCGGCCGCAACCGCGGTGCGCTCGCCGCCGCGCTGGGGTTCGCGTCGATCGGCGGCCTGCTCGGGGTGGTCTTCGACGTCACGCCCGCGCTGCTGATCCTGCCCCGCAGCCGTTCGGTCGCGGAGCTGGCCGGCGCCCTCGCGGTCGCCCTGCTGATCCTCGCCGTGTCGGTCGCGCTGCCGTGGGCCGCGGTCCGGCTGGGCGTGTTCCGCGGGCCGGCCGACGACCTGCCGATCTGGCTGCTCGCCGGGGTTTCGGCGCTGTACGGCGCCGCCGGGGTCGTGCTCTGCGGCGCGCTGCTGGCCGTCCCCGGCCGGACCGGGTTCCTGCTGGGGCACGCGCTCATCACGGTGTCCTGGACGGTCGCGGCGCTCGTGCTGCTGCTGCGCGGGATCGACGTCGCCGCGCTGCGCGTGACCGGGCTGGTCCTGGTCGGCGCCGCGGTGCTCAAGCTGGTGCTGTTCGACCTGTCGGCGCTGGACGGCCTGGCCAGGGTGGGCGCGTTCCTCGGCGCCGGCCTGGTGCTGCTGGCGGCCGGGACGCGGTACGCGCGGCGGGTCGCGTCACGTTAAGTGCGGGAAGAAATTGCCGGTCCCCCGTGGTTACCTGGACCACAACCCGACGACCAGGGGGGACCGGCATGGCCACACCGAAGCTCAGCGACCGCGCGGACGAGAAGATCGCCTGGCTGACCACCGTCACGCCGAAGGGCCGGCCCGCGCCCCGGCCCGTGTGGTTCGTCCTCGAGGGCGACGACATCGTGCTGTTCAGCGAGCCCGGCACCGCGAAGCTCCGGCACATCGAGGCGAACCCGGACGTCAGCTTCCACCTCAACAGCGACGTGCACGGCGGCTCGGTCCTCGTCGTGACCGGAACGGCGCACGTGGAGGCGGGCAAGGCGTCCGAGGCGCCGGGGTACGTCGACAAGTACGGCTCGCACTACGCGGGGATCGGCTTGACCGCGGACGGGTTCGACACGAAGTACTCCGTCCGCATCCGCGTGGTGCCCGACCGCACCTGGGGGTTCTGAACCGGTCCACTTCGGACCGTCGCGGCGCCGGGGTTCGTGGGAAAGTCACGGATTTCCCGGCGGGTGGAGGGTCCGGCACCCGGATAGGGTGCCGGTGTGTCCGAGCACACCGGCGAGACCCACAACGAGCAGCTCACCCGCAACATCGGTGAGCTGCTGCAGGAGCTGCGGGTGGCCCAGGCCGGGGTGCAGATCCTCTTCGGCTTCCTGCTGTCGGTCGTGTTCACCGACCGGTTCCACGACGCCAGCGGGTTCGAGAAGGCGCTGCACCTGTCCGCGGTGGCGCTCGCCGTCGCGGCGACGGCCCTGCTGACCGCGCCCGCGGCGTGGCACCGGCTGCTGTTCCGCACCGGCAGCCGGGAGCGGATCCTGACCGTCGGCAACCGGCTCGTGCTGGTCGGGCTGGTCTGCCTGGCGCTGGCGATCACGTCGACCGTCGCGCTGATCGCCAAGGTCGTCTACGGCGGGATCGCCATGGGCGTGATGGCCGTGCTCTGCCTGCTGATCTTCGGGATCCTCTGGTTCGTCATGCCGTTCCGGCTGAACCCCCGCGATCAGCCGACCGGGCCGCCCAAGTAGAGCGTGTCCTCCTGGACGAAGCAGAGCGGGTTGCCGAAGGGGTCGTCGGCGTAGAACGAGCGTTCGCCCCAGAACTGGGTCTCGATGGCGTCGTCCACCCAGCGCGGCGCGGCGGCGCGCACCCGCTCGAACGTCTCCTCGACGTCTTCGACCGCGAGGTAGACGATCCGCGGGTCCCGCTGCGGCCGCGGCTCGCGGTGCTCGGGCGGCGCCTCGACGCAGGCGAGCACCACGCCGCCGCAGGTGAAGTAGTGCCGGTTGACCGCGACGCGTTCGCCGGGGTCGCCGAAGACGGCGGCGTAGAAGGTGACGGCGACGCCGATGTCGTCGACGGGCTGGATCAACCGGAACACCCGCGGGCCGCTCATGCGGGCACAGTACCGCTGTTCATCCGGTGTTCGGCAGCAGTTGCCGGGGCGGTCGGAAGCCGCCCGTAGCTTCCCGCCCGTGACTGACACTTCTCGCCGGACCTTCCTCCTCGGCGCCCCGGCCGTCGCCGCCGCGGCGACCCTGCCGAACGTCCTCGGCGCGCCCGCCGCCCAAGCCACCGGCCGGCACCGCCCGGACGCCGAAGATCCGCGTTTCACGCTCGTGGTCATGCCGGACACGCAGTACCTGTTCGACGAGGACCGCGGTGACGCGGCCCCGCTGGACGCCTCGCTGCGGTACGTCCTCGAAGAGCAGGCCGACAACGTTGTCTTCCTCGCCCACCTCGGCGATCTCACCCAGAACGGCCGGGCGGACGAGTTCGCCAGGATCAGCCGGTCGTTCCAGGCCCTCGACCGCCACCGGTTCCCGTACAGCACGCTGGCGGGCAACCACGACATCGACGGCTCGAAGGACGACCAGCGCGGCCCCTCGCCGTACCTCGACGCGTTCGGCCCGCAGCGCCAGCGCACCTCGCCGACGTTCAAGGGCGCGTCCAAGGACGGCTACAACACCTTCCACATCTTCCGCGGCGGCGGCCGCGAGTGGCTGCTCCTGGCCCTCGACTGGCGACCCTCCGCCGGTGGCCTGAACTGGGCGAAGCAGGTCCTCGCGCAGCACCCGACGCTGCCGGCGATCCTCACCATCCACGAGCTCGTCTGGGCCGACGACGACCACCAGGCCCAGTTCTCGACGTTCGGCGAGCACGTCTGGCAGGAGCTCGTCCAGGGCAACGACCAGATCTTCCTCACCCTCAACGGCCACTACTGGCCGACCGGGCGCACCGTCCGCAAGAACGCCGCCGGGCACGACGTCCACGTCCACATCGCCAACTACCAGGACCGCTACTACGGCGGCAGCGCGATGGTCCGGCTCTACCAGTTCGACCTCGCCCGCGGTGTGATCGACGTCCGGACGCTCTCGCCGTGGCTGGCCGCGCAGGACCACCTCAGCGAGATGCAGCAGCAGGAGGTCGAGCGCAGCGGCGCGGCCGACTACTTCAGCCTGGAGATCGACTTCGCCGAGCGGTTCAAGGGCTTCGCGCCGGCGCCGGTCCCGCCCGCCCGGCCGGCGAAGCAGCTGCTGATCCCCGGCACCGTCGCCTACTGGCGCTTCGAAGGCGGTCAGGACGGCAAGGCCGTGCCGGACGACGTCGTCGTGCGCGACCAGACCGGCCGCGGCAACGACCTCAAGCGCGTCACCGCGCCCGGCAGCGGCCCGGACGCGCTGAAGTACTCGAGCGAGTTCTCGCCGCGGCAGCCGTCGCGGGCGAGCCTGCGGTTCGACGGCCAGCGTGATCCGAGCCGCGGCGCGTACCTGCGCACGGTCGACGCGGCGCCGATCAACAAGCTCAAGTTCGAACGCGGCTACACCGTAGAGGCGTTCTTCTGGCTGCCCGCGAACTTCAAGGACGGCCACCACGGCTGGTGCGGCCTGTTCGCCCGGCAGGGCAGCGGCGCGGCCGCCGGCAAGACCGGCGACGACCCGCAGGAGTCCGCGGCCACACTGTCCCTTTCGGACGGTGGCGAGCTCCAGTGGGCGGTGTACCCGCTCAACCAGGACCGGACGTCGACGAACTGGGGCCACGAGCTGCCGGTGGAGAAGTGGTGGCACGTCGCCGTGGTCAACGACGGCCGGCGCACGATCGTCTACGTCGACGGCTGCCCGGTGGTCCGGAACCCGGCCACGCCCGCCGTCGGGCTCGCCGATCCGGGCGGGCCGTGGCTGGTCGGGGCGTCGTCCTACGGCGGGAAGGTGGACCGCAGTTTCGCGGGGCTGCTGGGTGACGTGCGGGTGGCCGACCGGCCGCTGAACCCGCGCGAATTCATGCTGGGCTGAGGCCCTTGACAGCGGGTGGACAATAAAAAATCGGCGTGCTCTCCGTGAACAATGGGAGCGATCGCCGAACCTGATATGAGTCTAACCGCTGTGAGGGGAACTTGTCAAACCACGGGTACGACGAGGAATTGCGGGAAGAACGGGCCTACGTCGCCGCGCTCTACGAGCGGCTCGACCGCGAGCGCGCGGCGGCGCAGGCCCGGTACCACGGCGCACTCGGGCAAACCGACGTGACGCCGGGGGAACGGGAGACCGACGTCCGCTGCCGGTCGCGGGAGGCGGCCCGGCTGGACGTCGCCGACAACGGGCTTTGTTTCGGCCGGTTGGACGCCCTTTCGGGCGAAACCGGCTACATCGGGCGGCTCGGGTTGTTCGACGCGGAAAACGACTACGAACCGTTCCTGCTGGATTGGCGGGCGCCGGCGGCGCGGCCGTTCTACGTCGCCACGGCGGCGCGGCCGGAAAACATGCGCCGCCGCCGTCAGTTCCACACGATGGGGCGTCGCGTCCTCGATTTCACCGACGAGGTGCTGGGCCGTCCCGGAGACACCGAACGCGGGGACGCGGCCCTGCTCGCGGCGGTCAACGCGCCTCGCGGCGACGGCATGCGGGACATCGTCGCGACGATCCAGGCCGAGCAGGACGAGATCATCCGCCTCGGCCACGCGGGGGTGCTGGTCGTCGAAGGCGGTCCCGGCACCGGCAAGACGGCCGTGGCCCTGCACCGGGTGGCGTACCTGCTCTACACGCGGCGGGAGCGGATGTCGCGCAGCGGCGTGCTCGTGGTCGGGCCGAGCCCGCTGTTCCTCGACCACATCGGCCGCGTGCTGCCGTCGCTCGGCGAGTCGGACGTCGTCTTCCGGACCACCGGTGACCTCGTCCCCGGTCTGCACGTCACGGCCGAGGACCCGCCGGAGGTGGCGCGGCTCAAGGGGGCTCTGACGATCCTCGACGTGCTGGTGGCCGCGGTCGCCGACCGCCAGGAGGTGCCCGGGGAGCCGGTGCCGATCGACCTGGGTGACGTCGTCGTGGCGCTCGACGCCGACCTCGTGGGCCAGGCCCGGCTCGAAGCGCGTGACACCGGGCTGCCGCACAACGAAGCCCGCGCGGTCTTCCGCGAGCACGTCGTGGCGCTCGTCGCCGAACGGGTGGTGGCGAAGATCGGCGAAGGCTGGCTCACCACGGCGGACCGCCTCCTGTGGGCCGACCTGCGGGCCGACGTCCTCGACGAGCTCGCGGAACACGAAGCATTCGGTGCCGCACTCGACGAGCTGTGGCCGTACCTGACACCGGAAACGCTGCTGGCGCCGCTGTACGAGTCTCCGCGTCGCCTCGAGGCCGCCGGGGCCGATCCGGTGCTGTTCCGCGCGGACGGCTCGGCCTGGACGGTGTCGGACGTCCCGCTGCTCGACGAACTGGTCGACCTGCTCGGCCGCGACGACGTCGAGGAACGCGCCGCCGCGCGCCGGCGAGCGGAGGCGGAGGCCGAGTACGCCTCCGGTGTCATGGAGCTGATGAAGCTGGACGCCGAGGAGCTCGACGAGGACGTCCAGCTGGTCGCCGAGGACCTGCTCGACGCCGGGGACCTGGCCGGGCGATTCGCCGAGCGCGACCCGCGTGACCTCGCCGAACGGGCGGCCGCCGACCGGGACTGGACGTACGGGCACGTCGTCGTCGACGAGGCCCAGGAACTGTCCGAAATGGACTGGCGGGGGCTGGTGCGGCGGTGCCCCAGCCGGTCGTTCACGATCGTCGGCGACCTCGC
This sequence comes from Amycolatopsis sp. NPDC004625, assembly GCF_040609695.1. Classification (NCBI taxonomy): domain Bacteria; kingdom Bacillati; phylum Actinomycetota; class Actinomycetes; order Pseudonocardiales; family Pseudonocardiaceae; genus Amycolatopsis; species Amycolatopsis sp. NPDC004625. Next base: position 114,905 of record NZ_JBEXKX010000020.1, read on the forward strand.
GCAGCGCCGGTCCGCGGCCGGGGCGAGGGACTGGGCGTCGATGCTGACGCCGTACGCCGGGGACCGCTGGCTGTACCGCGAACTGACCGTGAACTACCGCACCCCGGCGGAGATCATGGCCGTCGCGGGGGCGGTGCTGGCCCGGTTCGCGCCGTCCGCGCGGCCGCCGGAACCGGTGCGCGCGTGCGGCGTCCGGCCGTGGTCCAGACGAGTGACGGACGACGAACTGCCGGGCGCCATCGAGGACTTCGTCCGTGACGAGGCCGGTCGCGAAGGCACCAGCGTGGTGATCGGCCCGCCGGGGGTCCCGGGAACGATCCCGCCGTCGGCCGCCAAGGGGCTGGAGTTCGACGCCGTCCTCGTCGTCGAGCCCGCGCGCATCCTGGCCGCGGGCCCGCGGGGCGCGGCCGAGCTCTACGTCGCGCTCACGCGCGCCACGCAGCGCCTCGGGGTGCTGCACCGGGATCCGCTCCCGGCGGAGCTGACCGGCCTCGCCGAGACCGGCGTTCCGGCGCGGGCGGGACACCGGCGGTTCCTGTAGCGGACCGCGGGGGTGGCGGGTGCAGGCCCGTCATCCCCGCACCGCTACGCCGTGAGCCGGCCCCAGGAATAGTCCTGCTTGGCCAGCTTCAGGTACACGAACAGCTCGGTCCCGGACACGCCCGGGATCTTGCGCACCTCGTCGCCGAGCACTTCGAGCATGTGGTCGTCGTCCCGGCAGACGAGTTCGGCCAGCAGGTCGTAGCGCCCGGCGCACAACACGACGTAGTGCACGTTCTCGAGCTCGGACAGCTTGTCCGCGACGTCGCGGGGATCAGCGCCGTCGACGTTGATGCCGACCATGGCCTGCCGCGTCAGGTCCACGTTGGCGGGATCGGTCACCGCGACGATCTGCATCAGGTCGTCACGCAGCAGCCGCTGCACGCGCTGGCGGACTGCTCCCTCCGAAAGCCCGACCGCCTTGGCGAGCGCGGTGAACGAGGCGCGGCCGTCCTGTTGGAGCAGGGCGATCAACGATCTGTCCGTATTGTCCAGCGCGCGCGCACGTGTTTCGTCACCCATGCCGTCCCTCCCTGTGTTTCGGCATGTGATTTGTCAAGTGCGCAGCGTATCGAGCGTGGGCGAGAAAGCGAGCCCTCAGCGTCAGCTTCGCGTGATTCGGCGTGCACGCGACCGTCAGCCGAGGAATCGGTGGCGGGGGACGAAACTCACGAGCTTTTCCGAGGCGGTTTTGTGCGCCCGCGCACAGCGGGACGCGCATACCGCACCGCGGCAGGTACCGTCTGGCGGCTTTGTCGTACCAGCAGCTCCAGGAGGACCGATCGATGTCGGAGGCCGTGGCACTCGGCGCCGCCCCCGCCGTACCCGCTGTACCTGCGAAGGGACTGCGCGGCGGCGCGCTCGGCATGGTGTCGTCGATGGTCATCGGGATGTCGTCGACCGCGCCGGCGTACTCCATCGCGGCCACGCTCGGGCTGATCGTCTTGGCGGGCACCGGGTTCAAGGCGGCCGCGTTCGTGCTGCTCTCCTTCGTGCCGGTGCTGTTCGTCGCCTTCGCCTTCCGCGAGCTGAACACCGCGGAACCCGACTGCGGCACCAACTTCACCTGGGCGGCGCGCGCGTTCGGCCCGCACGCCGGGTGGTTCACCGGCTGGGTCGTCACGGTCGCGCAGCTGCTGGTGATGAGCAGCCAGTCCGCGCTCACCGGCCGCTACACGCTGCTGCTGTTCGGCGCCTCGGACGCGGCGGGCAACCGGTGGGTGACGACGGCGATCGGCGCCGCCTGGCTCCTGGCGCTGTGCTGGCTCTGCCACCGCGGCATCGAAGTCTCCGCACGGGCGCAGTGGATCCTGCTCGGCGTCGAGCTCGCCGTCCTGGTGCTCTTCTCGGCCGTCGCGCTGGTCCGCGTCTTCGACGGCACGGCCGGGCCGCAGGCGTCGCTGCCGCGGCTGGACTGGCTGTGGCCGGGCGGGGTCTCGGCCGGCACCGCGGTTTCGGCGGTCCTGCTGGCCGTGTTCATCTACTGGGGCTGGGAAAGCTCGCTGTCGGTCAACGAAGAGTCGGCCGACCCGCGTCACGCGCCGGGCCGTGCCGCGGTGCTTTCGACGGTGCTGCTGGTGCTGAACTACCTGCTCGTGACGGTCGCCGCGCTGGCCTTCGCCGGGGTCGGCGAGACCGGGATCGGCCTGGCGAACGCGGCCAACTCCGAAGACGTCCTGGCCGGCCTCGGCAGCGCGGTGTTCGGCGACGGCGCGACCGGCAAGGTCCTGGGCGTGCTGCTGGTCGTCTCCGTCCTGACCAGCGGCGCGGCCACGAGCCAGGCGACGATCATGCCGGCGGCGCGCACGACGTTGTCGATGGCCAGCCACGGCGCTCTGCCGCGCGTTTTCGGGCGGGTGCACCCGCGGTTCCGGACGCCGACCGTGGCGACCTGGGCGTTCGGGCTGGTCTCGCTGGCCGTGTACGTGCTTCTGGCGCTGATCAGCGACAACGTGCTGGCCGACTCCGTCGACGCGGTGGGCCTGACCATCGCGATCGAGTACACGATGACTGCGCTGGCCTGCGTCTGGGTGTTCCGCCGGACGCTGTTCGCGAGCGTGCGCAACTTCGTGCTGCGCGGGCTGCTGCCGTTCACCGGCGGCCTGTTCTTCCTGGCGGTGCTGGTGTTCGCGCTGATCGAGTACGCCCGGCCAGACGCCGGCGAGACGACCGTGTTCGGCATCGGCGGCGTCGCGGTGATCGGCGTGGTGTCGATCGTGCTCGGCGTGCCGCTGATGTTCGCGGTGCACCGGGTGTGCCGTGACTTCTTCGCCGGGCGCCGCCTGCCGCGCGGGTTCGTGCCGCGCGGCGGCGAAACGATCAGTACCCAGGCCTAGCCTAAATCACGCCGGCTGAGGTCCTCCTCGGTTTCGCGGCGCACCAGCAGCGTCGCGACCCCGTCCCGGACGCCGACCAGCGGCGGGCGGCCGATCTGGTTGTAGTTCGACGCCAGCGAGTGGTGGTAGGCGCCGGTGCACGGCACGGCCAGCAGGTCGCCGGCGTGCAGGTCGGCGGGCAGGCTGAGGCCGTCGGCGAGGATGTCGCCCGCTTCGCAGTGCCGGCCGACCACAGTCATCGGGACGCGCTGCGCTTTCGACCGCCGTCCCACCAGGCGCGTGGTGTAGCGGGCGCCGTAGAGCGACGGCCGCGCGTTGTCGCTCATCCCGCCGTCGACGGCGACGAAGGTGCGGCTGCCGCGCTTGACCGCGCAGACGCGGTACACCGTGATCCCGGCCGGCCCGACGATCGCCCGGCCGGGCTCGATCGTCAGGCGCGGCACCGGGAAGCCGTGCGCCGCGCACTCGTAGGCCAGCGCCACGCGCAGGCGACGCGAGTAGCCGCCGAGGTCGAACGCGGGCTCGCCGCCGGCGTACGGGACCGCCTGCCCGCCGCCGAGGTCGAGCTCCCGCAGCGTGACGCCGTGGACGTCACGGATCCGGGCGAGCACCTCGGCCATCCGCCGCGCGGCCGCCTCGTACCGGTCGACCCTGGTCACCTGCGAGCCGATGTGGCAGTGCAGGCCCTGGAGGCGCAACCCGGGTTGCCGCTTCACCGCTTCGACGGCGGCGTCGACGTTGTCGGGTACGCCGTCGAGGAGCGAGAAGCCGAACTTCTGGCCTTCGGCGCCGGTGCTGATGGCTGCGTGCGCGCCGGCCGCGACACCCGGCGTCACCCGGATCATCACCTGCTGAGCGCCGTGGGCGAGCGCGCCGAGCTGCTCGATCTCGTCGAGCGAGTCGACGACGATCCTTCGCACGCCGTAGCCGAGCGCGGCCTTCAGGTCTTCGGGCGTCTTCGCGTTGCCGTGCAGCAACATGCGTTCGGCGGGGAAGCCGACCGAGCGTGCGACGGCGATCTCACCGGCGGAGCAGGTGTCGAGCGACAACCCTTCTTCGGCGACCCAACGCAGGACAGCGCGTGTACACAGCGCCTTGCTGGCGTACGCGACTTCGACGTCAGGCAGCGCTTCGCGGTACTCGCGGGCGGTGTCACGGACCTGCTGTTCGTCGATGAAGTAGGACGGCGTCCCGAAGCGGGCGGCGAGGTGGCTGACCGGCGCGCCGGCGAAGAGCAGCTCGCCGTCTTCGCCGAGTCGGGTGCTTCGCGGCCAGACTCCTGGCTCGAGGTGATCGGCGGCTTCGCAGCCGAGGCTGGGAAGAAGCTCGCTGAGCGTCACGGGTGCCTCCGGGCATCACGGCGGATCGGACCCCGTCAGGACACCCCCGCCGGCGCGCCCGAAGATCACCCGTGAATGCCGTCCTGACGGATTCCGGGCGCCCGCTGACAGTTTGTTAACGCGCCAGTAACTTGCGTCACCTAGGACAGCCCCCACGACGACAGCAGCCCGAAGAGCTGCTCCCGTTCGGGCCCGGTCAGCAGCCGGCTCGGGGGCCGCACGTCCGGGCGGCACAGGCCCAGCTGGCCCAGCGCGTCCTTGACCACGCTGACGTTGTTCGCGTTGCCGTTCGCGGCCCGGAGCTCCTCGAACGGCCGGATCCGCTCCCAGACCGCCATCGCCGCCGGATAGTCCCCTGTGGACAGTGCGCGGAACATCTCCAGGGAGATCGCCGGGTCGACGTTCACCAGGCCGGAGGTGAACCCGGTGGCGCCGACGGCGAAGTAGCCCGGCGCCGAGAGTTCCGCCAGGCCGGCGATCCACACGAACCGGCCGAAGCCCGCGTCCCGGGCGACCGAGCCGAACCGCACCGGGTCCGGCACCGCGTACTTCACGCCGATCACGTTCGGGGCCGCCTCGCCGAGCGCGCCCAGCTGCTCGCCGGTGATCGCCGGGTTGCGGACGTACAGCACCACCCCGAGTTCCGGGACCGCCGCGGCGATCGCCGCGTGGTAGTCGACCCAGCCGTCGCCCGAGACGTACGGGTGGACCGGCTGGTGGATCATGATCATGTCCGCACCGGCGTCGCGGGCGTGCGCCGCGGCCCGCGTCGCCGAGGCGACGTCGTGGCCGATCCCGGCCAGCACGCTCGCCCGGCCCGCCGCCGCCTCGACGGTGACTTCCAGGCACTGCCGCGCTTCCGCCGTGTCGAGCGCGTAGAACTCGCCGGTGTTGCCGTTCGGCGTCACGATCTCGATGCCGCCGGTGATCAGCCGGTCCACCAGCTTCGCGTACGTCTGGCCGTCGACGGCGCCCTCGGCGTCGAACGGCGTGACCGGGATGGCCACCACCCCGGACAGCCGCCGCCTCTGCTCCTCGAACGTCATCGGGCCCCCTTCGGATCGCCGGTCTCGGTGGTGCGGTCGCCGGGCAGCTCGAAGGCGACCCGGTCGATGAAATCGGTGATGTGCTTGCGCAGCAGGTGTTCGGTCTGCCGGGCGTTGCCGCTCTCGGCGGCGTTCAGGATCGCCCGGTGCTCGGCCGCTTCGCCCTGCCAGGTCGGGCTGATGCCCCAGCCGGTGACGGTGATCAGCGCGGCCTGGTCGCGCAGCCCATCCAGGACCTGGACCAGCAGCGGGTTGCCGCACCCGGCGTAGAGCGCGCGGTGGAACAGGCGGTTGGCCAGGCTGGCCTTCGCGCGGTCGGACGCGGCCGTGCCGGTCTCGACGCCCGCCAGCACCTGCCGCGCGGGGCCGAAGTCCGCGCCGCGCTCGACAGCGCGTCGGACGGCTTCGGGCTCGAGCAGCGCGCGCAGGTCGTACACCGCATACGCGCTTTCGGCGTCCATGACCCGGACCGCCGCCCCCTTGTACGTGCTCATCGTGACCAAACCGGAACCGGCCAGGATCCGCAGGGCCTCGCGCACCGGCGTCTTCGACACCCCGAGCAGGGCGCCGACCTCGGCTTCGACGAGCGTTTCGCCCGGCCCGAACTCGCCGCTCAAGATCGCTTCCTTGATCGCGTCACGCACAAAATCCGTCCGCGAGACGGGCGGCGGCGGCCTCCGGGCCGAAGAAGTGCTCGCCACTGGCATGTCCGATCTGATATACGATGCGACATACAACATTATCACGGACCTAGGGAGCAGCCATGCAGCGTTGCACCGGCTTCCGATTCCGACGAGCGTTGCTGGCGGTGGGTCTCGCCGCCGGCTTGGCGGCCTGCGGCGCGCCCGGCGGTGACGGCGGCCAGGCGGCGGACCCCAAGGCGGTGCCGGACAAGCCGGGCAAGCCGGTCGAGCTGAACATCCTCGACGTCGCGGGCAACCTGCAGCTCACCAAGCAGATGATCGAGAACTTCAAGGCCGCACACCCCGAAGTCCTCGCGAAGGTCACCTATTCGACCGCGCCCGCACCGAGCATGGCGGGCAAGCTGAAGGCGGAGCAGGACGGCGGCGTCGCCCAGACGCACCTGGTCCTCAGCGGCACCGACGGTCTTTCCGCCGGCATCGCGAACGGCACGCTGGCCAAGGTGCTGCCGGACTTCTCGAGCCGGTTCCCGAACCTGATGCAGAACTACCTCGAGCCCGCGGCCAAGATGCAGGAGCTGGCCAACGGCTACGGCATCGAGGTCGTCTACTACCCGTCCGGCCCGCTGCTGGAGTTCAACCCTTCTGCGGTCGCTCAGGCGCCGGCGTCCCCGCAGGAGCTGCTCGACTGGGCGAAGGCGCACCCGGAGAAGTTCCAGTACGCCCAGCCGTCGAACTCCGGTCCGGGCCGGACGTTCCTGATGGGCCTGCCGTACTTGCTGGGTGACAAGGACCCGAAGGACCCGGACAAGGGCTGGGACAAGACCTGGGCGTTCCTGCAGGAGCTCGGCAAGTACGTGAAGTACTACCCGTCGGGCACCACGGAGACGATGAAGAACCTCGCGTCCGGTTCGGTGGACATGATCATGTCGACCACCGGCTGGGACATCAACCCGCGCAAGCTCGGCACGGTGCCGAACACGGTCAAGACGGCGATCATGCAGCCGATGCACTGGGTCACCGACGCCCAGTACGCGCTCATCCCGAAGGGGCTGTCGCCTGATCAGGAGTCGGCGATCCTGCAGCTGGTGGCCTGGATGCTCAAGCCCGACCAGCAGGCGATCGCCTACGACGACGGTTATTTCTACCCCGGCCCGGCGGTCAAGGACGTCACCCTGCAGATGGCGCCGCAGAAGAGTCAGGACACCATCCGGCAGTTCGGCCGGCCGGAGTACGAGCAGTGGATCTCGCAGTACCCGAAGGAGACGTCGCTGCCGGCCGAGCAGCAGGTGAAGGCGTTCGACAAGTGGAACCAGCTGGTCGGCGGCTCGAAGGTCGGCAAGAAGTGACGTTCGGGCAGCTGCGGCTGGACGGCGTGTCCCGGAGATTCGGCACCGCGAACGCCCTGCGCGGCCTCGACCTCGCCATCGCCCGCGGCGAGTTCGTGGCCCTGCTCGGCCCGTCCGGCTGCGGCAAGTCGACGGCGTTGAACTGCCTGGCCGGCCTGCTGCCCCTGACCGAGGGCAGCATCTGGCTCGACGACACCCGCATCGACGGCCGGCCACCGGAGCGGCGCGGGTTCGGGATGGTGTTCCAGAACTACGCGCTGTTCCCGCACATGTCGGTCCGCGCCAACGTCGGCTTCGGCCTGAAGATGCGCAAGGTCGGCCGCGCCGAAGCACGGCGTCGGGTCGACGAAGCGCTCCGGCTCGTCCAGCTCACCGAGCACGCGGCGAAGTTCCCCGCGCAGCTGTCCGGCGGCCAGCAGCAGCGCGTCGCCATCGCCCGCGCAGTGGTGCTGGAGCCGCCGGTGGTGCTGATGGACGAGCCACTGTCCAATTTGGACGCCAAGCTCCGCCTGGAGATGCGGATGGAGATCCGCCGCCTCCACCAGACGCTCGGGTTGACGACGGTGTACGTCACCCACGACCAGGAGGAGGCCCTGTCGCTGGCCGACCGCCTGGTGGTGCTGCGCGAGGGCGCGGTCCAGCAGATCGGCACGCCCGAGGAGGTGTACGCCCAGCCGGTGAACAGCTACGTGGCGTCCTTCATGGGCTACCGCAACCTCCTGGACATGACGGTGACCGGCACCGCGGGCTCATCGGTGACAGTGTCGGGCGCAGGCGTCCGCCTCACCGGCCGCGGCTCGCACCCCGAGGGCGACTCGGCGAAGGTGGCAATCCGCCCGGAGGACTTCGTCGTCGGCGACGGCACCGAGAACGCCCTCGACGTCACGGTCGAGATCGTCGAGTACCACGGCCGCGAGCTGTCGGTCTCGGCCCGGCTGGCGACCGGCGTCCCGGTGTACTTCCGGACCGACAAACGCCTGGCTCCGGGAGACACCGTCCGGATCGGTGTTCCGGGCGAGCGGGTCCTGGTGTTCGCACCGTGAGCGCCCGGGTCGGTATCGCCGGCGCCGAGCCGGCGGATGGGGTTCGGGGCGCATCGGTGGCCGCGGGGATCTCCGGTGGGCGGGGTGCACCAATGCCCGCCGCAAGAGGCGCCGACGTTCGGAGTGTGCCGGTCTTCGCCGCCCTGGGTGCGTCGGCCGCTGCCGCTCGTGTCGCGGAGGTCGTCGTCGCCGCTCGCGGTGCGTTGGGGCCTGACGCGGGGGGCGTGTCGTGACCGCCGTGGCGACCGGGCGGCCGGCGTTGCGGCACCGGTTGGCCGAACGTGGCGTCGACCGCACCCTGCTGCTCCTCGTGCCTGGCCTGCTGGTCACCGCCTGCCTGTTCCTGTATCCGTTCCTCTACGGCCTCCAGTTGTCGTTCGCGCCGCGCACGGGCGGCGTCTTCGCGAATTACGCACGGTTCTTCGGCGATCCCTACCTGCGCGACACCATCTGGACCACGCTCGGCATCGCGCTGCCGGCAACGTTCATCAACGTCCTCGCGAGCATCCCGATCGCCTACGTGATGCGCGGCCGGGTCCGCGGCAAACGCCTGCTGACGACGATCCTGGTCGTACCGATCACGCTCGGCACGGTGCTCACCGCGCAGGGCCTGATCATGTACGGCGGACCCGCGGGCTGGCTGAACAAGGTGCTCACCGTCCTCGGCGTCACCGACCAGCCGTTGCCGCTGATCCACAACTACACCGGCGTGCTGCTGTCGCTGGTGATCACCGGCTTCCCGTTCTCCTTCCTGCTCACGCTGTCCTACCTCTCGGGCATCGACCCCTCCCTGGAGAAGGCAGCCGCAACGCTCGGCGCCAACGGTGTCCAGCGCTTCCGGCGGATCACGCTGCCCCTGCTGGCGCCCGGCCTGGCGATCACCTTCTGCCTTTCGTTCGTCATGGCGTTCTCGGTCTTCCCGAGTGCGCAGCTCGTCGGCGATCCGGCGAACGAGACCCGCGTCATCTCGATCGCCGCCTACCACGCCGCGTTCGAGGAGTACGACTACTCGATGGGCTCGGCCGTCGCGATGCTGATGGCGGTCATCATGCTGATCGTGATCGGCCTGGTCATGGCGTGGCGCGGCACGCTGTACCGCGGAGCGACCGGAGGCAAGGGATGACCGGTTGGGTCGCGCGTCCCGGACGTTGGGTCGTCTGGGCCGTCGTCGCGTTCTTCTTCGTCAACCTCGCCGGCGTCGTGCTCTCGGTCGTGGTCGACTCGTTCGGCACGCAGTGGTTCGGCAGCTGGCTCCCGGACGCCTTCACCACCCACTGGTACGCCGACGCCTGGCGCGAGTTCGGCCTGTCCGACGTCCTGCTGACGACGGCGATCGTCGCGCTCGTGGTGATCGCCGTGTCGGTGGCCGTCGGCGTGCCGGCCGCCTACGCGCTGGCCCGCCGCTCGTTCCCCGGCAAACGCCTGGTGATGCTCCTGTTCGTGCTCCCGATCCTGATCCCTCCCATCACCTACGGCATCCCGCTGGCCACCGTGCTCTACAAGTTCCACCTGGCCGGCACGACCACCGGCGTCATCCTGGCCAACCTCGTGCCCTCGGTGCCGTTCGTCGTGCTGACCATGACGCCGTTCATCGAGCAGATCGACCCGAAGATCGAGGCCGCGGCCCGCATGTCCGGCGCGCGGACCGCCTCGGTGTTCACCCGGATCCTCGGCCCGCTGCTGCTGCCGGGCATCCTGGCCGCGTCGATCCTGGTGCTGGTGCGCACGGTCGGGATGTTCGAGCTGACGTTCCTCACCGCCGGCCCGGACTCGACGACCCTGGTGGTCGCCCTTTACAACTCCGTGTTCGCCGCGGGCATCCGCGCCAACCAGTCCGTCGACGCCATGGCGACCATCTACACCGCTTCCATGCTCGTGCTCCTTCTCATCGCGTTGCGGTTCGTGAACCCGACCCAGCTGGTGACCCGGATCCGGGAGGAGACCTGATTCGTTCGATCACGCGTTCGACTTTACCGCGAATCATCGAACAAATGATCGACACGATCGAGCGAACCTGCAGGTCTTGCGCCTCCCCCGAGGGGAGCTGCCACGCTGGCGGCATGCAGTATTCGATCGGCGAACTCGCTCACCGGACCGGCCTGACGGTCAAGGCCGTCCGGTTCTACTCGGATCGCGGCCTCGTGCCGCCGTCCGGGCGCAACGCCGCGGGCCAGCGCCGTTACGACGACGCTGCGCTCGCCCGGCTCGACGTCATCCGCGTCCTCCGCGACCTCGGCATCGACCTCGCCACCATCCGGCGGGTGATCGAGGGCGAAACCACCGTCGCGGAGGTGGCGGCGGAGCACGTCGCGGCGGTCGAGGCGCAGATCGGCGTGCTGCACCGGCGAAGGGCAGTGCTGAACGCGGTGGCGAACCGCTCGCAGCCCGAGGAGGCGAGCCTCGCGCACCAGCGGCTCCTGCTGTCCGAAGTGGAGCGGCAATGCCTGATCGGTGACTTCCTCGCCGACGCCCTGGGTGATCGTCCCGAGCTGGCGGGGATCGCCCGCACCTTGACGCCGGAACTGCCCGGTGACCCCAGCCCCGAGCAGGTCCAGGCGTGGACCGAGCTGGCCGCGCTGATGCGGGACACGGACTTCCGCGCGAACCTGCGCCGGCTCGTGGACGCCCACGAAGGCGGCCTGCGTCGTGACCTGGCGGCCGAGGTGCGGGACGCCGTCACCCCGGCCCTCGTCGCCGGGATCGGGCCGAAATCCCCGGCGGCGAGGGCGATCGTCGACGGCCTCGGGCGCGATCCCGGCGAGCTCCGGGAGTGGCTCGACGCCGTCAGCGATCCGCGCCGCGAGCGCTACCTGGAACTGTTGGGGGTGATAAACGGCTGGGCGGCACCGGAGAGCATGGCGCCCGCCTTCGGCTGGCTGGCCGAGGTCATGGCTGCCTGACCGCCTCCCGGACGGCTGCCAGCGCGTCCTCCACCGGTTGGGAGTCGAGACGGCGTCCGTCGCGCAGCCGCACGGAAAGCTGCCCGGCGGCGGCTTCCCGCGGACCGATGACGGCCTGGTACGGCACCAGCCGCCCGTCCCGGATCCGTGCGCCCAGGCTGCCCTCCGACGCGATCTCGGCCCGGAGGCCGTCGCACCGGTCGAGGGCCGCCTGCGCAACCGGCAGTTCCGCGGCGGACAGCGGCAGCAGCCGGAGCTGCACGGGCGCCAGCCAGGACGGGAACGCGCCGCCGTGGACCTCGATCAGCTGGGCCACCGCGCGCTCGACGCTGCCGATGATGCTCCGGTGGAGCATGACCGGCCGGTGCTTCGCGCCGTCCGCGCCGACGTACTCGAGACCGAACTGCGCGGGCTGGTGGAAGTCGACCTGGACGGTCGACAGGGTCGATTCGCGGCCGGCGCCGTCGGCGATCTGGATGTCGATCTTCGGGCCGTAGAACGCAGCTTCGCCCTCGACGGCGTCGTAGGCGAGCCCGCTGCGGTCGAGCACCGACCGCAGGATGCCGACGGCGCGGTCCCAGTCCCCGGCGACGTACTTCCCGCTGTCGCCGGGCAGCGACAGGCGGTAGCCCGCCGGGCTGAGGCCGAGCGCGTCGTACGCCCGCCGGATCAGGGCCAACGCGGCTTCGGCCTCGGCTTCGACCTGGTCGAGGGTGCAGAAGACGTGCGCGTCGTTGAGCTGGATCGCCCGCACCCGGCTGAGGCCGCCGAGCACGCCGGAGAGCTCGGACCGGTACATCCCGCCGAGCTCGGCGATCCGCAGCGGCAGCTCGCGGTAGCTGCGGCCCGCCGAGCGGTAGATCAGCGCGTGGTGCGGGCACAGGCTCGGCCGCAGCACGAGCTGCTCGCCGCCGACGTCCATCGGCGGGTACATGTCGTCGCGGTAGAGCGACCAGTGTCCGGAAATCTCGTACAGCTCGCGTTTGGCCAGCACCGGCGAATGGACGTGCCGGTACCCTGCCCGCCGTTCGAGGCCGCGGACGTACTCCTCCAGGCTGTGGCGGACGAGCGCGCCGTCGGGCAGCCAGTAGGGCAGGCCGGCGCCGATCAGCGGGTCGGTGCCGAACAGGCCGAGTTCGCGGCCGAGCTTGCGGTGGTCGTGCATCGTGGACTCCCTCGTGGACGGCGAGGCGGGAGACCACAAGACGAAGCCCGGGGCACCCGCCCCGGGCCGGAAACGTCGTTCAGCGCGCCGGGACACTCTCCGGCGTCGTCGTCAGTGCAGCGCGCTTCATGAGATCGACGGTAGCAGCGGCCGCCACCGCTTTTCAGGAGTCCAGGAACCGCTCGAGCTGCTCGACGACGAACGCGTGGTCCTCGGCCTGCGGCAGCCCGGACACCCCGACCGTGCCGACCGGCCCGACTCCGCGCACCAGCACCGGGAACACGCCGCCGTGCGCCGCGTAGTCGCCGAGATCCAGCCGGGAGTGCTGCTCGAACGAGCCGCCGTTCGCGCGGAACTGCGTGCCGACCAGGAACGAGCTGTGGCCGTAGCGGTCGACGACCCGGCACTTGCGGTCGATCCAGCCGTCGTTGTCCGCCGACGTCCCGGGCAGCGCGGCGTGGAAGAGCCGCTGGCCGTTGCGGCGGATCGAGATCGTCACCGCCAGCCCGCGCTCGGCCGCGGCGTCCAGCATCTGCCGGCCGAGGGCGAGCGCGGTCTCGTTGTCGAACTTCGTGAACTGGAGGCGTTCCTCCTGCTCGAAGAGCTGGGCGAGGCGTTCGGCTTCGGTCATTAGGCCATTAAATCAACACTGTTGTTTAATTACCAGCGGCGAACTGGGTCAAGGACAACACGTTGCCGTCCGGATCGGGGAACCACGCGATCCGGCCGCCCGGCGTAGTCCAGATTTTGTCGGTGTCCTGTGGCAGCGTGTCGTAGGTGAGGAACTCCACGCCACGGCCGCGCAGCTCGGCCACCGCCGCCCGGATGTCGGCGACCGCCCAGCCGAGCACCGTGAACGGCTGCGGCGTGAACCCGGCGACGGCGGTGACGCGCAGCATGGTCGCGCCACTGCGGAACACACACGCGAAGGGGGTCTGCTCGATGAACTCAAGCCCGGCGACGTCCGTGTAGAAGGCGCGCGAGCGCTCGAGGTCGGCCGACGGTGCGAAGGCGACCAATTCCGCTGAGTTGAGCATGGCTTCACCTCTCTCGGTGGCGAACGTACCCCTCGGCCGGGCCGCCGGCCCGGGGATGAGGAGGTGGTCATGAGCCGGATCCGGCGCCGCACGGTGCTCGGTGGTGCGGCCGCGGTCACGGTCGCCGGCGCGCTGTCCGCCGGCTGCGCCCCCGTGCCGCGGAAGGGCACCATCGGCGACGTCCGCCACGTCGTCGTGCTGATGCAGGAGAACCGGTCGTTCGACCACTACTACGGCACGATGGCCGGCGTGCGCGGCTTCGGCGACCGCGCGGCCCTGCGCGACGTCTTCCGCCAGCGCGGCGACCGGGGCGGCCCGGTGCTGCCGTTCCGGATCGACACGTCCGTTGTGGACGGTCAGGACCTCGGCGAGCTGCCGCACGACTGGAACAGCACCCACCGCGCGTGGAACGACGGCGCGTATGACCGCTGGATCGCGGCGAAGAGCCCGATGACGATGGGGTACTTCACCGGCGACGACCTCCCGTTCCAGCACGCCTTGGCGCGCGCGTTCACCCTCTGCGACCACTACTTCTGCTCGATCCAGGGCCCGACCCACCCGAACCGGCTCTACCACTGGACCGGCACGATCGACCCGGACGGCCTCGCCGGCGGCCCGGCGACGCACAACGCGCCGGACTACGAGCCGTCGTTCCACTGGACGACGTACCCGGAGCGGCTCGAGGCGGCGGGCGTCTCGTGGCGGATCTACGCGAACGACGAGGAGCGCGGCGTCCCCGAGCACTTCGTCGGCGACTACGGCGACAACCCGCTCTGGCTGTTCCAGAACTTCCACGACGCGCTGCACTCGATGGACCCCGTCAAGCGCCGGCTCGCCGAGCGCGCCAACCTGCGCAAGAAGCTGCTGCCGGATTCGGGGCAGGGGAAGGACCTCGACCACGTCCTGGCCGAGTTCCTCGCCGACTGCGCGGCCGGGACGCTGCCCGCCGTGTCGTGGGTGGTGGCCCCGTACGGTTACTGCGAGCACCCCGCCGCGCGGCCGGTCGACGGCGCCGCCTACGTGCACCGCATGCTGAAAGCGTTGTGGGACCAGCCGGAACTGTGGGAATCGACCGTCGTCTTCATCAACTACGACGAAAACGACGGCTTCTTCGACCACGTCGTCCCGCCGACCCCGCCACCCGGCACGCCCGGCGAGTACCTGCCGGGCAACCGGCCGGAGAAGGGCGCGCCGTCCGGGCCGCCGGTGCCGATCGGGCTGGGACCGCGGGTGCCGATGACCGTCGTGTCGCCGTGGAGCCGCGGCGGCTGGGTCAACTCCCAGGTCTTCGACCACACGTCGGTGCTGCGCTTCCTGGAGACGTGGACCGGCGTGCGCGAGCCGAACATCTCGGCGTGGCGCCGCGCCATCTGCGGCGACCTGACCAGCTGTTTCGACTTCCGCGCCCCCGACACGACCATCCCGCTGCTACCGGACGCCGACGCGCTGCGCGCCGAAGCCGACCGGACGCAGCGGCGGCTCCCGAAGCCCGGGCTGGGGCCGGGGGCGCTGGTGCAGGACGCCGGCACGGCGAAGGCGCGCCCGCTGCCGTACCAGCCGGTCGCCTGGGCGACCGCCGAGGCGAACGTCCTGAAGCTGCACCTGGCCAACCACGGGACGCACGCCCTGCAGCTGGCCGCGTACGCCTACCACGCCGGCGGGACGCCGCAACGCTTCGACGTCGGCCCGAACAGCGAGATGGCCGGCGAAGTCGCGCACGGCGGCACCTACGACGTCGCCATCCACGGCCCGAACGGCTTCCTGGTCGAAGCCTCGGGCGGCCTGGACCTCGACGCCGCCGTCACCTTCGCCGACACGCCCGCGCTGACGGTCACGGTGACCAACCGCGGGCCGTCACCGGTCACGCTGAACGACGTCACCATCGCTCCGGGTGGCTCGCACGACTTCCCGGTCCCGGCGAGCAACGGCTGGTACGACGTGACGTTCGAGGCGCCGGGGTGGCGTCGCCGCTTCGCCGGTCACCTGGAGGACGGCAACCCGTCGCGGACCGGGCCCTGACCCAGGGCGTCGAGCGCGAAGGCGGCGAGCATCGCGACGCCGCTGGGCATCGCGTCCTCGTCGAAGACCACGCGGTTGGAGTGGTTGGCCGCCGCCTCGGCCGGGTCGACGCCGGGCGGGCACGCGCCGAGGAACGCGTACGCGCCGGGAACGCGTTGCAGGACGTAGGAAAAGTCCTCGGCGCCCATCAGCGGGTCGGCGAGCAGCTCGACGTTGGCCGGCCCCAGCACGTCCGCGCCGAGCCGCAGCACCTCGGCGGCGACCCGGTCGTCGTTGACGGTCACCGGGTAGCCGGGCTCGACGTCGGCGACCACGCGGCAGCCGTAGGCCGCGCCGACCTGCTCGCACACCTTGGGCACCTCGGCGCGGACCAGCGCGCGCGTCTGCTCCGACAGCGTGCGGATGGTGCCTTCGAGCTCGGCGGTCTCCGGGATGATGTTCGACGTCGTGCCGGCCTGGATCCGGGTCACCGAGAGCACCGCGGGGTCGAACACGCTGACACGGCGCGTGATCATCGTGTGCAGCGCCCCGACCATCGCCGCGGCGGCCGGCACCGGGTCGATCGTGTGCTGCGGTGCCGAGCCGTGGCCGCCCTTGCCGGTGACGCGCACGTGGAACGAGTCCGCCGACGCCATCAGCGGGCCGGGCCGCAGCTGCAGCAGCCCGCTGCGCGCGTTGGCGAGGATGTGGACGCCGAACGCGCGCTCGACCCGCGTCCCGGCGGCGTCGAGCACGCCCTCGTGGATCATGAACCGGGCGCCGTGGTGACCCTCCTCACCCGGCTGGAACATGAACACGACCGACCCGGCGAGCCGGTCCCGGCGCTCCGCGAGCAGCCGGGCGGCCGAGGCCAGCATCGCGACGTGCGTGTCGTGCCCGCACGCGTGCATCGACTCGGCGTCCTCGGACGCGAAGTCCAGCCCGGTCTCCTCGGTGAGCGGCAGGGCGTCCATGTCGCCGCGCAGCAGCACGGCCGGGCCCGGCCGCGCGCCGCGCAGGACGGCGGTCAGCGACGTCGTGGCCCTGCCCTCGGTGATCTCCAGCGGCAGGCCGTCGAGGGCCTCCCGGATGGCGGCCTGCGTGTGCGGCAGGTGGAGCCCCTGTTCCGGCCTGCGGTGCACCGCGCGCCGGAGCGCGACGGTGCGGCCTTGCAGCGCCCGCGCGTCGTCGAGCAGGCCGGCGAACGGGGTGCCGGGCAGGGTGGGCAGGTCAGCAGGTCCGGTCATGCTCCCGATAGTGGCGCATGCGGCGCTTCGGGCGCACCGTGCGTGCGCCGGATCTCGCGGCGGAATACGGTGTGCGCATGGCGGTGGATGAGCCGGTCACGGGCTTCGCGGTGGCTGTGGTCCGAGAAGACGGTCGGTGGCGGTGCAGTGCGCTCGACCCGGGGGCGCTGACCGAGCTGGACGCGGCGATCACGGAGCTGGGCAAACTACGTTCCACCGGCGCGAGCTTCGGGCTCCTGGCGGTCGACGACGAGTTCTTCGTCATCGTCCGCCCGAGCCCGCGGGGGCCGTCGCTGCTGCTCTCGGACGCGGCGGCGGCGCTGGACTACGACATCGCGGCGGACGTCCTCGACGTCCTGCGCGTCGACCCGCCGGACGAGGAGGACGACTCCGTCTGGCCCGAGGGCGACCTCGAAATCCTGACGGACCTCGGCCTGCCGGGGCCGGAGCTGGAGGTCATCGTCGGCGAGGTCGACCTGTACCCGGACGAGCAGCTGCAGATGGTCGCGCAGCGCTGCGGGTTCGGCAGCGAGTTCGCCAAGCTCCTGGACGAGCTCTGAGAAGGCCGTCCGACACCGAAGCCGTCGAGGCGGCGCTGGAGGCGGCGCGCGCCCCGGGCGCGGACGTCCCGATCGGAGCGGTGGTCTTCGCCCCGGACGGAACCCCGCTGGCGGCGGCCCGCAACGCGCGGATCGAGCTGGGCGACCCGACGGCCCACGCGGAGATCCTGGCGCTGCGAGCGGCGGCCCGCGTGGTGGACGACGGCTGGCGCCTGGAGGGCTGCACGCTGGCGGTGACGCTGGAGCCGTGCACGATGTGCGCGGGCGCCCTGGTGCTGGCGCGGATCTCCCGGCTGGTGTTCGGGGCGTGGGAGCCGAAGACGGGGGCGGTGGGCTCACTGTGGGACGTGGTCCGGGACCGGCGGTTGAACCACCGGCCGGAGGTCCACGGGGGCGTGCTCGAGCCGGAGTGTGCCGGGGTGCTGGAGACGTACTTCGCCCGGTGCCGCTGAGGACCCTCGGCCGCAGCTGCCGACCCCGGGTGAGGGGCGCGCGGGGGTTCCGGTATTGTTCTCGGCGGTGGCGTGTCCGAGCGGCCGAAGGAGCACGACTCGAAATCGTGTGACGGTTAATCCCGTCCGTGGGTTCAAATCCCACCGCCACCGCTTCAGCCGGCGGGCCAGGTATCTTCCTGGCCCGCCGGCTTTTTCGCTGTAATACGTCCTCCCTCCCGGGCGATCTCACTTCGTCCGGTGGTCACGTGGGAGGTGCGGACATGGACGAGCCGCTCGTGGAGCCGGTGGTGACGTCACGGTGAGCGATTTCCGGACGTTCTGCCACATCGGCGAGTACGGCGAGGTCGGTTACCGGAACTTGCACCGCATGGTCGTGAGCAGCGATCCGCTGGTGCTCTGGGCGCCCTCGAGCACGCTGCTTTCGGCGTCGCGGATCGAGCCGCGGGAGTTCGTCCGGCTCGTGGACGACCGCCGGGTCCGCGTCATTGCGCGGGAACCCTGGTTGCTTTCCCGCACGTTCCGGGATCGGCACCCGTCGGGGGAAGGGGCGGCCTGGACGACCTCGGTCGACGGCGAGCTCATGAGGTTCGCGGAAGGCGACCGCAGCCTCGATCCGTCCGAGCGGCGGGTGATCGTGGCGCCGCCCGAGGACGGTATCGCCTGGGCCGAGCAGTACGTCGCCGAAAATGCGGCCTTGGCCGGCCGGATCCAGCGGGTGATCGAACGGCGAAACCCTGAACGGCACATTCCGGAGGCGGTGCTCAACGTCATCCGCCGCGAGGATTTCGGCCCCCGGCAGGCGGTCACCCACGTCTTGCGAGCCGCGTACAACCACGGTGACGCCTTGACCCGGTCGAACGCGAACGTGCCGTTCTACCTCGGTAGCCAGGATGCTCAGTTCCTCCGGTGGATCAGTCAGATCGATCCGGGCGAGCAGCCCCACCCACCGAGTCCGGCCAGTCACGAGCACGAGCACTACGCCGACCTCGCCGCGCAGCTGTTCGATCTGCTGCGTGTGCTGGAGATCGCCGGCAAGGAGCCGGATCTGCGCCGCTTCCTCGGATCGGCGGCGCATCGCGACCTCACCCGGTGGTACGCGGACATCTGCCGGAGTGTGGCGATCGAACGGCCGAAGTCCGTCGAGGACAAGGTGGCTCGCGAGCTCGCCCGGACAATGGAGGCGGGGGAGTTGCAGCACACTTTCCGGTCGTGGGCTTCGCGGCGCGGCGACGCGACGGTTTTCGCCCTTGGTCTGGCCGGCGCGGTCGCCGGCCCGGTCGTCGACGGCCCGAGCCTGCTTTCGCTGACCGGCGTGCTGCTCGGAGCGATCCCGGTGGGCAAGGGACTGCTGCGCCGCCTCGGCTATGTGTCGGCGCAGTACACCGGCGCGCAGTGGCCGTTCTTGTACAGCTTCGGCCGGGAAGCTTCGGCCCGGCGGATCAGGCGGTTGCGTCGTGCGCTGGACCTCGCGTCCCGCGCTTGACTTGAAGGGCCCTTGAAGTGTGACCGTGGTCGGCACCAGCCGAGCAACCAGGAGCGCACCAATGACCGTTCTCGTCACCGGGGCCACCGGCCACACCGGACGCCACGTCGTCGCCGGCCTCGAGGCCGCCGGTGTCCGCACCAGGATCCTCGTCCGGGGCGAGACCGAAGGCTCGGACGTCGTCCGAGGCGACGTCCGGGACCTGACCGAAGCCGCCGAGGGGGTCGATGCCGTCTACCTCCTCTGGCCCTTCTTCACCGCCGACGGCATCGAAGCAGCCCTGGAACCGCTACGCGGCAAGAAGATCGTCTACCTCTCCGCCATGGCCGCCGAAGCGGGGGACGGTGGTGTCTGGGGAGGCGTCGAGGCCGCCGTCCGGAAGGTCACCGATGACTGGACCTTCCTGCGCGTCACCGGCCTCGCCACCAACGCGCTCGCCTGGGCGCCGCAGGCGAAGACCGGTGTCGTCCGCGCTGCTCACGGCCAAGCGAAACGGTCCGTCGTCCACGAACGCGATGTCGCCGACATGGCCGTCAAGGCGCTCACCGAAGACCACAAAGGACAGATCTACCTCGTCACCGGCCCGGAGGCCCTCGCCCACGCCGAACAGGCCCGGCTCGTCGGCGAAGCGCTCGGAACTCCTGTCACATGGGAAGAACAGCCGCCGGAAGAAGCGATAGCGCAGATGAGTGCCTATCTCGGTGCGGAATTCGCAGCCGCCGCCGTCGATCACTGGGCGTCGCTTGTCGACGACCCGGAACCCGTGTCGCTGGACGTCGCGCGGGTCACCGGGCACCCCGCGCGGCCCTTCGACGAGTGGGCTCGGGAGCACTTCAGCTGAGCTGGACCGCCGGGGTCGTCACCGGCTCCAGTTCCGCCGCCAGCCCGGTCAGCGCCGCGACCTTCGCCGACACCGTCCGCAGGACGGCGGTGCACGCGGCGCTGACCTCGCTCACCACCTCGGCGGACCGGTCGCCCGCCAGCACCGCGTCGACGGCCGCCGCGGCCGACGTGGCCAGCTCGCCCACCTCCGTGGCCGCCGATTCCGCGAGCGCGTCCAGCTCGTCGGCGATCCGGGCGCCCAGTGCCGCCGTCGACGCGGCCGCGCGGGCCGCCGCGGCGTACTGACCGTCCACTGTGTCCGCCCAGGTGCCGAACGTTTCGCTGCTGCCGCCGGTTTCCGCGCGGTCGACGCCAGCGCGGAACTCCTCCTGCGCTGCGGTCATCCCGAGCGCGCCGGTGTCGACCGCCGACGCCGACGCGCGGATCGACGCCGGTGCGCAGTCGAGCTGCCGCAACGCCGCCACCGGGTCCGGGACGCCGAGCCGGCCCGCTGCCGCGCGCAACGCCGAGAGCTGGGCCGCGGCCGACGACAGGGCCGGGTGCTCGAAGACCTCGGCGGTCACGGTGCCACCGCTAACCGCCCCCGGAAGCCGGTGCTCCGGGTGCTTTCCGCCGCCATGCGCAGCCGGCCTGCCAGGTCGGACGTCGCGTCGCCGAGGACGCGCGCGTCCGCTTCGCGCGCCGCCAGCGCCGCGGCCCAGCGCGCCGCCAGTTCGCGGGCCTGCGGCGAGATGCCGAACGGCGTCGACTCGACGCGGGCTTCGGCGAACCGGCCCGCGGCCTTGTCGTCGGCGGCCGCCGCCTGGTCGAGCAGGTCGGCTCCGGCACGCAGCCGGTCCGCCTTCGGCGGGGGGTTCCGGGTGGCGAAACCCCCGGCCTCGGGGCGGAGCCCCGGGTTGTCACCGATCCGCGAGCCTCTGCCTTCCGGCATGGGGACCTCCGTCGTCAAGGGCGCTCACCCGATCGGGGAAGATCTTGCCTCATCCTCCCGAGCCGCCGGCATCGCGGTTGACCTGCGGCGTTGAACAACGTTCCACCAAGTGGACGTCTTGACCGCGGCTCGGGGAGAAAGCGACCATGAACGCATGCCCGCCACCTCGGAAAGCACGCCGATCCGGGCCCTCGCGCGGTCGATCGGGGAGGGCGTCGTGGAGCTCCTGCTGCGCCGCGGCCGCCTGGGTTCGCCGCCCGCCTGAGGCGAACCCGGCGTCCCGCATCCCCGAAACCCTTGGAGCACAACCATGTCCGTAGAGCTGCCTGCCCGGATTCAGCTGCGTGAGGCCGTCGCGCCCGCGGATGGCCTCCTCGAAGGCCCGCGAACTCTGCGGGAACCGCAGAACGACTTCACGCTCTTCACCCTCCGCCCGCTGAGCCGGGTGATCGGCGCCGAGGTCGACGGCGTCGACCTCGCCGAGCCGCTCACCCCCGAGCTGCGCGAGGAGCTCAACCGCGCCCTGCTCGAGTGGAAGGTGATCTTCTTCCGCGACCAGCACATCACGTCGGCGCAGCAGCGCGCCTTCGCCGCGAACTGGGGCGAGCTGGAGACCAACCCGTTCATCCCGAAGGGCGACGACGACGCCGTCACGCGCTTCGAGCGCACCGCGGCGATGCCCGGCTACGAGAACATCTGGCACGTCGACGTCACCTGGCGGCCCGCCCCCGCGCTCGGCTCGGTGCTGCGGCTGATCGAGGTCCCGCCCGTCGGCGGCGACACGCTGTGGGCCGACATGGCCGCGGCCTACGACAACCTGCCCGAAGCCGTCCGCGCCCGCATCGACGGGCTCACCGCCGTCCACGACTACCTCCCGGGCTTCGACCGGTTCTCCGATCCCGCGCTCCTGGCGCGGTGGCAGGACCGCTTCCCGCCGGTCGAGCACCCGGTGGTCCGGACGCACCCGGAGACCGGGCGGCGCACCCTGTTCGTCAACCAGGCGTTCACCACGCACATCGCCGGCCTGGACCGCGACGAGAGCGACCGGCTGCTGCGGTACCTCTTCCTGCAGGCTCACACGCCGGAATTCCAGGTCCGGTTCAGCTGGCGGCCGGACTCGGTGGCGTTCTGGGACAACCGCGCGACGCAGCACTACGCGGTCAACGACTACCACCCGCACGTCCGGATCGCGGAGCGCGTCGCCATCGCGGGCGACCGGCCGTTCTGAGCCTTAGCCTGGGGTCATGACCGAAGAACCCCAAGCAGTGGTGACCGGTTTCCTCAAGGCCCTCGAAGACCTCGACGTCGACCGCGCCCTGACGTTCGTGGCGAGCGACATCGTGTACCAGAACGTGCCGTTGCCGCCCGCCCGCGGCGTCGCGGCGGTCGAGAAGCAGCTGCGCGTGATGGCCAAGTACGGCTCCGGGTTCGAAGCCCGGACGCACCACATCGCCGCGGACGGCAACGTCGTGCTCACCGAACGCACGGACGTGCTGCGCCGCGGCGCGTGGGAAGCGGAGTTCTGGGTGTGCGGCACGTTCGAGGTCGAAGGCGGCCGGATCGTGCTCTGGCGCGACTACTTCGACTGGACGACGGTGCTGGCCGCGAGCGCGAAGGGCGCGGGCCGGGTCGCCTTGGCCGGAGCCCGGACGCTGCTGGGCCGGTACAAGGCGAGGCAGGCGGTGCGCTAGACCCGGTGTTCGCCGCGGTCGTGGTCCCTCAGGTCCACGACCGCGGCTATCCCCAGCACCAGCACGAACACGCAGCTGAGAACAATCAGCCCCCACATGATCGTTCCCCCTCCCCCACGTGATGTGCCGACCGCGAGCTGTCGGGGGAGTGGTCTGTGCCACTTTTCCGGCGGCTCACGCAGACCGTACCGCCGCTTGACACGGGTTGTTCCCGTCCTTGAGCTGCATTTAAGGCAGATGCGCCGGATGGGTGACAAGGCGGTGTCCGGCTGTCACAGATCAAGCGCAATCCGTTACAGGCCAACGGCTACGGACGCGATTCCCGCCTGGACGGTCACCCGGGCGGCCCGCGGCGCCGAGATCTCCGCGACGTACCGCAGCACCCGGTCGGCGTCCTCCCCGGCGAGGGGCCGGCACTCGCCGTCGGCGGTCCGCCGCACCGGGATGAGCTCGAGCCGCGGCTCGTCGCCGAACATGCACCCGGCCAGCAGCCCGTCCGGCCGGTCGGCGAGGAGGCTGCCGAGGCTGTAGAGGATCGGCCGGCCGCGGTGCACCTCGACGGCCTGGATGGTGCGCGGCCCGTGCCCGGCGACCAGGTCGGCGCCGGCGTCGATGGCCGCGCGCCCGTAGGTGACCTGGTATTCGGCCAGTTCCGCGCCCGGCAGGCCCCAGTGCATCGAGACGACGACGTGGTCATGGGCGGCCTTCGCGCGCTTCACGTCGGCGACGAGCCGGTCGAGGTGCTCGGGGACCGGTGCGGTACGGACGAGCGGCGGGCGGCCGGGAATCTCCGCGATCCGGGGATCGGGCTGGTACGCCGTGGTCGCAAACGCTTGCGCGACACCCGGGGCGTCGGGCCGGGCGACCTGACCGGGCAGGCGAAGTGACGTGTACGCGAGGAATGCGACCTTTTTGCCGGATCGCTCGACCACCGCGGGCGCGTGCGCGGCGTCGAGGTCGGCGCCCGCGCCGCAGTGCGCGATCCCGGCGTGGTCGAGAACGCTCAGCGTCGCCGTCGGGTGCGAAGCGTCGTTGGCGCACGAGACGACGTCGACACCGGCCGACGTCAGCATTTCGGCCATCGCCGCGTCGAACGGTCCTTCCAAGTTCACGAACCGGACATCGGCGCCCTTGAACAGGGGCTCCAGCTGCCCGAAGGCCGGTGCGGCCCGGCCGTGGAGATTGACGTCTCCGCCCAGTACCAGCGTGATCACGAAACCTGCTCTGCCGAGTGAGTGACGACGAAAGTAGTTGTTACGAATCGTTGCATTGTTGTCTTCCTCCTCCTCACTTGTTCGGGGGACTATGCCACGACTGTTCAAGCACAAAGGGGACTCAGGGTGACCAAGACCCACAGATCCAAGGCCGCCTTCACGGTGGCCGTCGCGTCGGGCCTGGTGCTCGGCGGCGTGGCCGCACCGGCCGCGCTCGCCACGCCGAGCGCCGACGCGGTCATCGCCGAGGTCTACGGCGGCGGTGGCAACTCCGGAGCCACGCTCACGAGCGACTTCGTCGAGCTCGCCAACCGCGGGGCGGCGGCCGCGAGCCTGGCCGGCTTCAGCGTCCAGTACCTGCCGGGTTCGGCGAGCCCGTCGAGCACCTGGCAGGTGACGCCGCTGGCCGGCAGCGTCGCGCCGGGCGGGCGTTACCTGGTGGCCGAGAGCAAGGGCTCCGGCGGCACCGTCGAACTGCCCACTCCGGACGCGACCGGCACGATCGCGCTGTCGGCCACCGCGGGCACGATCGCCCTCGTCTCCGGCACCACCGCGCTGACCTGCAAGACCGCGGCCGACTGCGCGGCCGACGCGCGGGTCAAGGACCTCGTCGGCTTCGGCACCGCGACCGTCCGCGAGGGCAACCCGACCGCGGCGCCGTCGAACACGACGTCGGTCGCGCGCGGCACCGCGCTGGCCGACACCGACGACAACGCCGCCGACTTCACCGTCGGCGCGCCGACCCCGACCAACACCGCGGGCGAGTCGACCGGCGGGGACACCGGCCCGGCGCCGACCCCGGCGAAGATCCACGACATCCAGGGCACCACGCGGCTTTCGCCGTTCAAGGACAAGAAGGTCGGCGACGTCACCGGCGTCGTCACCGCGACCAGGACGTTCGGTTCGTCGCGCGGGTTCTGGCTCACCGACCCGAACCCGGACAACGACCCGCGCACCAGCGAGGGCCTGTTCGTCTTCACCGGTTCGACGAGCCCGGCCGTCGCGGTCGGCGACGCGGTGACCGCGACCGGCACCGTCCGCGAGTTCTACCCGGACGCGCCGGCGACGTCGAACTACCAGTCGCTCACCGAGCTCAGCGGTGCACAGTGGACGGTCGGGTCGCACGGGAACGCCCTGCCGGCGCCGACCGTGCTGAACCCGGACACCGTGCCGACGACGTACGCGCCGTCGCCCGGCGGGAACATCGAGTCCCTCCCGCTGGAGCCGGCGAAGTACGCGCTGGACTTCTGGGAAGCGCACGAGAGCGAGATCGTTTCGGTCACCGACGCGCGGGTCGTCGGCCCGTCGAACTCGTTCAACGAGCTGTACGTGACGTCGAAGCCCGACCAGCACGAGTCGGTCCGCGGCGGCAGCGTCTACCTCGGTTACGACCAGCTCAACAGCGGTGTGATGAAGGTGTCGTCGCTGATCCCGTTCGACCAGCGGCCGTTCCCGAAGCTCAACGTCGGCGACGTGCTGACCGGCACGACGTCCGGCCCGGTCGAGTACAGCAACTTCGGTGGCTACACGCTGTTCGCGAGCGTGCTGGGGACCGAAAAGGACAACGGGCTGCAGGCCGAGACCACGCGCAAGCAGCGGACCGGCGAGCTCGCGGTCGCGACCTACAACGTCGAGAACCTGGCGCCGAGCGACCCGCAGGCGAAGTACGACCGGCTCGGCGAGGCGATCGTGACGCACCTGGCGACGCCGGACATCGTGAACCTGGAAGAGATCCAGGACAACACCGGCGCGACCGACGACGGCACGGTGGCGGCGGATCAGACGCTGCAGAAGTTCACCGACGCCATCGTCGCCAAGGGCGGCCCGCGCTACCAGTGGCGTTCGATCGACCCGGTCAACGACCAGGACGGCGGCCAGCCGGGCGGCAACATCCGGGTGGCGTTCCTGTTCAACCCGGCGCGCGTGTCCTTTGTGGACCGTCCGGGTGGGACTTCGACGACGGCCGTCGGCGTGGTGCGCGAGCACGGGAAGGCGCACCTGACGGCGTCCCCGGGCCGCGTCGACCCGGCGAACGAGGCGTGGACGACCAGCCGCAAGCCGCTGGCCGGCGAGTTCGTGTTCAAGGGCCGCACGGTGTTCGTGATCGCGAACCACTTCAACTCCAAGGGCGGCGACCAGCCGACGCACGGCCGCTTCCAGCCGCCGGTGCGCAGTTCCGAGGTGCAGCGGGCGAAGCAGGCGACGGTGCTGCGCGGGTTCGTCGATTCGTTGCTGGCGGCCGATCGCAGCGCGAACATCGTGGTGGCGGGTGACCTGAACGACTACCCGTTCTCGCCGGCGGTCCAGACGCTCACCGCCGGTGGCGCGCTGAAGGACCTGATCGCGTCGGTGCCCGAAGCCGAGCGGTACAGCTACGTTTTCGAGGGCCAGTCCCAGGTCCTGGACCACATCCTGGCCTCGAACGCCCCGCGCGGCGTGGATTACGACGTCGTCCACATCAACGCGGAGTTCGCGGACCAGGCCAGCGACCACGACCCGCAGGTGATCCGCTTCCGGCCGGGCGCGGGCAACGCGGTGCTGGACGGGTTGTACGACCTGCTCGACTGGCTGGAGCAGGTCTTCGGGAAGTAGCTTTTCCCGCACTGAGGCCACTTCCGGGCCCTTCGCCCGGGAGTGGCCTTTTTGCGTCGCCACTCCATCGGGTGATCGGGGAACCCCGGAGCGTTGACGGCCGTCTTACGGTTGAAGGGACCACAGGGGAGGTGGCGTGGACGGGTACGCGGTGAAGGTCGACGAGCTGGGCAAGCTCATCGGCGACCTCGACACGGCGGCGGGCAAGATGACCGAAGCCAACCGGAAACTCGGCGGTGGCGGGGCGTTCGGGTCGCTCGGCACGGCGGAGCTGGGCCAGGCCGGCGTCGAGTTCGAGGAGGCGTGGGGCTACGGCATCGGCCGCCTGGGCGAGGCGGCTTCGGAAGTGACGGAGCGGCTGAAGGCGGCGAAGCAGAAGTACGAGCAGATCGAGGCTCAGTTCGGCGACCAGCTGGGGGCGTTCGGCGCGGCGGTGCTGGGGGACGGTGGTGACCCCACCGGTGGGGTGAAGGGCGACCACCCGCGGATCGGGTCGCCGGCGGGTGGCCCGGTGGGCGGAGGCTCTGTGGGCGGTGGCCCGCTGGGCGGAGGCTCGGTAGGCGGTGGCCCGCTGGGCGGAGGCTCTGTGGGCGGTGGCCCGCTGGGCGGAGGCCCGGTGGGGGAAAGCCCGGTGGGGGAAAGCCCGGTGGGTGGTGGCTACACCGGCGGCGTCCCGGGGATCGACGGCCTGGCTTCGAAGACCGAGCCGGGTGAGGGGCCGGTCGGTGGCGGCGCGACCGGTGGCATCACCGACCTCCTGAACGGCCTCGACCGGTGAGCGCCCGCGACTTCCCGGCCCTGGGCTTCGACCCGGCGCCGGGCGACCTCGACGGCATCACCGACCTGGCCGGCAAGTACCGCGAGGTGAGCGAGGACCTGACCGAGGCCGATGATGCGCTCCGCCGGATCGTCCGGAAGCAGGGCATCTGGCAGGGCGAGGCGAGTGCCGCTTTCGCCCGCCGCATCGGTCCGTTGCCGGGCTACCTCGACGACGCGGCCAAGTCGATGGGCCGAGCCGCCGACGCGCTCGAAGGCTGGGCGCACAGCCTCGGCGACCTGCAGAAACGCGCGGCCGACCTGGAGGCCCGGGCGGAGGCGGCGGCCCAGGCGGCCGAGCAGGCGCGGGCGAACCCGGACCTGGCGCTGGCGAACCGGACGTTCCCGGACCAGCAGTCCCTGCAGATCGCCCAGCGCCTGCTGGACAACGCCGGGCACCAGCTCCAGGCCGCCATCGACGGCTGCCAGAACGTCCAGGACGCGGCGAAGCAGCTCCAGCAGGAGCACACGGAAGCCGCGGCCAGGGTGGCCGAGCAGCTGCGGCAGGCGAAGGAGCTGGCTCCGGACGAGCCGGACCTTCTCGAGAAGCTGAGCAGCGCGGTCGTCGGCGGTTTGGGTGACTTGACGGACACCCTCGCGGACGGGGTGGATGAAGCGTGGAACTTCGTCCAGGACCACGCCGAGCTGATCGCGAAGGCTTCGGACGTGGTGGGCGACATGGGCAATGCCCTCGGGCTGGTCGGCGAGTTCCTCCCCGATCCGTTCAAGGAGGCAGCCGGAGTGGTGGCGACCACGTTCGGGGTGGCCGCGCTCGCCGACCACGGCACGGCCAAGCTGGCCGGCGCCGACGTCGCCCCGGAAACCCTGGTCTTCGACGCGGTCGGGGCGGGAACCTCGCTGATCGGCGCGTTCCTGCCGGCGGGAGGCGCGGCGGTGGCGAAGGGCATCGGGTACGGCGCGGTCGGTGCCCAGTTCGAGGCCGACGCCGGTGCCCGGATGGCCGGGGCGAAGTTCGAGGGGCCGATCGGCGACTTCCTCAACTACTGGGTGCCGAAGGACGCCGGGCAGCTGGCCGCCGCCGGCTCGTCGCTGGTCGTCGGGCCCGCTCCGCTGGCGGTGGTGGCGATGGAGAACGCGGGCGATGCCGGCGAGCGGGCCGACAACGCGCCGGATCGGCGGCGCCGGCGGGCGGAAGACGAGGTGTGGAACTGATGCCGCTGCAGATCGATCTGCCGCCCGGGTTCGCCGGACTCCCGGTGGGCGACGACGACCGGCTCAACCGCCGCCACGCCTGGATGGTGGCCGAGAACGTGGCCGCAAGCAGCGTCGAGGAGTTCGGCAGCTACCTGATGGCCCTGGTGCCGACCATGCAGGCGAACGGCATCCGGGTGTTCGGCAAGTTCGCGGTCGGCCCGCGGAAGGGTGACGTTGCCACCCTGACGCTCGGGGTGGCGCAGTGGCCGGACACCGCCCCCGGCAGCCGGGACGCCTTGGTCGCGGCCATGGCCGAGGAGTACCGGGGCCGCCACAAGCGGGCCGTGGTGCAGCCGGTGCGGCTCCCGATCGGCCCGGCCGTCGTGGCCATCAGCGGTGGAAAGTTCCACCTGCCCGAACGGGACGCCCGCACGCAGATCAAGGCGGAGTACCAGATCCCGCTGCCGGACGGCCGGTCCGTGGTGATCCTGTCGGTGGTGGCGGAGTCCGAAGACGCGTGGCCGGCGGTGGCCGAGGCGACGGCCAAGGTGGCCTGGAGTCTCCGGAGCGGGGAGGCGGCGTGATGAGGGACCTGGCCGTTCACACCGACAACACCCTCGCACCCCTGCTCGTCCTGGCGATGCTGCTGGTGCTCGGCGGTCTGCTCGCGGCGAGGTGGGCGGTGAGCATCATGCGGGTCGCGCGGGGCCGGGAACCACGGGAAAAGCAGCTGTCCCGCTTGGCGGCACGGCTCGACGGCCGGGAGCGGGTCTCCATCCGGACGGTGGAATTCGGCGTGGCCGAAGCAGACCTCCGCTGGGTCGCGCAGAGCCGGGGTTACGGCCTGGTAAAGCACCCTTTCGCCAAATTCTACGAGTTCGTCCGGGTACCGGGGAGACCATGAACAACGCGCAGCTCATCGAGGAAATGCGCTGGCAGCTCAAGCAGATCGAAGACCGCAGAGCCGAGAACCAGCGCGCGCTCGACGGGATCACCGGCGGCAACCACACGACCGTCGTCTCGCCGGACCGGTCGGTCACCGTCCTGGCCGGGCCCGGTGGGATCAGCGAGGTGCGGCTCGCGCCCGAAGCCATGCGGCTCGACGCCGGGGCGCTGAGCCGGACCATCACCGCCGCCGTCCGGGAAGCGGTGGCCGTCGGCGGACGGCCGGTGGCCGGGGTGCCGCAGCCGGCCGAGCCGCCCCGGCAACCTGCGCCGGGGCAGCAGTCCCGGCGACCGCCGTCGCGCAAGCGGGCTCCAGCAGAGGAGGAAGACCCCTACGACACCGTCTTCGACGTCTAGATCGGCGGCTGCTCTCCCCGCTTCGCCGCCGCCCGCTTCGCGCGCCACCCCAACGCCAGGACGGCCTGCACCAGCTCCTGGTAGCTCGGCTTGACCTCTTCGAGGTACCGCTCCAGGTACGCCGCGCGCGCCGTCGAAACCGGGCGCGGGTCGTCGCCCGGTGGCAGCCACGTCAGGCCCTGGATGTTGTGCAGCGCCATCTTCCACCAGCGCGTGGCCCGCTCGGCCGCCCTCGCCTCGCGCTCGGTGGCCGCCTCGATCGCCGTCGTCGCCGCCTCGATCTCGGTGTCCAGGGCCTCCGCCCGGGCCAGTTCCCACTGGCGCAGGTTGTCCGCCGAGCCGCGGGACAGGGCGATGATCTCCTTGTACCGCATGGCCGCGGTGGCGCCGTCGTCGCTCATTGCACGTTCTCCGGACGCTGGAACGGGATGATCACTTCGGGCGCGCCGTGGGTGGTGCGGTCGAAGAACAACGCGCGGCCCGGGCGCGGCGACCAGTGCACCACCTGGCCCGCCGCGAACGGCGACAGCTCGTTGCCCTGGACGTCGAGCGCCGCCCACGTGCTGATGTCGTCGGTGCCGCCGAACCCCAGCGTGTCCTTGAGCCGGGCGATGCTGCGCCACCAGCCGATCGTGTGGATGCCGTGGCCCGGCCCCTGCTTCAGCACCACCCGCAGGTGGTCGAGACCGCTCTTCAGCTGGCCGACCGCTTTCGTTTCCAGGGCGGGCAAAGCGGCGTCGACGCCGTACAGCAGCAGCACCTTCGCGCCGCCGGACAGCGAGCCGGTCATCGACTCCAGGACGCCGGTCAGGTCGTCCACCAGCGTCGCCGCGTGGTGGTCCTCGCGCAACCGCGAGGCCAGCTCCATCGCCGCGTCGGCGCACGACTCGATCGGGCAGCTCAGGATGAACTCGACTTCACCGGACTCGTACTGCCGGGACAGCGACCGCGCCGCCGAGTCCATGATGGACAGTGCCTCGGCGGTGGCCGACCCCAGCACCGCGACGTTGCGGCCGGGCGCGCGCGGCAGGTCGACGCCGCACGCCGTCTCCGTCACGTCGATCGACTGGCCGAGCAGGGCCCGCGGCTTCGAGTTCGGCTTCAGGTCCAGGTACGCCGGGAACTGTTCCAGGATCGGCTGGTGCGCGCCGTCGAACAGGCGCGGCCGCGGGAAGTGGCCCGCGTACTCCTCCCACAGCCGGTGCTGCAGCCGGACGAACACGTTCTTGCTGCTCGCGTCCGGGATGTGGGCCAGCTGGTTGCCGTGCGCGACACCGGAGTCGTGGTTGATCACCGCGTGCCACTTCGGCGCCGACACCGCCGCGTTGTTCGTCTCGGCCAGCACGCGCCGCGCCTTCGGCATCGCGATCCGCAGCGTGCACTGCTCGAACACGGCCGGCTTGCCCCAGAACGCCTCGATCCCGGCGACGTCCTGGCTGGCCAGCACCAGGTGGATCCCCTGCGACCGGCCGCGCCGCGCGATGTCCTCGAGCAGCTGTGTGGCCGTGGCCGTCACCTGGTCGCGGCCGGCGAACAGGTACTGGAACTCGTCGATCACCGCGACGATCCGCGGCCAGTGCCCGCCCGGATCGGCTTCGCGGAGGTCGGCCAGGTTCGTGACCTCGTGCTCCTTCGCGGCCGCGGACCGGCGCCGCAGCTCGTCGGCGAGGAACCGCAGCAGCGCCAGGCCGAACTCGCGGTCGGTGTTGACGTTGACGCCGACCAGCCGCGCGTGCGGCAGCCAGCTGGCGTCCTTCCGGCCCGGCGCCAGCCCGGCGAACGAGACGCCTTCCTTGAAGTCCAGCAGGTACAGCGCCAGCTCTTCCGGCGTGTACCGCGCCGCGAGGCTGCCGAGCAGCGCGTAGAGGAAGTTCGTCTTGCCCGAACCGGACGGCCCGCCGATCAGCGCGTGCGGGCTCGCGTCGCCGATCACGACCTCGACCGGCTCGCCTTCGAAGAACCCGACCGGGGCCCGCAGTTCCCGCGCCGAGCTCTCCCGGCCCAGTTCGGCCGGCAGCAGGTCGTCGAACGACCGCGGCCCGCCCTGCTTGGCGATCAGCGCCTTGGCGATCTTGTCGACGGCCCGGATCACCTGCGCCGACGGCATCGCGGGATCGAGGTCGACGACCAGGTCGGTGCCGGTCATGCTGCTGATCGCGTGCCGGTCGTCGAGCAGGCTCAGCGTCTCGACCGGCGCGCTCACCGCGGTCGGCACGTCGACCATGAGCAGGCAGATGCCCGCGGCCAGCGCGCCGCT
Source organism: Amycolatopsis sp. NPDC004625 (assembly GCF_040609695.1). Taxonomy (NCBI): domain Bacteria; kingdom Bacillati; phylum Actinomycetota; class Actinomycetes; order Pseudonocardiales; family Pseudonocardiaceae; genus Amycolatopsis; species Amycolatopsis sp. NPDC004625. The sequence continues at coordinate 146,846 of NZ_JBEXKX010000020.1, forward strand.
CGCGACGCGCTTGAGGTCGCGGGCGCGTTCGGGTTCGAGGGTCTCGCCGTTGCCGTACAGCACGACGATCCGGTACGGCTCGCCGCGCTGCCCGCTCCGCTGCCGCATCTCGCGCAGCGACGTGAACCCGGCGGACATGCAGCTGGCGTGGATGCGGCGGATGTGCCCGGCCAGCTCGTCGAGGAGGTCCTCGAGCCGGCCCGGGTCGTACAGCGAGAGCGCGCTGGTCTGGCTGAGCGGGTAGAGGTCGGGCAGGATCGCGGTCAGCTGCCCGATGTCCCACAGGTGCACGCGCACCGCACCCGGCTCGAACGTCGAGAGCACGCGCATCAGCAGGTTCTGCACGATCCCGTCGATGACCGGCCGCGTCTTGGGTGCCGACGTGATCGCCAGGTGCGACTCGTCGAGCAACGGGACGGCGACGTCGAAGGTGCGGGTGGCGTCGCTGCCGGCCGCCGTGGCGGAGCCGACGCGCCACAGCCCGGGCGAGGTCAGCCCGGGGTTGTGCCCGACCGTGCCGAGCCAGTCGCCCGCCGGCAGCCCGGCCGGGCCGGGTGCGTTCTGCGCGACCAGTTCCCGCAGCGTCGCGGGCCCCTGGCTCCAGTCGGTGTAGAAAGCGCTTCGCACGGTCCCGAGCGCGCCGAAGACCTCGTGCGCGGCGGGGTGGCGGGCCCACTCGTTCTGTTGTTCGGTGCTGGCGTGGTTCAGGCCGACGCGGACGATGTCCTGCTCCAGCCGGAGTTTGGCGAGGTCGGCCTCCGCGGCCTGGCGCGCACCGGCCGCCGCGCCCAGTACCAGTCCGATCTGGTGGCGGACCCGGTCGAGGGCGGTTTCGACGCGGTTGCGTTGCTCGGCTGACTTGTTGGCCATCGGCGTCCCCAAGAAAAGGTGTCCCCTACAAGGATTACAGGCGCGACCGGTATCCGCTCACCAGATCTTCGGCGGCGTGCAGGCGGACGAGGAGCTGGTCCAGCCCCTCGCCGGCCTGTGCGTACTGCGAAGGAAGCCAGGGATCGGCCTTGGCCTGGGCGTCCACGAGAGCTTGCCGGGCTTCTCCGAGCAGGCTTGTGGCCCGTTCGGAGTGGGCGCGCGCGTCGGCGAGCCCGGTCACGGCAGCGGTGAGCAGCTGGTGGAGTTCGGCGAGCGTCATCCGGCTTACAGACGCGCCGAGTAGGAGTCGGCGGAGGAAATGCTTGCTTGGACGGTGCTCTGCAGGCCGTTGATGCCCTGCAGGGCTTCCGCCAGGAGTCCGTGCGCCTGGCTCACTTCGTGCTGGCTGCTCCCTTGGGTCGCCTGTGCGAGCGACTGCTGGGCTTCTTCGAGAGACTGCGCTGCCTGCTGCAGGGCGGCGATGCTCGCGGACGCCTTCTCGTTGGCGAGCGCGATGCCAGCGCGGATCTCTTCGACTCCGGCCATCGGGCCTCTACTCCTCGAAATCTGGTGGTCGTACGGGGACGGATTCCATTGAAACAGATCCAGCGACTCAGCGTGATCATCAGACTTTGCCGAGTGATCGCGGGTCCGGAATCAGCAAGGCCCCGGACGTGTAACGTCCGGGGCCGGGCCGATCACGGTCTGTGCGGGGGTGTCCCGCCACCAGATCCGCACACTGAAGTCGCTGGCCAGCGCTACCCCAGGTCAGAGCGGTTTTCGTGCCACTACTGGCCTTTCTCGACAGGGGCGGGCGAGGTGTGGCTGAGACTAGCGCGACCGGAGTAACGGCCTGCGCTCAGCCCTGTTCGTAACTCCGCGTACAGGCAAAGAATTCCCCGGCACCGAAGGCATTTCATGTTCCATTCGGCCGAAAGCGCGGCGCGGGAGTGTGCCGGACATACCGACGGTGGGTCGCGGGCGCCGGCGGGGAGGAGGGGGAGCAAGACGACGAAACGCCGGACGGCCCGCGAAGGCTGTCCGGCGTCTCGTCTGCTTCGAGCGCGGAGGATACAGGATTCGAACCTGCGAGGGCGTGAACCCAACACGCTTTCCAAGCGTGCGCCTTAGGCCGCTCGGCCAATCCTCCGCAGGAGACGATACCGGATGGCCTCCGTCACTCGTGAAGGCGGGTGACGTCCGCGACCACGCACGTGATGTTGTCCGGGCCGCCGCCTTCGTTGGCCAGGCGGATCAGTTCCGGGATCACCGCCTCCGGCTCGGCGTCCGTCGCCAGGACGTCTCGCAGGGTCGCCTCGGAGACCGGGCCGCTCAGGCCGTCCGAACAGAGCAGGTAGCGGTCGCCCGGCTTGGCCTTGAACGTCCAGATGTCCGGGTCGCCCGAGCCCGTTGTCTGCAACGCCTTCATCAGCAAAGAGCGGCGGGGGTGGTTCTCGGCATCCTCCGCCGCGACGCGGCCGTCCTCGACCAGGGCCTGGACCAGGGTGTGGTCGCGGGTCAGGCGGCGCAGGCCGCCGTCGCGCAGGAGGTAGCCGCGGGAGTCGCCGATGTGGGCCGCCGCGAACTCGATCCCGTCGAACAGCAGTGCCGTCAGGGTGGTGCCCATGCCTTCGGTCGTCGGCTCCTGGGACGCCACCTCGAGCAGGCGCTCGGCGATCGACTTGACCACGCCGGCGAGCGTCGCCGCCAGGTCGACGCTGGTCAGGTCCATCCGGCGCAGGTCGACCTCGAGCTCGCGCAGCACGTCGACCGCCGTCGCGCTGGCGACCTCGCCGTGCGGCTGACCGCCGATGCCGTCGGCGACGGCCAGCAGGCGGGAACTCGCGTAGACCGAGTCCTCGTTGATCCGGCGTCGCTGCCCGACGTCCGACCCGGCGGCGTACCGCAGGACGTACCGATCTTCTGTCATGCCCCCATGAAAGCATTGGTTGACTGAGTTCACAAGCAACTCGGCTGAATGGACCATCCTCCGATACAGTCCTCGCCATGGACGACGACGCCACGGTCAGCGCGGCCGACATCGCGCGGCTCGCCGGGGTCGGCCGGGCCGCGGTCAGCAACTGGCGCCGCCGCCACCCGGACTTCCCGCAGCCGGTCGGCGGGACGGCGTCCAGCCCGCTGTTCGGGCTGTCCGCCGTCGCCGGCTGGTTCCGCGCCCGCGGCAAGAAGTTCGAGCTGAGCGCCGGCGAACGCGCGTGGCAGCGGCTGCGCGCCCTCGGTGACGACCTCGACCTGGCCGGGCGCGTCAGCCGCGCCGGGGCCTTCTTCGCCTTCCAGGCCGGCGTCGCCGACACCTTCGACAGCACACTCGACGACCCCGAGCTGCTCGCCCTCCTTGGCGAGCTGACGCACCAAAAAGGCCCGGTCGAAGGGTTCGAACTGTTGTGCCGCCGGTACTTCGAGGCGCACTCGCGGCGGTTGTCGGCCACGCCGGAGCCGGTCGCCGAGCTGATGGCCCGGCTCGCCGGCCCGGTGTCGACGATCCTCGACCCCGCGTGCGGCTTCGGCGCGCTCGCGCTGGCGAGCGGCGCGAAAACCGTGCTGGGACAGGACAGCGACCCGATGACGGCGTCGATCGCGGCGCTGCGCCTCAAGCTGCGCGGCATCGAGACCGAGGTCTACGCGGTCGACGCGCTGCGCGAAGACGCTTTCGCCGGCCGGACCGCCGAAGCGGTGCTGTGCGATCCGCCGTTCAACGAACGCGCCTGGGGGCACGACGAACTGGTCGGCGACGAGCGCTGGGAGTACGGCCTGCCCCCGCGCGGCGAGCCCGAACTCGCCTGGGTGCAGCACTGCCTGGCCCACGTCGAACCCGGTGGCACGGTGGCGATCCTGATGCCGGGCGCGGCGGCCGGGCGGCGCAGCGGGAAACGCATCCGCGGCAACCTGCTGCGCGCGGGCGCGGTCCGCGCCGTCGTGACGCTGGCGCCGGCCGGCCCCGACCTCTGGCTGCTGAGCCGGCCGGTCCCCGGCGAACGCCCGCCGTCCACCGTGCTGCTCGCCGAGGCGGGCGACGAGCTGTCCACAGTGGAAGAGACCTGGGGGGAGTTCCTGGCCCGCCCCGAATCCGGCGTCCGGATCATCGACCTGCTCGACGACGACGTCGACCTGACCCCGGCCCGCCGCCGGGCCCGGGACGAGGATCCCGGGCAGGCGTTCCAGGTCGTGCGGGCCCGGTTCGCCGGGCTGGCCCCGCAGCTGCCGCCGCTCGAACCGGCGGCCGCCGAACCGGTGTTCACGACGATCGGCGAGCTGGTGAAGGCCGGTGTAGTCGAGGTCAGGTACGCCGGGGCGCGCGCGGACGCCGACCACCCGCTCGCCGAGGCGGGCGACGTCGTCGCGTCGGTGACCGGCATCGCGTACGTCCACAGTGGACCTGCGCGGCCGGTGGGGGCCGGGCTCACCGTGTACCGCGTCGACACCGGCCGGCTCGACGCGGCCTTCCTGGCCGGCTGCCTGCGCGCGGCCGACCTGCCCGCCACCTCCGCCTCCACCCGGATCGACGGCAGGCGCGTGCGGATCCCGCGCGTCCCGCTCGCCGTCCAGCGCGAGTACGGCCGGGTGTTCCGGCAGCTCGCCGAGTTCGACGACGCCCTGCGCCAGGCGGCGGAAATCGGCCGTGACCTGGTCCGGCTAGGCTTCGCGGGACTTGTCGAAGGACGGCTCGAGCCGGGCCACTAGGGGAACGGATGCTGATCGCCGACCGCTACGAGCTCGACGAGCTGCCGCTCGGCCGCGGCGGGATGGGCGCGGTGCACGGCGGGTTCGACCGCCGGCTGGGCCGCCGCGTGGCGATCAAGCTGCTCAGACTGCCGGGCCGCGACGAAGAGCTCGAGGCCCGCTTCGCGCGCGAAGCCCGAATCCTCGCGACGCTCGACCACCCCGGTGTCCCGGCGCTGTACGACTACGGCACCCACGACGACCGGTTGTTCCAGGTCATGCAGTTCGTCGAGGGCGTGACGGTGGCCGACCTGCTCGCCGAGCACGGGCCGCTGCCGGTGCCGTGGGCCGCGGCGATCGCGGCGCAGGCGTGCGCGGTGCTGACCGCCGCCCACGCGCTCGCCGTCTGCCACCGCGACCTCAAACCGTCCAACCTGATGCTCGGGCCCGACGGCGGCGTCAAGGTGATGGACTTCGGGCTCGCCGTCCTCCGCGAAGCCGACGCGGCGCAGTTCACGAGGGCCGGGCAGCTGCTCGGGACGCCGTCGTACATGGCGCCCGAGCAGATCCAGCGGGGTGGGGCCGAACCGCGCAGCGACCTCTACGCGCTGGGGTGCGTGCTGCACGAGATGCTCACCGGGCGGCGGCTCTTCGACGGGCCCACGGCGTACGCGGTGTTCGAGCGGCAGGTCAAGGAACTGCCGCCGCCGGTGCCGGGCGTCCCGAAACCATTGAACGCGCTGCTCGCCGAGATGCTGGCGAAAGATCCCGAAGTCCGGCCGCCCGGCGCCGCCGTGCTGTACGAGCGGCTCGGCGGGTTCGTCGGCGTGCTGCCGCCGCTGCCGGGTTTCCTGGTGCCGCCGTCGGTGCCGAGCCCGGGCCGGATGTACGCGCGGATGCTGGGCCGCGTCAGCGGCTGAGCGCCGGACGCCGCTCGGCGAGCGGCAGGCCGTGGTGCCGGATGCGGCGGACGGTCGTCGCGTTCTGCACCGCGATGCTCACGCCGAGGCTGAGTGCGACCGACGCCGAGGTCAGCGGGCCCGCCAGGCCCAGCGCGGTCCCCAGCGCGACCAGTCCGATCCGGACCGCGACGGTCAGCACCCACAGCCCGATCGTGACGGCCGAACCCTTCTGGAACGTCGTGCCTTCGCGCGCGGTGAGGGTGGTCGTGGTGCTGCGCAGCACGCCCAGCCCGGCGAGCACCAGCAGCTCGGCGGCGAGCAGGCCCAGCTCGCCCGCGGACGTGCCGGGCAGCGCTTTCAGCGTCAGGTAGCCGCCCACCGCGACGAGCAGCAGCGGCATCGCCGCCAGCGTCCGGCGGTTGAGCAGCGTGCCGCGGACCTGCTGGTAGACGACCTTGTAGAGGACGAGGACGGCGATGACGACGTAGAGCAGGACGTTGGCGGTGCTGGGCATGGCGGGCTCCCCCGGGGAATCGATGGTCGACCCAGCTTCGGCGAGCGGCGGCCCGGACGCGTCGGCCCGCGGACCGGACCCGGGTGGATCCGCGGCTCCACCTGCGGGTGGACCGCGGCTGCTCAAATCGTGACCTTCACCGACGAACCTCGACCGGGTGAACACCGTCTTTACCGGTGTCCGAAAGCGATGATCGAAACAGCTGGGGGTACCGGATCGTGAAGAGGCTTCTGGCGGGAGCGGCCGCGCTGGCCACCGCGTTCGTGCTGGCCGCCTGCTCCGGCGGGGGCGCGGCACCCACGGCGAACGCGGGCGGCGGGGCCGTCGCCGCGGGCACCGGCGGCGGGACGCCGACCACCTCCAGCACCACCCCGGCACCGGCGACGACCACGACGACGGCCGCGCCGGCGACGACCACCCCGGCTTCCACCACGCCGAAGCCGACGCCGACCAGCACCTCGGCCAAGCCGAAGCCCAAGCCGACCCCGGCGCCCAAGCCGCAGCCGCAGCCGGACCCCGGTGTCCCGTGCGCGGCGGCCGCCGCGGCAGCCGGCACCGCCGCCTGCGTCGATCTCTCGGCGCACAAGGCGTGGATCCTGCAGGGCGGCCAGGTCGTCTACGGCCCGGTGCCGATGCTGCCGGGCCGCAAGAGCAACCCGACGCCGACCGGCACGTTTCACGTGTACTCCAAGGAAAAGATGCACCTGTCGAAGGAATTCGACAACGCGGAAATGCCGAACTCGGTCTTCTTCTACCCGGGCGACGCCTTCCACCAGGGCAGCCTTTCGGTGTACTCGCACGGCTGCATCCACCTGTCGGCGGGCGCGTCGCTGAAGTTCTTCAACACGCTGCACGTCGGCGACGTCGTGCAGGTCGTTCCGTAACGGCGTCCGAACGATCACGGACCGTAGCTCACGGTCGGGTAAAATCCACCCGCGGACTGCAACTGGCCCCCCTTCCCCCGCGATAGATGATCGCTTGGGAAGGGGGGCCAGATGGCCTTGCGAAAACTTCGCGCACTACGCCACCTGCTGGTGGCGGCGGTTCTGACGGGGGCGCTGCTGCCGGTCGTGTCCACGGGGGTGGCATCGGCGGCGACCCTGCCGCCGGGGTTCGTCCTGCAGGACACCGCCACGGGTCTGGGGGACGACCCGCTCACCGACTTCGCCTACCTGCCGGACAACTCGGCGTTCGTCATCGGCAAGGGCGGCACCGTCCGCTGGCTGCCGGCCGACGGCGCGGGCCGGACGCTCGCGACGCTCGCGGTCCGCACCAACGAGGACCTCGGCCTGGTCGGGCTGGCGATCGCGCCGGACTACGCGACGTCGCACACCATCTACCTGACGCGCTCGATCAACGTCGGCACCGGCTTCGTCATGCGGCTGGCGCGGTTCACGGTGACCCTGGACGCGGCGGGCGCGCCGGCCGGGCTGACCGGCGAGCGGACGGTGTTCGAGGTGCCGGGCATCTCCAACGTCCACGGCATCGACGGCGTCGTCGCGGCCGTGGACGGCACGCTCTGGCTGTCGATCGGCGACAACGGCGACTTCCGCAAGGTCGACCCGGGCGCGCTGCGCGCCCAGGACATCACCAGCCCGAACGGCAAGATCCTGCACCTGACCGCCGACGGCAACGGCGTGCCGGGCAACCCGTACTACGACGGGACGAACCCGGGGTCGACCGCGAGCAAGGTGTTCGCGCGCGGCTTCCGCAACCCGTTCCGGTTCAGCATCGACCCGAACCTCGGCCTGCCGGTCGCCGGTGACGTCGGCTGGAACACGTGGGAAGAGGTCAACGTCGTCCAGCGCGGCTCCAACCAGGGCTGGCCGTGCTGGGAGGGCAACGACCCGACGTCCGGCTACAGCACGCTCGCGCAGTGCACCGGCGTGGCGAACCAGCCGCCGATCTTCACCTACCAGCACGGCAGCGGTGCCATGCAGGGCAACAGCGTCACCGGCGGCATCGTCTACAACGGATCGAGCTACCCGGCGTCCTACCGCGGTTCGTACTTCTTCGGCGACTACGTGACGAACAAGATCTGGACCCTGCGCTACGACGACCAGGGCAAGCTCACGCAGGCCCCGGAGAACCCGCCGGTGTTCACCGGCATCGGCGGCCCGGTCAAGTTCGCCGCGGCGCCGAACGGGGACATCGTCTACGCCGACATCCTCTCCGGCAGCCTGCGGCGGCTGAGCTACTCGGGCGGCAACACCGCGCCGGTCGCGAAGGCCACGACGACGACCGACCCGGACACTCGCACGGTCTCGTTCGACGGCTCGTCCTCGGTCGACTACGACAACGACGCGCTGAAGTACGACTGGGACTTCGGCGACGGCAACGTCCTGGCCGACGCCGGCCCGAAGGTGACCCACCCGTACGCGGCGGGCACCGGCTCGTTCACCGCGAAGCTGACCGTCCGGGACCCGCTGGGCGCCACCGGCTCGGCCACCATCACGGTCGCGCCCGGCAACCACACCCCCGAGCTCACCCTGACCGCGCCCCGGGACGACGCGACGTTCGCGGTGGACCAGCAGGTGGCGCTGAGCGCGAGCGCGACCGACGCCGAGGACGGCGCGCTGCCGGTCACCTGGACCACGGCGGTGCGGCACTGCCCGAGCGAGGCGACCTGCCACGCGCACCCGGGCGTCGGCGGCACCGGCGCGACCTTCGCACAGCCGTTCACCGAGCACCCGGACTCCCGGATGGAGTTCACCGCGACGGTGACCGACAGCGCGGGCGTCACCACGTCCCGGACGTACACCGCGATGCCGCGCCAGCACCGGATCACCCTGCTCAGCACGCAGCCCGCGGCGCTGAGCATCCCGGTGGAGGGCGGCGTCAGCTCGGCCATGGTCACCGAAGGCGCGTCCTTCGACGTCGAAGCCGCGCCGCTGGGCGTCGACGGCGTCTCGAAGTTCACCGGCTGGCAGGGCGGACCGTCGGACACGACGTGGGTCGTCACCGTCGGATCGAGCGACCTGACGCTGACGGCGAACTACGCGACCCCGATCGACCAGCGCTACGACGGCGACCCGGCGTTGCGGGCGAAGCTCGGCCTGCCGACGTCGTTCGAGGTCACCGACGGCCCGGTGCACTACCGCGCCTACGCGAACGGCCGGCTGTACTGGAGCCCCGTCGGCGGCACCGTCTACGTCACCGGCCCGGTGCTGGACAAGTACCTCGCCATCGGCGGGTCCAACGCGTTCGGCCCGCCGACGTCCGACACCGCGACCACTCCGGACGGGGTGGCGCAGTACAACCACTTCGTCAACAACGGCAACGTGGGTTCGATCTACTCCACGTCCGCGACGGGCGCGCATACGATCTACGGTGAGATCCGGAAGAAGTGGGCGGCGCTGGACTACGAGCGTGGTCTCGGCTACCCGACGACCGACGAGCTCGGCACGCCGGACGGCGTCGGCCGCTACAACCACTTCGTCAAGGGTGGCAACGTCGGTTCGATCTACTACACGTCCGCGACCGGCGCGCACGCCATCTACGGTGAGATCCGGAAGAAGTGGGCGGCGCTGGACTACGAGCGTGGTCTCGGCTACCCGGCCACCGACGAACTCGGCACGCCGGACGGCCGCGGCCGCTACAACCACTTCACCCTCGGTGGCTCGATCTACTACACCGTGGCGACCGGTGCGCACATGGTGAAGGGCGAGATCCGGAAGCGGTGGGCGGCGCTCGGGTGGGAGTACTCCTACCTGCACTACCCGCGGACCGACGAGTACGTGACGAACGGGGTGTACCGCAGCGACTTCGAAGGCGGCTACATCACGTTCACCCTCGCCACCGGGGCGGTCGACCGCCCCTGGTGAGGCTGAGCCGCACGAACGCGGGCCGGTTCCTGGAGGAGCCGGCCCGCGTTTTCGTTCACAGGTCCGCCGGTGTCGTCCCCGTCGTCGCCAGCGGCAGGCCGAGGGCGACGCGCTCGGTGAGCCACGGGCTCGGCCGGTAGCGGGGGTCGCCGGTGGCCGCGGCGAGGCCGCGCAGGATGCGCAGCACGACGTCGCCGCCGACGAGGTCGCCCCAGGCCAGCGGGCCGCGCGGATAGCCGAGGCCGAGGCGGACCGCCGTGTCGATGTCGGCCGGGGTGGCCAGGTGCTGGCCCGCGATGAAGCACGCCGTGTTGACGATCGACGCCAGCAGCCGCTGCGCGATCGGGGCCGGCCCGTCGCGGACGACGGTGACCGGGTGGCCGGTCGCGGCCAGCGCGCCCCAGGCGGCGCGGCCCGCCGCCGGGTCGAGTCCGGGGTGGACGGACATGGTCAGGCGGCGTTCGTAGCCGCCGAGCGGGTCCACGCCGGCGACGCGGTCCAGCGGCAGCCCGGCGCGGCCGGCGGCGTCCACTGTGGACTCGCCGTAGAGCGGGACGAGCAGGACGGCGTCGGGGTAGGCGTCCGACACCACCTGCACGCCGGCGGCGGACAGCACCCGCGCGAGGTGCTCGTCCGCGGTGAACACCGGGCTCGACGGCTTCGGCGGGGCCGCCGGCTCGTCGGCGACCTGCTGCTTGCCGTCGGCGTAGGAGTAGAAGCCCTCGCCGTTCTTGCGCCCGAACAACCCGGCGGCCACCCGCGGCCGGGTCAGCCACGACGGCCGCAGCCGGGGGTCGCCGTGGAAGCCGCTCCAGATGCTTTCCAGCACGGCGTGCGAGACGTCGAGGCCGGTGAGGTCGAGCAGCTCGAACGGGCCGAGCTTGAGGCCGAGCACGTCCCGGGCGACGCGGTCGACGTCGGCGGGCTCGGCCAGCGCTTCGGCGAGGACCTGCAGCGCCTCGGTGTTCAGGCCGCGGCCGGCGTGGTTGACCAGGAAGCCGGGCGCGTCCTTCGCCAGCACCGGCTCGTGGCCCCAGCTCCGGACCAGCTCGAGCGCCTGGCCGGGCAGCCAGTCGTGCGTGCGCGCGCCCGGGACGACCTCGACCAGCCGCATCAGCGGCACCGGGTTGAAGAAGTGCAGGCCGACCAGCCGGCCCGGGTCGGCCAGTTCGGCGGCGATTTCGGTGACCGACAGCGAACTCGTGTTCGTCGCGAAGACCGTCTCCTGTGGACAGACGCGCTCGAGGCCGGCGAAGAGGGCGCGTTTCGTCGCGAGGTCTTCCCGGACGGCCTCGATCACGAGGTCGACGCCCTCGGCGGGGGCGTCGGGGGCGTCCACCGGGACCAGCCGGTCCTTGACCGCCTGGGCGTCCTCGCCCAGCTTGCCCTTGGCGGCGAGCTTGTCGATCATCCCGCCGACGTACGCGACGGCCTCGGTGACGGCCTCGCGCCGGACGTCGGCCAGCTCGACGGTCACCCCCGCGGTCGCGGCCAGCTGGCCGATCCCGCGGCCCATCACCCCGGTGCCGATCACCCGGATCCTGCCGACCTTCCCGGCCCACCCCGTCACGTCGCGCCGCCTTCCGCCGTTGGACTTCCCGCCTCAGCGCCTCAGCCTAGAGGCCGACGAACTCCGCCATCCGCTTCGCCGAGTGGGCGAAGAACGCGTCGGCCGGGTCGACGCTGCCGACGTACTGGCCGAACAGGTCGAAGCTGATCGCGCCGAACAGCTGGGTCCACGCCATCAGCAGCCGGGACACGGTTTCGGGGCCGGCGAGGATCCCGAGGGCCTTCGTGAGCGTCTCGGCCTGGGCGCGCAGCTCGGGCGGGACTTCGCCGTCGATGTTCCGCAGCTCGGTGTGCGTGAGCGTCTTGACGAGGGCGAGCGCGACGCGGGAGGCCGGCACGACGGTGTCCTGCGGGGCCGCGTACCCGGGGATCGGCGAGCCGTAGATCAGCGCGTACTCGTGCGGGTGCGTGCGGGCCCAGTCGCGGGTGCCCTGCCAGATGGCCAGCCACCGGTCGCGGGGGGCGGCGTCGTGGCCCGGGTCCGCCTGTTCGGCCGCTTCGCCGATCGCGTTGTAGGCGTCGACGATCAGGTCGGTCAGCAGCCGGTCGCGGCTCGGGAAGTACCGGTAGATCGCGGACGACACCATGCCCAGCTCCCGGGCCACCGCGCGCAGCGACAGCCCGTGCGCGCCGACCTCGGCGAGCTGGCGGCGGGCCTCGTCCTTGATCTCCTGGGTCAGTTCGGCGCGGGCACGTTCGCGTGCGGTGCGGGAGGTGGTCATGCGGATCAGTGTGCCACGACGAGAGCAGTGCGCACAAAAGAGAGCAGTGCTCTTGACAGAGTGCGGCGCTCTCGTGTTCACTGCTCTTAACCGAGAGCACTGCTCTCCCAACCTTCGGAGGACACCGTGAACGAGACCCGCTACATCAAGCCGAAGAAGTCGACCAACGCCTTCAACGAGCTGGTCGCGAAGCTGACCAACCTGGGCGTGAGCGTCTGGGGCAGCCGGGTGCTGACGGTGGTCGGCCGCAAGAGCGGCGAGCCGCGCTCGGTCCCGGTCAACCTGCTGACCGTCGACGGCGTCCGCTACCTGGTCGCCCCGCGCGGCGAGACGCAGTGGGTGCGCAACCTGCGCGCGGCGGGGCAGGGGACGCTGCGCGTCGGGCGCCGCGTCGAGACGTTCACCTTCCGCGAGCTGGCCGACGACGAGAAGCCGGGCATCCTCCGCGCGTACCTCAAGCGCTGGAAGTTCGAGGTCGGCGTGTTCTTCGACGGCGTCGACGCCAAGGCCTCGGACGAGAAGCTGCGCGAGATCGCGCCGGGCTACCCGATCTTCGAGATCTTCACGAAGTAGGTTTCCGCCGGGTCAGGTTCGCCGCCACCAGCACCACGCCGACCAGGAACGCGACGAGCCCGATGAGGAACCAGAGCTTCTGCCCGGTCATGAAGCTCCCGGTGATGACACCGATGCCCTGCAGCACCCAGACGGCGCCGACGAGCACGAGCACGACCCCGACCGCGAGGGTGATCCACCGCCTCATCACCCCAGCTTAGGCGGCCGGATCCGCCGGCGCGTCGCTTCCGGCCCGCCGGTTAGGGCACAGTTGCGGGGTGCCGGACATCAGAGGGTCGCTGCGGCGGCAGTCCCTGCTGGTCGCGCTCGTCTGCGTGGTCTGCGACGCCGCCCTCTTCCTCCTCCGCGGTCCCCTGCCCGACGGCGGGTGGGCGGCCTGGGTCGTGCTGCTCGGCGGGGTGGCCGTCAACGCCGCGCTGGCCGGGGCCGCGCGGTACTCCGGGTGGGTTGCGCTCGCGCACGCCGTGCTCTTCGCCGGAGCGCCGGTGCTGCTGTGCACCTGCCAGTGGTACGTCACCGGCAACAACGCGGGGATCCTCATCGCCGGCTACCGCGCCGGCGCCTGGCTGCGGCCGCGGCCCGCCGTGCTCTCGCTCGGCGCCCTGCTCGCCGGCGTCACCGCCGGCTGCCTCGAAGGCGGCGGGCGCGTCGCGGGCGACTGGCGGCTGATCGGCATCAACGTCGGCGTCTCCGCGCTGCTGCCGTGGCTGGTCGGCCGGTACACCACGGCCCGGCGTGCCTACATCGCCGACCTCGAACGCGAAGCCGACGAACGCCGTCAGCACGAAGAAGAGGCCGTGCGCCGGGCCGTCCTCGAAGAGCGGACGACCATCGCGCGCGACCTGCACGACGTCATCTCCCACCACGTCAGCGCGATCGGCGTGCACGCCGGCGCCGCCCGGCTCGGCCTGCCCGACGGCGACGGGCCGGTGCGGAAGTCGCTCGGCGCGGTCGAGTCCGCGAGCCGCTCGGCGATGGCCGACCTGCGCCGGCTGCTCGACCTCCTGCACGCCGAACCCAACGCCGAGCAGCCCGGGCTCGACAACCTCGACGAGCTGGCCGAGACGGTCCGCGCGGCCGGCCTCCCCACCCGGTTGACGCTGCTCGGCGAGCCGCGCGAGCTGCCGGGTTCCCTGGACGTCGCGCTCTACCGGATCGCGCAGGAAGCGCTGACCAACGCCCTGCGGCACGGCCAGGGGCCGGTCGAGGTCGAGCTGAACCACGGGCGCACCGAGGTCGTGCTCACGGTGACCAACGGCCTGCGCGCGAACCGCCCGGCCGGGGGCGAGCACGCGCACCGCGGGCTGGCGGGCATCCGCCGGCGCGTCACCCTGTTCGGCGGCCAGGTGTCCTACGGCGAAAGCGGCGGCCACTGGCAGCTGCGCACGACCTTCCCGGTGGAGAGCACATGATCCGCGTCCTGCTGGCCGACGACCACGCGATGTTCCGGTCCGGGATGCGCGCGCTCCTCGACACCCAGCCCGACTTCACGTGCGTCGGCGAGGCGTCCGACGGCCGCGAAGCCGTCGCCGAAACCGCGCGCCTGCGCCCGGACGTCGCGGTCCTGGACGTGCGGATGCCCCGCCTCGACGGCCTCGCCGCGACCGAGGCGATCCTGTCCGCGCCGGGCAACGACACCCGCGTGCTGGTGCTGACGACGTACGACGCCGACGAGTACGTCTACCGCGCGCTGCGGGCGGGCGCGAGCGGTTTCCTGCTGAAGAGCCTCGCGCCGGAGGAACTGGTGGCGGCCATGCGCGTGGCGGCCCGCGGCGACGCGTTGATCGACCCGTCGGTGACGCGGCGCCTGGTGGCGAAGTTCGCGACGGTCCTCGAACCGGCGGCCGAACCACCCGAGCTGGCCCGGCTGACCTCCCGCGAGCGCGAGGTCCTGCTGCTGCTCGCGGGCGCCTGCAGCAACGCGGAGATCGCGCGGAAGCTGCACGTCGGCGAGGAGACGGTGAAGACGCACGTGTCGCGGGTGCTGAGCAAGCTCGGCCTGCCCGACCGGGTGCACGCGGTGGTCTACGCCTACCGCCACAAACTCGTGCCGCCGCAGTGAGTACCGGACAGGAACGCCAGGACCTGCATCGAACTCCCAGGCCGGCTTTCCACCCCTGCCGCAGCTGGTCGTGAGTGGTTAGGATGGGGATAACACCCCCATACACTACCACGAACCCCCCGCGCGACCCCCCCGCCCCCGGGCTCCAGAGGGACGACCCGGGCCGGGT
>NZ_JBEXKX010000021.1:0-6855 GCF_040609695.1 Amycolatopsis sp. NPDC004625
CCCGGCCCGGGGGCCCCCCGGGCCCGGCGCCGGCCGCGCCGGGCGGGCGGGGGGGGGGGGGGGGGGGGGGGGGGGCCCCGGGGCCCCGGGGGGCGCCCCCGCCCCCCCACGTCCGGTTCGACGACGTCACCGTCCCGGCCGGGAACCTGCTCGCCCCGCCGGGGTTCGGGCTGTCGCACGTCGTGGCGACGGCGTTGGACCACGGCCGGTTCACCGTCGCCTGGGGTTGCGTCGGCCTGGCGGAGACGTGCCTGCGCACGGCCGCCGGGCACGCCGCGGACCGCGTCCAGGGCGGCACGCGGCTCGCCGGGCATCAGGCGGTGCGCGCCCTGCTCGGCCGCAGCCTCGCCGACGTCACGGCCGCGCGCGAGGTGTGCGCCCGCGCGGCCGCCCTGCGGGCGGGCGGCGATCCGGGCGCCGTGGCCGGGACCGTGCTGGCCAAGTACGTCGCGGCCGGCGCGGCGGCGGCGGTCGCCGACCGGGCCGGGCAGGTCCTCGGCGCGGCCGGCTGCGCGGCGGACAGCCCGGTGGGCCGGTTCTTCCGCGACGCCAAGGTCATGCGGATCATCGAAGGCGCCGACGAGGTCGCCGAACAGCAGCTCGGCGGGTACGCGTTGCGGTGGCGGCCGTGAAGACGGTCAAGTGCCTGGTCTGGGACCTGGACGACACGCTCTGGGACGGCGTCGTGCTCGAAGGCGACCGGCCGCGCCCGTTCCCCGCCGCGCTCGACGCGCTGCACACGCTGGACCGCCGGGGCATCCTGCACGCGGTGGCGGGCCGCGGCGAGCTCGCGCGCGCCGCCGGGCACCTGGCCGAACACGGCCTGACCGACCTGTTCTGCGCGTTCGAGGTCGGCTGGGGCGAGAAGTCCGCGTCGATCCGCCGCATCGCCGCGGACCTCGGCATCGGCCTGGACACCGTCGCCTTCGCCGACAACGACCCGGCCGAGCGCGCCGAAGTCGCCGCCGCGCTGCCGATGGTGCGCTGCTACCCCGCCGAGCGGGTCGGCGAACTCGCGGCGCTGGCCGAGTTCCGGCCCGAGCAGGTGACCGACGAGGCCCGCCTCCGTCGGCACCGGTACCTCACCGAACGGGACCGCGCCGCGGCGGAACGCGCGTTCCCCGGCCCACCCTCGGAGTTCCTCGCCTCGCTCGGGCTCACGATGACCGTGCGCGCGGCCGCCGAGGCCGACTTCGCCCGCGCGCACGAACTCACCCTCCGCACCCACCAGCTCAACACCACCGGCCGCACCCTCGACGCCGGGCAGCTGCGCGAGCTGTGCGCGTCGCGAGGGCACGAGGTGCTCGTCGCGGACGTGGCCGACCGGTTCGGCGCGCACGGCACCGTCGGGCTCGCCGTGCTGCGCGAAGCCGGTCCCGACGTCGTCCTGGAGCTGCTGCTGACGTCGTGCCGGGTGCTCAACCGCGGCATCGGCACGGTCCTGCTCGGCCACCTGGTGCGGGACGTCCTCGCGCGAGGACGGCGGCCGGTCGCCCGGTTCGTCCCCACCGACGCCAACCGGATCATGCTGGTGACGCTGCGGTTCGCCGGGTTCGAGCCCGGTCCCGAAGGCCGCCTCGTCTTCGACCCGCGGCGACCGCCACCGGTCGCGCCCGGGCACGTCCGGATCGTCGACGGGAGGAACCGGTGAAGATCGGCGTGGTGGGCGCAGGCGTGATGGGCACCGGCGTGGCGCAGTGCTTCGCCGCGGCGGGGCACGACGTCGTCGTCGCGGATCGGGATCCGGGGGCGCTCGCCCGCGGGCCGGACCGCGTCCGCGCCGGGCTGCGGATGGCCGCGCTGCTGGGCGGGGCCCGGCCGCCGGCCGGGGTGGCGGACCGGATCCGCTGGACCGGCCGGCTCGGCGACCTCGGCGGCAGCGAGTTCGTCGTGGAGTGCGCCGCGGAACGGTTGCGGGTGAAGGAAAGCCTGTTCGGCGAGCTGGACCGGCTGTGTCCCGCCGGGACGGTCCTCGCGTCCTGCACGTCCGCGGTGCCGATCGGCCGGCTCGCCGCCGCCACGGCCCGCGCGGACCGGGTGATCGGCACGCACTTCATGAACCCGGCCCCGCTCAAGGACACGGTCGAGGTGGTCCGCGCGGAAGCGACCGGCACCGCAACCCTCGACGCGACGACGGACCTGCTGGCGGCCATCGGCAAACGCGCGATCGTGGTCGCCGACGGCCCGGGTTTCGTCGCCAACCGCGTGCTGATGGCAACGATCAACGAGGCGATCGCAACGGTCGGCGACGGCATCGCCGACGCGCTCACCGTCGACGAGGTCTTCGAGAACTGTTTCGGCCACGCAATGGGCCCGCTGCGCACGGCCGACCTCATCGGGCTCGACGTCATCCTGGACACGCTGGTGGTCCTGCTGGACTGCACGGGCAACCCGATGTACCGTCCGTGCCCGCTGCTGACCGACCTGGTCGAGGCCGGCCGGCTGGGCCGCAAGACGGGCCGGGGCCTGCACACCTACCCGGCGACCTAGATCGGCAGCAGTTCCAGTGTCTCCGCGGCCAGCGCGGCCGCCCCGTCGCGCAGGTCTTCGTCGAGCTTGCGGAACACCGTCTCCGCCTGGATCGCCGGCCAGTCGCGGGGCAGGTGCTCGGCCGGCAGGTGCGGGTCGCGGCGGACCACGTGGAGCCAGTCCGTGTGCAGCATCAGCTGGTGGGTCAGGTCGTCCGGGAACGTCGGCTTGCCCGCGTCCCACTTCTCCAGGAAGTCCTGGTAGCGCGAGGCGATCGTCGCCGTGTCGAACGCCTTGTCCACCAAAGATGCGGGCTCGGCCGGCTGGGCCGAGAAGACCGTGACGTGCCCGTCGAGGCCGAGCTGCTCCACGATCGCCGTGACGTCGCGGGGGCCCGGGGCGACCCACAACCCGTTCTGCAGCAGGCCGAAGCCCGCCCACGTCAGCTGGCGGCGGAGGTCGTGGCGGTCGCCGCGGCGGGTGTCCGGGAGGGAAAACGCGACCAGGGTCCAGCCGCCGCCCGCGGACCGGTTGACCGCGCCCGTCTCCCAGATGCGCCGGCGGCCGTCTTCGAGGACCGCGGCGAGGCGCTCGCTCAGGCCGAAGTGGACCTTCCGCCCGTGGCGGTGGCGCGTCAGCAACCCGGTGCCCGCCATGCGGGTCAGCGTCGACCGGACCGCCTCCTCGGAGACGCCGACCCGGCCGAACACGTCGATCACGCTGCCCGAATAGATCGCCGCGGGACGGCCGAGCAGGTGGATGCCCAGGAACGTGAGCATGACGGACTTCGGGCGGGGTCCGGAGCCGGTCTCGTCGAGGTGCGCCACGAGCGTCAGCGTAACCCCGGGCCGGGCTCATTTGATGTTGTGCAGAATGTTGACGGCCGTCATGGCTCTGACTAACGTTGGGGCCCGGTCCCCCGTCGTCCGCCCGCGGACGAACCTGCTCCCGCCGCACCGCCCCCACCGACGAGGGTGAGCCCCATGAGCACGCAGCTCCGCAGAGCGGTCGCGTCCAGCTTCCTCGGCAGCCTGATCGAGTACTACGACTTCCTCCTCTACGCCACGGCCAGCGCGGTGGTCTTCGGCAAGGTCTTCTTCGCCGACCTCGATCCGGCGCTGGCCACGGTGGCCAGCTTCGGCACGTTCACCACCGGCTACCTCGCCCGCCCGCTCGGCGGCCTGCTCTTCGGGCACTTCGGCGACCGCCTGGGCCGCAAGCGGATGCTCGTGCTGACCATGACCCTGATGGGCGTGTCGAGCTTCCTCATCGGCCTCCTGCCCGGCTACGACCAGATCGGGCCGGTCGCGCCCCTCGGCCTGGTCCTGCTCCGGGTGGTGCAGGGCATCTCGGTCGGCGGCGAGTGGGGCGGCGCGGTGCTGATGTCCGCCGAGCACGCGCGGTCCCGCCGCGGCCTGTGGGCCGGCTTCACCAACGCCGGCGCGCCGAGCGGCATGGTCGTGTCGACGCTCGTCATGTCCGGTACCGCCGCGCTCACCTCCGAGGCCGACTTCCTCGCCTGGGGCTGGCGGATCCCGTTCCTGCTCAGCATCGTCCTGCTCGCGGTCGGCCTGTTCGTGCGGTCGCGGGTCGAGGAGACCCCCGCGTTCCTGGCCGCCCGCAAGGAAGAACGCCGGCGGATCCCGGTCGTCGCCGTCCTGCGGGACCACCCGCGGGTGCTGCTGCTCGGCGTCGGCGTCGGCCTCGCCGCGTTCGTCGTCCAGGCCACGCTGACCACGTTCGTGCTCGCCTACGGCGTCCAGCACGGGCACCCGCGGCAGGAGGTGCTGAACGCGCTCACGCTGTCGTCGGCGTGCGCGGTGGCGGGCATCCTGCTGTGGTCGGCGCTGTCCGACCGGATCGGCCGCCGGCCGGTCGTGCTGGCCGGCGCGGTCGTGATGGCGGCGTTCGGGTTCGCGTTGTTCCCCATGGTGCGCAGCGGAAGCGGGCTGCTGCTCGTGCTCGCGCTGGTGATCGGGCAGGGCGTCGTCCACCCGATGATGTACGGCCCGCTCGCCGCGCTGTACACGGAGCTGTTCACCACCGGGAACCGGTACACCGGCGCGTCGCTGGGCTACCAGCTCGCCGGGCTCGGCGCCGGGTTCGCGCCGCTGATCTTCGCGGAGCTCCAGCGCGCCAACGGCCCGTCGACCACCCCGGTGTCGTGGACGATCGCCGCGTTCTGCCTGCTGTCCGCCGTCTGCGTGCTGGCGCTGCGGGAAACCCACCGCCGCGACCTGAGCCCGGACGTGACGGCACCCGAACCCGCGCGACCGGAAGGAAACCGGGCATGAGCCTCCGCCGCCTCGGCGCGCTCTTCGCGGCGACGCTGACCGCGTTCGGCCTGACCACCGCCGGTCCGGCGCACGCCGCCACCGCCGTGCACTACACCGGGCAGCTGCCGGACGGCGCGAGCTGGGTGGCCGACGTGCCGCCGGCCTGGAACGGGACCGTCATCCTCTACAGCCAAGGCTTCGGCCCGCTCGTGGCGCAGAACGCGCCGGACGCCGCGACCGGGCAGGCGCTGCTCGACGCCGGGTACGCGCTGGTCGGCTCGTCCTACAGCGGCCCGTCGTGGTGGGCCCTCGGCTCGGCCGTGCACGACCAGTTCGCCTCGCTCGGCGAGCTCGCGCACCGGATCGGCGAGCCCCGCCGGACCATCGCGTGGGGCACGTCGATGGGCGGGCTCGTCAGCGCGCTCGAAGGCGAGTCCGGCCACCCGCGGCTCGACGGCGTGCTCACCACGTGCGGCCTGGTGGCCGGCGCGCTGAACCTCAACGACTACCAGCTCGACGGCGAGTATGCGCTTTCCCGGCTGCTCGCGCCCGCGCAGTCGGTGAAGCTCGTCCGGTACGCGAGCGCCGACGAGGCGAGCGCGGCCGGGGCGGCCCTGACGAAGATCGTCGCCGACGCCCAGGGCTCCGCGGCCGGCCGGGCCCGGACCGCGCTCGGGGCCGCGCTCATGAACACGCCGCCGTGGCTGACCGGGACCGCCCCGCCCGGCCCCGCCGACTACGCGGGCCAGGAGCAGCAACAGCAGCTGGCCCTGACGCAGTTCGTGCTCGGTTTCGTCCTGTCCGGCCGCTACCAGATCGAACTCGCCGCGGGCGGGAACAGCGCGGCCGACGCGGGTGTGGACTACCGCGCGCTGCTGGCCGGCAGCCCGCTGGCCCGCCAGGTCCGGGCGCTGTACCGCGCGGCCGGGCTCGACCTCGACACCGACCTCGCCGAGCTGACCCGGCACGCGGACGTCACGGCCGATCCCGGCGCCGTCGCCACGCTCGCCCGGACCTCGGCGGCGACCGGCCGGCTGCGGGTGCCCGAACTGACCGTCCACACGGTCGCGGATCACCTGGTGCCGGTCGAACAGGAGAACCGGTACGCCCACCGGGTCCGCGCCGCGGGCCGGGAATCGTTGCTGCGCCAGGCTTTCGTCGACGCAGCCGGGCACTGCGCCTTCCAGCCGTCGGAGACCATCGCCGCCCTGCACGCCCTCGAGTCGCGCGTCGAAACCGGCCACTGGCCCGACCTGCGGCCCGAACGGCTCAACGCGGCCGCGGCCGCCCTCGGTGCCCCCGGGCGCTACCTCCGCTACACCCCGGCGCCGCTGACCGGGGCCCGCCACTGACCCCTTGCGTTCCGGTAAACCGTCCGTTGCGGACTCGGCATTTGAAGTACCGCGGCGGCGTCCCTAGCGTGGCCGGTATGAACCTCACGATCCTCGCGGCCTCGGGCCGGACCGGGCTCGCGTTGACGCGGAAAGCCGTGCAGCGCGGGCACATCGTGACCGCGATCGCCCGTGACCCCGGGCGCATCGCGGTCCCCGGCGCGCAGCTGGTGGCGGGAGACGTCGAAGACGCCGCGAGCCTCGCGGCCGTCATCGGGCCGGACTCGGTGGTCCTGTCCGCGCTCGGCACGGACCGGGCCGGCGTGCTCACGGCCGGCGCCAAGGCCGTCGTCGCGGCCGGGCCCCGGCGGATCATCTGGCTCGGGGCGTTCGGGACGGGCCCGTCCGCGAGCCCCGGGTCCGAAGTGCTCGCGAAGGTGCTGGGCGACCGGCTCGCCGACAAGGTGGAAGCCGACGGCACGATCCTCGCGGCGGGCGGCACGGTGTTCCACGCCGGGATGCTCGACGACGGCCCGGAAAGCGCGAGCCGGCGCACGGTGGGGCTGGACGCGGCACCCCCGTTCGACCTCACGGCGACGATCAGCCGCGAGACGGTCGCGGCGGCGATGCTCGACGAGGCCGAGACGCCGCGCTTCACCGGGGCGGTGGCCGTGCCGCTGCCCCGGTGGTGGGGGGGGGGTTGTTGGGGGTGTGTTGGGGCCACAAAGAAACACCCCCCCCCCCCCGCCGGGGGGCGCGGGGGGGGGGGCCGGGCCGGG